>CAWBKT010000031.1:0-77180 GCA_963789385.1 uncultured delta proteobacterium | reverse complement strand
AACCTCGGTCAGGGTCTTGAACAGTGATTTTATCTCCCACTTACAATGATACTCGCAGTAGTCATCGCCTTCGAAATAACACTTGGTTTCCTGAACCTGGGCAAAAGGGAGATTCCAGACCGCGGGCAGCCGGTGTAGACGCCCTGGTTGAACAAGCAGAAATCCTTGGTAGTGGGGATGTCCGGGAACCAATGGAGGCGCAAAATAACGCTGTCCCGGGTTGTTTTCACCACTTCAATAGTTTTATTTTTGGCGAATTTTTCATTAATGGCCTGGATGCGCTTCAGGCTGCGGCGGGGATTGCGATAGGCAAAAAGCAATATCTGCTGAATATAGCTAAATTTTTTGCGGGCAGAAGAGTCAATGCCGATTTTGAGCATGATGCGGTCGTCGCCGGTAATGATTTTGGCATTTTCAAACAGGCGGATGATGACATCGCTGGAGACCCAATTATTGGTTTCGGTTAAAAAGGCCTGCGGATCGGGCAAGGCCTCAATTTCCGGTCCCAGACCGGCAATAAGCTGCCCTGTTTCCCCGGGAAAATTTTCCTGGAAATAATCTATCACCGCACGGGTGTTCAGGCAGCTGTGGTGTTTTTCCATGTAGTTAAGATCATAAAGATTTTGCAATTGTATCACTATCTAAATTAAAAAGCTATGGTATATTAAAATATTGTTTATTTTTACTAAATCCTTACCGATTAACATCGGGTCCCGGGTAACATTATCGGCTGCACCGATACCGGCCCCGTACAATTTTCTGTTATTGCCCAAATATTAGGGCGGACAATTACCATTGACAAACAAAAGACAAATGTTAGCTTATTATTCTTTTATTAAAATATGTTAAACTCTTGGAAAATTCAATTTTTCTTCCCCAGGTCATTCTGAGAGTCGTTAGAATCTCATGTTCCAAGCAGGCCAAGATCCTTCACTTCGTTCAGGATGTTAAATAAGCCATTTTTCCTGAGGCGAAGGTATATCTGATAAATTTCACCTCCTGACGGGACGACGAGCATGACGCTGCCTGATCACAAGACTAAAATCGTTTGCACCATAGGGCCGGCTTCCAATTCCCGGGAAGTTATGCACAAGCTTCTTTTGGCCGGCATGAATGTGGCCAGAATCAACTTCTCCCATGGAGATTTCTCCTCCCACGGCAGGGTGATTGCAGATCTGCGGCAGGCCGCCCGGACTGTGGACCGCCGGTTGGCCATTATGGCTGATCTGCCGGGCCCTAAAATACGTATCGGCACCCTGGCGGTAGAACCCGTAGAATTAACGGCGGGGGCGGAATTTATTCTGACTACCGCCGAGATTACCGGAGATCTTTCCCGGGTCAGCGTTTCTTTTGAACCGCTCCCCCGGGTCGTCAAACCGGGCGACAGAATTTATCTGAACGACGGCCTGATAGAACTGGAAGTCCGGAAGGTTAGCGGCAATGACGTGACGTGCCAGGTCTTAGTAGGGGGAGAACTGCGTTCCCGCAAGGGGCTGAACCTGCCCGGCATCAATCTGGGAATCAATGCCTTCACGGCGCATGACCGGGACTGCCTGGAATTTGCCCTGAAGCACGGAGTGGATGCAGTCAGTCAATCCTTCGTGGAATCGGCGGCGGACATCGAAGCCCTGCGCCGGGCGGCGGCGGAACTTGGCTACGCTCCTTTTGTCATTGCTAAAATTGAGCGTTCCCGGGCTCTGGATAACCTGGACGAGATCTTTGGGGCTGCTGACGGGATCATGGTGGCCCGGGGTGACCTGGGAGTGGAAGTCCCCATCGAGCAGGTGCCGGTGATCCAGAAGCAACTGATGCACCAGGCCAATGTGCTGGGCAAGCCGGTGATCACCGCCACCCAGATGCTGGAGTCCATGACCGCCAGCCGGCGGCCCACCCGGGCCGAGGCCACGGACGTGGCCAACGCCATTTTAGACGGCACCGACTGCGTCATGCTGTCGGCGGAATCCGCCACCGGGTTTTTTCCGGTGGAGGCCGTGACCACGCTGGCAAAGATCGCTGCGGCCATCGAACCGCACCGTTCCGGGTACCAGGCCCGGGAAATCCTCAACCCGTTTGAGTCCGGAGCCAAAATCACCTGCCGGATATCATCGCCTTCAGCGTCGAATCGGCCCTGGACCTGATTTCGCCGGCGGCCATTTTTGTGCCCACCCGCAGCGGGGCCACGGCGCGAGCCTGGCCCGCTTTCACCCGCCGAAATGGACGGTGGCGGTAAGCTCCGAAGAGACTACCTGCCAGCGCCTGCAATTCAGCTACGGCGTCTATCCGGTGTATGAGCCGGACCACCCGGATGACTGGAATAGTTTTATCCGCAACTGGCTGCAGGCCCATGAAATGGAGGGAAACCTGGCGATCCTCACCGAGGGCCCGTCCCGGAAACGGCCTGACACCAACAACCGGATGGAGATCATAGATCTGACCGCCGGGCCGGCGGCTACGTAAAACCGGTTTTCAATTTTCGGTTGGCAATTTTCAGTAAAATCTTTTTTCGTTTGCTACCCGACATTTTGCCAATCTAGAGATAAAATCCAGGCGGATGAGGCGTCAGGTTAGAGACGGCGGTTGGCCAGGCAGGGGAGTTCGGTTCGCAGTTGCAGGAGATACTGGCGGTCCAGGCGGGCGTAGATGATCTCCTCCCGGTCGGGGGCCTGGGCCAGGATCAGCCCCCAGGGATCGACGATCATGGAGCGGCCGTAGGTTTTCAGGCTCTGGTCGGGGTGGTGCGACTGGGCCGGGGCCAGGATATACACCTGGTTTTCAATGGCCCGGGCCCGGAGCAGGGTCTCCCAGTGGTCCCTGCCGGTGACCTGGGAAAAGGCTGCGGGCACGATAATAATTTCGGCCCCCTGGTCCACCAGGCCCCGGAACAGTTCCGGGAATCTGAGGTCGTAGCAGATGGCCAGGCCGACGGTGAACTGCTCCAGCGGCAGGGTGATGGCCACCGTGTCCCGGCCCGGGAGAATGTAGGACGATTCCCGGAAGGTTACCTGGCCGGGGATATTAATTTCAAAAAGATGCAGCTTGCGGTAGCGGGCCAGAATCTGTCCCTCGGGGCCCAGGAGCAGCGAGGTGTTGTAGACCTTGTCCGGTTCCGGGGCCCGTTCCGGCATGGCGCCCAGCAGCAGGTAGATCTCCAGTTGCCGGGCCTGAGTCCGGAAGGCCTGCAGCAAGGGGCCGTCCAGGGCCAGGGCCTGGGCCACGATGTCAGCCGGCGTCCCCAGGCCGAGAAAATATTCGGGCAGGGCGATGAGCCGGGCGCCGTGGTGGGCGGCCTGGTCGATTAACCGGCGAGCCCGGGCACAGTTGTCCTGTTGGTCCCGGGTGCTCTGCATTTGGATGACGGCGGTCTGCATAATCGAGTTCAAAGTTCAAAGTTTCAAGGTTTGAGAAAAATACTTCCGAAATAAGACGTTTTAGTGGAAATTTTTGATCCTTTCATGGGGAAGAGGATATAATAATTTTCATGTTTGGAAAACGGAAAAATAAGCAGGGGCCGCAGGTCGAGCCGGAAAAAGGGGTGCCCCGGGGGCTGCTGCAGACCAGCCTGCTGCTGGAGAAGGTATCGGCCCCGGAACTGGCCGATTTTTTCCCGGACCCGGTTTCCCTGGCCGTGGGCCTGCATGAATTTGTGTTGCTGGAGGGGGTAACTATCCGGGAAGCCGATCTCCTGCTGCGGCTGGCCGCGACCATGCGCCGCCCGGCGGTGGGCCGGATCTTCCACTGGGGCAGAGACCTGTTTTCTCTGTCCCGGCAGGCCCTCTACCCTTGGCGCCGGCGCCTGGCCTTCGTTTCCCCTTTTCAATCCCTGCTGCCCCGCCTGACCGTAGAGGAAAACGTCACCCTGTCCCAGACCTTAAATACCCACAAAACCGCAAACCAGGTGGCTCAGGAGCAGCACAAACTCCTGCAGCAGTTGGCATTGTGGGATTATTTGTCCCTCTATCCCGGAGACCTGCCGCTCCTGCAGTATCACCTGGCCTTGTGGGCCAGAGAGTTAATCAAGGAGCCTCGCCTCATTATGGGTATCCTGGCCGGGCAGGCCGAGGAAAGCGGCTTCCCGGCCCTGGGCGGGCATCTGCTGCCATGGCTGGAGGGCTATCACTACAATCGCCGGGGGGCGGTGCTTTTGGCCGGGCCGCAACTGGATTTTACCTACCACCTGGCCGACCGGCGCCTGAGCTGGCGGGACGGCCTCCGCCAGGAGCAGCCCTTGCCGGGACGAGTTAACCAGCCTCTGATTGCCTACCTGGATCTATTTTAACAGCAAAAAAACCCCCTGTTTCCCCCTTTGGGAAAGGCGGACTTTTAAAAACTTAGGGCCAGCCAGGTATCAGTGGCGGGGGCGGCGGAAGTTCTGGCGGATTTCCGGCATGGTCAGAAGGCGCCAGAGCGGCCGGCCGTGGGGGCAGTGTGAGGAGACGGCCGCGGCATCCAACTGGACCAGCAAATGGTGCATTTCCTCCCGGCTCAAGCGCTGCCCGGCCTTGATGGCTCCGCGGCAGGCCATGATGAGATGCAGCCGGCGCCGTAATTGCTCATTGTCCAGGTCGTGCTGCCCGGGCGCCAACTCGGCCACCATTTCCGGCACCAGGGAGGCGAGATCCAGATCGGCCAGGCAGGCCGGCACGGCCCGCAGCAGAAAAGTGGCGCCGCCGAAAGGCTCCATCTCAAAACCGGCTGCCTGTAGTTCGGGCAGATGTGTCTCAATCCAGGCCGCGGCGACCGGGTCCAGTTCCACCGTCAGGGGAAACAGCAGGGTCTGCCGGGGACCGGGTGTTTCAGGTGCAGTAGCGAGTGACTCGTACAGGACCCGTTCGTGGGCGGCATGCTGGTCGATAATGAGCAGGCCTTCCGGGGCCTGGGCCAGAATGTAAGTGCCCTGCAGCTGCCCCAGGACCGTAAGGTCGGCAAAGCGCCAGACCGCCTCGGCAGGTCCGGGCTCGGGGAGGGGGACCGGCCGGAGGGCGGCCGGGAAGATTCCCACGGGGAGCGGCGGCAGTTCGCCGAACAGCTCAGCCGGTCTGGGTTCCTGAACCTGCAGGCCCGGAATGGCCTGCCAGGCGGAGGCGAACTCCTGGCGGCCGGGAAGCTGGGCGGGCTCCAGGGCCTGGCGCACCGCGGTCAAAACCTGGGCGTAGACCCGGCCGCTGTCCTTGAAACGGACCTCGGCCTTGGCCGGGTGGACATTGATATCCACCTGCTCGGGCGCGGCCTCCAGGTGCACGACAAAAACCGGGTGGCGCCCCCGGGGCAGCAGCCCCTGGTAGCCTTGGCGCATGGCCCCGGCCAGCAGCCGATCGCTGACGATGCGGCGGTTGACCAGGAGGAACTGATATTTGGCTGTGGCGACGTTGTGATCCGGGCTGGAGACCAGTCCGGTCACCCGGAGCCCATGGCCCGGCAGATCCAGGGTCAGCATCTTTTCGGCCAATTCCGGCCCCATGAGAACCGCCAGCCGCTCCCGCAGGCTGCCGTGGGAGGGGGTTTGGAGCAGGGTCTTGCCTTGGGCCTGGACCAGGAAGTGAATCTCCGGATAGCCCAGGGCCAGATGGCGCAGCAACTCCAGGATCTGCCCCTGTTCCGCGGCCGGGCTGCGCAGGAATTTGCGCCGGGCCGGGGTATTGTAAAATAGATCGGTGACGGTGACCTGGGTGCCGGCGGGGCCGGCCCAGGGGGTATTCTCCCGGACAACCCCTTCGGCCACCGCCAGGCGGCAGCCGACCTCGAGCTCGGGACTGCGGGTGCAGACCTCGAACCGGGAGACCGCGGCGATGGACGGGAGGGCCTCCCCCCGAAAACCCATGGTCTTGAGGTGGAGCAGGTCACCGTCGTGCTTAAGTTTACTGGTGGCATGGCGGAGCAGGCTCAAGGGAGCTTCTTCAGGCCACATGCCGCAGCCGTCATCGGTGACCCGGATCCGGCGGCAACCGCCCTCGTCTATCTCGACGCTGATACTGCGGGCGCCGGCGTCGATGGCATTCTCCACCAACTCTTTGACGACCGAGGCCGGGCGGGTGATGACTTCTCCGGCCGCGATCTTGCTGGCCACTTCGGGAGGTAAAATACCGATCCGTTTCATGGAATTGCCTTGCCTTATGCCGTTAAATTCTCTACAATAACCCTCCAAGGAGGGCTGTGACCCGGTTCTTCTTAACCGGCCCGCCGGTCGTTGCGGCCTTCTTCTGACCGGCGGGTTTCATTTGCCGGCGCCGCAATTTTTATGTATTATATCGCATCTGAGAGAAAATTGGGAGGAAAATCCCATGGGTGGGGGCAAAGCCAAGGAAGCTGGCCTATCCGGTCAGGAAGAGCTTATTTTAAAGGTGACCAAAGAAATTATGGTCAAATTTATCGAAATCGGCAGAATTTCCACCACCAATTTCGAGGATACCTTCAAGCTGGTGAATGACACGGTGCGGCAGTCGCTAAAATAGTTTTGAGTACTTAGTGACTGAGTGTCAAAAAAAATTTTCGGTTTTCAGTTAAAAAAATTGAAAAATAATTCTTTCTACGAAATTAAACTCTATGACCCGGTTTGAAGGAAGGCGGCCCGAGGAACTGCGGCCCCTGAAGATTACCCCCAATTATTTAAATCTGGCCGAGGGTTCTGCCTTGATCAACCTGGGGCGGACGTGGGTGATCTGTACCGCCACGGTGGAGGAGAAAGTGCCGCCTTTTCTGATCAATGCCGGCCAGGGCTGGATCACGGCGGAGTATGACATGCTGCCCCGGGCCACGCACACCCGGCGGCCCCGGGCCGCGGCCAGCGGCCGTTTGAGTGGCCGGACCCAGGAAATTCAGCGGCTCATCGGCAGGTCCCTCAGGGCCGTGGTTGATCTGGCGGCATTAGGTGAGCGGACCATCATCATGGACTGCGACGTGCTGCAGGCGGACGGCGGCACCCGGACCGCGGCTATTACCGGGGCCTTTGTGGCCCTCTGCCAGGCGTTGGCCGGGCTGCAGCGCCGGGAACTGATCGAGGCGGTGCCGGTGCTGGACCAGGTGGCGGCGGTGAGCATCGGCCGGGTGAACGGCAAAATTCTGGTGGACCTGGATTACCAGGAAGACTCCCGGGCCGAAGTTGACGCCAACTATGTGGTCACCGGCCGGGGTGAACTGGTGGAGGTGCAGGCTACCGGGGAAAAAGGCTCTTTTCCACCGGCCCTGGTGCTGGAGATGCTGGAGCTGGCCGGGCCGGCCTTGAAGAGACTGCGCCAGGCCCAGGAGGAGGCGCTCAAGCCATGGATGCCCCTACCCTGGTAATTGCCACCGCTAATCCCGGCAAAATCCGGGAACTCAGCCTCCTGCTGGCGGAACTGGGAATGACGCTGAAGACCCTGGCGGATTTTCCCGATTGCCCGGAAGTGGCCGAAGACGGGGACACCTTTGAGGCCAATGCGGCCAAGAAGGCCGGGGCCATCGCTGCCTGCACGGGGTGCGCCGCCCTGGCGGACGACTCGGGCCTGGAGGTGGAGGCCCTGGGAGGCCGGCCGGGGGTATTTTCGGCCAGGTATGCGTCGGACCGCACCGGCCGGCCCGGCCCACGGACCCGGATAATTACCGGAAGCTGCTGGATGAGATGGCCGGGGTTGCCTGGGAGGAGCGTCGGGCCCGTTTTGTCTGCTGCATGGTAGTGGCCTTCCCCGGCGGACGGACGGCCGTGGCCCGGGGGACGTGCGAGGGTTTTATCAACCTGAAGCCGCAGGGCGAGGCGGCGGATTCGGTTACGACCCGGTCTTCTGGCTGCCGGAATACAACTACACCATGGCGGAGGTGGGACTGGAAACCAAGAACCGTATCAGCCACCGGGCCCATGGCCCTGAAAAAATTACATTCAACCCTGGCGGAGATCCTCCGCGAGGAACCCACGCTCTTTCAACCTGCCACAACTATCGGGACGTAGCGCAGCCTGGTTAGCGCGCCTGCCTTGGGAGCAGGAGGCCGGCGGTTCGAATCCGCCCGTCCCGACCAATTATATCAATCTCGAGAGAGTGTTATCAACGGTCAGCACTTGTTAGTTAAGTTGTTGGGCAAGCTGAGCCAAGTGGAGTGATTTGTCAGGCAAGTTTCTTTTGTCTTTTGATGATTTCAACCAAGGATTTTAAGGCCTGGTTAACCGAGTCAGCATCTGGGAAATACTCTGTTATCTCCGGGTCAATAATAACGACGTTAGTGCCTTGGGCATACCTCTTAGAGTATTTCCCCCGAATTCCCTCACTGAAATCATATTCTTCCAGCAGATCCGGATCATCTCGCATTTTTTTCATACTGTTCCCATTCTTTTTTTGTCGCTTTTCTGGCGCTTATAATCCTGATTTGATCTCCTCTATCCACATGGACAACTACCAAAAGCCGATCTTTAAATGATTTTCCAATGATAATAAATCTGTCCTCGAATTCGGAATGCAAAGGATCATAAATTAATAACGATAAGTCATCAACGAAAATAGTGCTCGCCTCATCAAAAGTGACCACATGAATGTGCTTGTTCTTTTTAGCCTTCTCTGGGTCCCATTCAAAGACAAGCATGTTTCCTCGTTTCCTAGCTGCCTTCCTGACTGCCTACATTTTAATTCTTAACAGATCCTTTAGCAATTGAGAAATTGAAAGAGGCTGATTACTTTCCAGCGTTTAGAGCTCATTGAGCCGGAGGCCCTGTCCTTCTTTCTGAAGGTGGACGGGGCCAACGAAAAGGTCCTGTTCATGGTCATTGGGGCCTTGTCCTCCATCGCCACGACAGTAGTGACATACTATTTTTGCAGCTCTGAAGGTAGTGCCAGAAAAAATGAAATCTTGCAGGGTATAAGGGAAAAAGAAATAAAATAATTTCTTTAATCTCCTAAAAGCAATATAATTCTAATTGGCAAAAAAATTATTTAAAAATACGATAATAGATTTGAAAGAACCAGAAATCCCATTAATACTCGGAGAGCTAAACACAAGTGTCCGGTTTGTCGAGACTCACTACCAAGACATAAAGACGATCATACGGACTCTGGAAGAGTCGTGATTCTTTAAGATAAGGGAAGACTTATGTCCTCGATCGAGGAATCAGTGGCTGAGCAGACATTAAAGGATCTTCTGAAAAATGTCATGCTTTGTGCTCGACCTTAAGCTAGGTTTAAAAATGATCGAGGGTGAAGAGGAGGATCTGAGCTTATGCTGATAGCCGGGGACATAGGCGCGACAAAGACGTTATTGGGTCTGTATCACCCTGAGAAGGGCCCCCGTCAGCCGATTGCCCAGGCGGAATTTCGCAGCGGCGATTTTCCCGATTTAGAAGCAGTGGTGCACACGTTCCTGAGCCAGGTCGAGAAAAGGCCGACGTACGGCTGTTTTGACGTGGCCGGCCCGGTGCTGGAGGGGCAGGCCCGGCTAACCAACCTCCCCTGGGCGCTGTCAGAGATCTCTTTGGCGACATAACCTGGATCTTAAAAAAGTGGCGCTGTTAAATGATCTGAAAGCCGTTGCCTATGCCGTGCCCCGTTTGCAGACAGATGATATCCATACCATCAATCCCGGCAAGAAAAAACTTCAGGGCGCCATGGCCGTGATTGCCCCTGGAACGGGCTTAGGTGAAGCGTTTCTCATCTGGAACGGCGCCGAGTATATTGCCTGTTCTTCCGAAGGCGGTCATGCCGACTTCAGCCCGGTCAACGACACCCAGGCGGATTTGTGGCGCTATTTGCAGAAGAAATTCGGACACGTGTCTTATGAGCGGGTGTGCTCGGGACAGGGTTTGCCTAATATTTATGCCTTCCTGCGAGACAGTTGTCATATTTCCGAACCGCCCGGTTTTGCCGCCAAACTGGCGGCCGCGGCTGATCCGACCCCGCTCATTGTCCAGGCAGCGTTAAACGAGCCGGCCGAAAACCCTTTATGTGCTGCCACGTTGCACATATTTATCGAAATCCTGGGGGCGGAGGCGGGCAACCTGGCTTTAAAAGTCCTGGCGACCGGGGGCGTTTTTCTGGGCGGCGGCATTCCCAAACGGATTCTGCCCTGGCTGGAGGACGGCCGGTTTATGAAGGCTTTTAGGAATAAAGGACGTTTTACTGATCTGGTGGACGAAATCCCAGTTCATACCATCACCTCTCAGGCGGCCTTGCTCGGAGCAACTTTTTTCGGTTTCGATCATTTTAAATTGGCATAAGCTGACGAACCAGGTTTTACAGGGCGAACCTCGGAATAGGTACTGCCGACAGGTTAATATATGGCCACTATCACCCTTTTCCCGGACACTGAGAGTCTGATCAACGGGGCGGCGGATTTTATCGCCGAGTCGGGCAGGCGGGCCTGCGCGGCGCGCGGCCGCTTTACTCTGGCACTCTGTGGCGGCAACACCCCGAAACCGGTGTATGCCCGGCTGGCAACATCTGAATATCAAGATTGCCTGGACTGGTCCAAAGTGCAGATTTTCTTCGGAGACGAACGTTGTGTGCCGCCGGATGACCCACACAGCAACTATTTAATGGCGCGGACCGCCTTACTGGCTAAGGTGCCGCTTCCGGTAGAGAACATCCACCGTATGCGGGGTGAAGCAGAACCGGAGGAGGCAGCCGCGGCCTATGCCAAAGATTTGGAGCGCACTTTTGGAGGTGAGGCCGGCGCCGGAAAACCGCCCCCGGAAGGTTTTGACCTGATCCTGCTGGGTATCGGGGATGACGGCCACACGGCCTCACTCTTCCCGGGATCGGCCGCGGTGACGGAAAAGAAGCGCTGGGTCATGGCGCAACTATGTAGAGGCGGCGGGCCTGTGGCGCCTGACCCTGACGCCGGTGGTGATCAATGCCGCCCGCCAGGTGGCGTTTCTGGTGTCGGGGGCAGGGAAGGCCGAGGTGGTGCACCGGGTGCTGGCAGGCCCATACCAGCCGGTGGTGCTGCCGGCGCAGAGTATTCGGCCGCATTCCGGGGAACTGCGCTGGCTCCTGGACGCGCCGGCAGCCGCCAGACTGAGGCAGGAGATATGAGCGGCATGGTCAGCGGAGATGACGCCAGGGCCCGTTATAAACAGGAAGCGGCGGCATACGCGGTGCAATTCATCCAACCGGGCATGATTGTCGGTTTGGGCACCGGTTCCACCGCCATCTACGCCACGAGACGTATCGCCGAATTATTTCATAACGGCGCTTTGCGCCCGGTTATCGCCTTCGCCACCTCAGTTGCTGTCTGGCAGGAGGCAGTGAAGCTGGGCCTGCCCATGCTCTCGGAAGACCTGCCCCAGGAGATTGACGTGACCATTGATGGGGCCGACGAGGTGGACCCGCAGTTGAATCTCATCAAAGGGGGCGGCGGGGCGCTGCTCAGGGAAAAAATTGTGGCCCAGGCCAGCCGCCGGGAAATTATTGTTGTCGATGCAAGCAAACTGTCGCCGCGGTTGGGCACGCAGTGGCCGGTGCCGGTGGAGGTGTTGGCCTATGGCTGGCAGTCCCAGGCCCGGTATTTGACCTCGCTGGGGGCAGAGGTGACGAGGCGGCGGAATTCGGCAGGCGGCGAGTTTCGCACCGACCAGGGCAATATGATTCTGGACGCCCGGTTCGGCCCCATCGATGATCTGGAGGGACTGGCCCGGGAATTAGCGGCGCGAGCGGGCATTGTAGAGCACGGTTTGTTTTTGAACCTGGCTCATGATGTTATCGTGGCCGGACCGCAGGGTATCAGGCATCTGAAGACGGCAGGCTTAAACTTCCTTTCCAGCACAGGCGAGATCACTTGAGCAGCAAGTTCGCCACATCCTCCGGCGCACGGGCAATAACAGAAAGGAAAGCCCGCGGCGGGTTGATCGGGCTGTGTACGCCCTTGCTCCCAGTCCCGAAGCGTTCCGAGGGGGATGTGATAGCGGGCCGAAAATTCTTCCTGTGTCAGACCGAGAGAGCGCCGGAGCGTCTTGACGGTGGCACAGGTTTAAGCCGGGCTTCACGCTCCGGTGTTAGAGGCGGATTCTCGGGATCGCTCGCAGTAGCGGCCTTAAGTCGGTTCACTCATCGGAGCAAGGCATTTCAGGCAAAAGCTCTTCAGTGCCGTCTGGCTTGCGCTTCATAAGCTTTCCATCACGTTGCATTCTGGCGGTAGTATGTGTCTTTCTCATGTTTCGTTGCCCTGCGTGCTGAATAATGCGGATGCACTCGCCGCGCTCCGTGTAAACAACACTCAAAATCTGTCCGCCGCTCATGCCGAAGAACAATCCGCTCTGCCATATTCGGCGCTTTCGTCAACCCACTCAATCCCGAATGAATCGTGGAAAGCATAGGCGGCCTGTTCAAAAGTAACGCCATGCTTTCGAAAGTTCGCAGTGCCGGCGTTATCCCATTCAAAATCTAACATATTAGGCTACGGATTACCAGTAGTTGTGAGCGTCAAGGTCATAGTTTTTGACTGATTTTTGATCAGGGATACAAGCAGTGTTCATTTTGTCTAATGGCTTCGTATACCGAGATCGGTGCACAAAAAGGCCGCCGATTTCGGCCACAATTCCTCAAGCTCATATTTGTCGCCGCTAAAAGCCCGAAGTCGCTTTAACGGCTCGGATACTAACAAAACTATTCCTAATTCACCTCAGATTCTCAATGGCCTGGCGCAGGCCCAGGGTGGCGGCGTCGTCGTCGGGGGCCTCGGGTTTGAGTTGGCGGCCGGCCGCCACCAGTTCGGCATACGATTGTTCCGGGCCGAAGATGACCTTCACCGGATGGGGCTTGGGGAAGGCCCGGGTGGGCCCCCAGGCCTCATGAGCACCCTGGATATAGGCCGGCATGATGGGCACATCCAGTTCTTTGGCCAGGATGACCGCACCCTTTCTGATGGGCAATAATTCCCCGGTGATGGAGCGGGACCCCTCGGGAAAGACACACAGGGTTTTGCCGTGCCGCAGCACGTAGGCCGAGGCCTGCATGGCATCAATGAGGTGGCGGGCCGAATCGATGGGGATGACCCGCAGGGCCTTCACCAGCGAGTGGACAATCGGAAAATTGAAGTAAATAGTGGTGCCCATAAAAAACAAATCTCGCCGGCGGGCCGGGGGCAGCACCAGGAAGATCAGGAAACCATCCATGAAGCTGACATGGTTGGAGCAGAGGAGGGAAGCGTGCGGCGTCAGGTGCTCCCGGCCCTGGGATTTTAACCCGAAGAAGACTCTCGCCAGAAAACCTAAAACCCAGACACAGCCCACGTTAAAGAGCCGGGCCCACCAGGGATGGCCCAGTTCAATCTGTTCCTGCAGTTCCGGGGGCGGCTCCTGCCGGAGGATTTCCGCCCAGGAACGCTGTTTGAGCAGCGTGATTTCCTGACCCCGGGGCCCCTGGCTGTCGACGAATTTAATGAGTTCGGCCACGGAAAAGATATCCGCGAAGCCGTCTTCCTTGATAACCAGGCCAAAACGCTCTTCCAGGGCGGCGGCCAATTCCACCAAAGCCAGGGAATCAAGCCCCAGATCCAGTTCCAGGTGGTCGTCCAGGGCAATGACCCGGTCGCCGATTTTCTCCTGGAGCAGATGGATTAAGGCCACGCCGGTCTCGGAGAGATTTTCCTCCAGGGCGGATTTTTTGGCTTCGTAAAGCTTTCCGGCCCGGGCCTGATAGATTTTGGCCGCTTCCTGCATGCGGACCTTGCCCAGCCGGGTTTTGGGCAGTTCCTGGTTGGTGAGGACAAAGTCCCGGATGCGCTTATAGGGCTCCAACTGCTGGGAGTAAAAATCCAGATACCATTTTACCCGGCTGTGGACATCGGTTTCGCCGGTGCGGCGCAATTCTTCGAAGTCGGGAAAAATAACCGCCACCAGTTTTTCCTCGCGCGAGTCCGGCAGGACAAAGATCTCTTTGACCACGGGGGCCTGAAGGTAGTGGTTGCCGACTTCCTCGGCGGAAATTTTTTTGCCGGAACTCAGGACGATGATGTCTTTGACCCGGCCCTGGACAAAAAGATAGCCGTCGGCGTCCAGCCGGCCGAGGTCGCCGCTCCGGAACCAGCCGTCCTGGATAACGGCCCGGGTGGCGGCCTCGTTGGCGAAATAGCCGGGCATGACATTGTCGCCGCAGATGAGAATTTCTCCCACGCCCTGCGGCATTGGGCTGATCAATTTTGACCTTCACCCCCTGCAGAGGCTGTGCCTACTGAGCCCCACCGCGGGGCTGCGGGTGGGTTGATGCTGACCACCGGGGCGGTTTCGGTGAGGCCGTAGCCTTCCAGCACCGTAAAGCCGAGCTTGGCAAAATTCCGGGCCACCTCCTCGGGCAGTTTGGCCCCGCCGCTGACGAAAAAGCGGAATTGGGCGCCCAGGGCCTGGCGGAAAGATCGGGTGAGCAGGCCGGTGAGATCCGGGCCGCCCCCGTCCCGCCAGCGCCGGGACAGGTCCAGGGCATAATTCAGGGCCCGGCCCAGACCCAGGGGCAGAGCAGCGATTTTTTTGGCGATGCCCTGGTAAAAATGCTGGAGCACCTGGGGCGTGACCGGCAGGATGGTGACCTGCTGCTCTTTGAGGGCAGCGCAACACCGGTTCGGCCTTCAAGGTGTCGATGAAGGTCACGGCGGCCCCGGAAAAAAAGGGCAGGATGACGCCGGCCATAAAGGGAAAGGTGTGAAACAGGGGCAGCAGGGCCAGGAAGTTGTCGGCCGGGGTGACGGCCTCCAGCGCGGCAAGGCCCTGAAAATTCGCGGCGAAATTTTTGTGGGTGAGCATGACCCCCTTGGGCGGACCGGTGGTGCCGGAGGTGTAAATGATGGAGGCCAGATCCTCCGGCTGCAGTTCAGGCGAGCTCGGGGGCGGGCGGCGAGGTCAAAAGTTCATGAAATGGAACCGCCTGGACCTGGGAGCCTGACAGGTCTCCCACGACCACCAGGTGTTGGATGGACGGAGCGGCAGCAATCTCGGCAAGAGGCGCCCTGGCCGAGGCGAAGGCGACTTTGGCGTTAGTCTGCTCCAGGACATAGGCGATATGCTCCGGGCGGGACTGGAGGTCCACGGGCACGGCGATGCCCCCGGCCAGCAACAGGCCGAAATAGCTCACCGGCCACTGGGGGCAGTTTTCCATGATAATGAGACCACGGTCACCTTTTTGCAGGCCCTGCTGCCGGAGCCAGCCGGACACCTGCTGAACCTGGTCATAAAATTCGCGGTAAGAAATTTTTTGGACTGAGTTGCCGGTAACGTTAATCATGGCAGTCCGCTCGGGCACTGCGGCCGCCTGAAGCCGTAATGTTTCTGGTAAGGTTGAATACATGGCTACCCCAGTAATTCTTATTGATTGACAATAAGCAGACACTGTTTAACGTATAACAAGTTGCCGGTCATTCTTAGCAGTATTATACCAACTGCCGGGATGGCTGTTGGCAAAAAAACAGGAGAAGGGCGAAAAAAGCCGGTAAAGGAGAAGCCTGGAAAGAGGCCGGGTTAATTTCAATCAGGCAGGGAATGACGTTCTGCCGGCATAATAACATCTAAAGAGAAGATAATGTCTTGGGAGGAATGATGAAAATCTTGGGAATTTGCGGCAGTCCGCGGCCGGAAAAGGCTTCGGGCACGGCAAGACTGGTGCAGACGGTTTTAGAGGCCAGTGGTTGTGAATATGAATATATTTCACTGCGAGGGAAAAAAATTTCCGGCTGCATCGCCTGCCTGGGCTGCGTCCAGGACAACATCTGCAAGGTGGAGGATGACCTGGCACCCCTGCGGGAGAAGATCGTGGCGGCGGACGCCTATGTCATCGGCGCGCCCAATTATTACACCGGCTTGAATGTCCTGACCCATGCCCTGCTGGAGCGCTGGTTTCAGTTCCGGCACCAGGCCGGCGACCTGTTGTGGGGCAAGCTGGCAGTGGCGGTGGGAGTGGGCGGCTCCAAGGGGCAGGCCCCGGCCGACGACATCGAAAAATTTCTGGCTTATAATTTTATTGAAACCGTGGCCAAAGTAGCCGGCCAGGGAGCGGCTTCCTGCTTTTCCTGCGGCTACGGCGAGACCTGCGCGGTAGGAATTCCCCGGATGTTACTGGGGGAGGGAGTCAAGATTACACCGGAGATCATCCCGGACGTCAGCAAACAGCCGGAGGTGATGCAGGCTGCGGCGGCGGCAGGAAAATTGCTGGGTGAGCGTTTGCGCCAGGGCCACGACCGTCAGGCCGTCACCCAAAAGGTGATGCAGGCCATGATGGCCAAGTTTGAGGCGTCGGTGTAAAGGCAGCAAAGGGCGGGGAGGCGCGGCGCTTTCCCGCCTTGCGGGCTGTCAGGGGGTTGACTGCTTGGAGGTTCTGCCTTTAGGGGCCCTGGGCACTTTAGTTAATTTTATGACGAGACGGAGGGCTTCATTGACAGCCTCGTCGTTAGGAAAGGCTTCGGCCACATCACCATCCAACAAGACGATATTTGTACCTTCTTGATACCGCCCGGCATATTTGCCCTGGACACCGGTTTGAAGCAATTCTCCAAGGTCGTATTCCGGGCGCAGGTTATCCTCTTTTTCTTCGGTTAATTTCCTCTTCATATGTGCCACCGGGGACAATGTTATGCCATCTTGCCCAGCAGCCGGTCCAGGTGGGCCTGCATGCCGGGGGAGACCGAGGTGAAGTGCAGGATGCAGCCCGGTTCCGGCTCCTCCAGGACCCGGATGACCTTGGCGTAGAGCTCGGGGGGGTCCTGGCCGGGTTCTGCCTCCAGGCGCAGGATGATATTGCTGTGCCGGGCCAGGGGGCTGGCCGAGAGCAGCACGGCCTGGTTGGCTGCCAGTGCCAGGAGCGTGGCCGGATGTTTTTGGTTATCCAGGTGTTTCCCCGCCAGCTTGACAACATAACACTGCACCGGCGGCGCCAGATTAATAAACTGCTGCTCCTGGACCGCCAGGCCCAGTTCCGGGAACTCTTCGTGGCCCAGCAATTCCCGGCAATTTAACGGCTCCCGCATGCCTTTGGCCTCGACCTTAATTTCCTCACCCAGAACGAGACCGGCGCCGGCCGCCGCCATGAGGGTGGGTGAGACCAGTATCTGGCCGCCGATGGTATAGCTCTCGATGCGAGCGGTCAGGTTCACCGGCTGTCCCACGACGCCGTACTTGGAGCGTTTGGTGGAACCCAGGTTGCCGACGACCGCCTCGCCGGTGTGCAGCCCGATGCCCATGCCGATCTCGGGCCAGCCCATCTCGGCATTGTGCCGGTTGACTTCCTGCATGGCCTGCTGCATCTGCAGGGCGCAGCGCACGGCCCGCCGGGCGGCATCCGGCATGGACACCGGGGCCCCGAAAAGCACCAGGATGGCGTCGCCGATAATTTCGTCAATGGTGCCGCCGTTTTCCTGGATGATCTCGATCATGGCGGAGAGATAGTGGTTCAACAGGGCGACGACGGCGGTGGGCTCCAGCCGTTCCACCATGGCGGTAAAGCCCCGGAGATCGGTCATGAGGATCGTCAGCTCCCGTTTTTCTCCCCCCAGTTTCAGCCCTTCGGGCATGTCCAGGAGCACTTCGACAATGTCGTCGCTGGTGTAACGGCCGAAGGTTTGCCGGATGAAGCGGTTGCGGTCTTCCAACTGGGCGTTCAATTCCAGCAACTGCTGCCTGGAGTCCTTGAGCTGCTGGGTCATAATGTTAAAGGCTGTAGAGAAGTCGCCCATGAAATCAACTTTCTGTTCCAGATCCCCAGCAGCTATCTGCTGCGTTTTGTAAGTCAGATGTCGCAGATTGGAATGGAGCGTCTTCAATGACTGGACCACCGTCATCTTGCTGGCCACCTCCCGGGTGTGCAGCACGCCTTGGGCCATCTGGGCCAGGGCCTCGCTAACGGCAGAGAATTCCACCAGAAAGCGATTAACGAAGGTCATCAGCTGACGGACTTCATTATCCGGCAGCTCCTCGGGAATATCCAGCGGCGCTACCGCCTTCCCGACCCGGAGGTAATGGACCACCGCGGTAATTTGGTCGATGAGTTTTTCGTCTACCGAGATCATTCCGGCACCTTATTTGGGGACGGCGGTGAACCGGCAGATCCGGTCGCCGGTGCCCCAGCAGTCCACTTCTTCCACCTGAAAATCCTTACCGGTATAGGCCAGCAGCAGGCCGGCGATGAAACCTTCGTCGTAAATGCAGATCTCCTCATTGCAGACGGGCAGACCCGAGCAGTCCAGGTCCTCGGCGACGGTGATGACAAAGGAACCTTTTTCGTAGTCCGCGGATTCCACCCGAAAGATGCCGATGCCAAGCTCTTTCATGTGCTGCTGAATCACCGGCGCAGAAACTGTTCATATCTTCCCGGTCGGACAGGAGATTGCGGCAGAACTCCTCACCGGCCTTTTTGCCGGCCTCATAAAAGATTCGGTTGGCGGTCTCGACGCCGAAATCCCGGATCAGGAGGTCCCGGAGGGTAAACTGCATGAGCCGGTATACGGCCAGGTGCATCATGGGGCCGAGATTAGGCCGGCCCGCTTCGATATCTCCCAGCATATTCCAGGAAAACTGGCTTTGCCTCACGTTCTTCTTTAAACATTGGGTGGATTCCTATCTATGAAGATTTTATACTGTTTCCGGTTTCCAGTTTCCGGTTAAAATACTCTTTTATTTTTAATTAATTGAGGTCTCGGATTGTTACATTCCAACCTGAACTTGGTATTAGAATATCATCTTTCAAATTACCGCAGAAGGAATAAAAATCCATGCAGAAGGCAGACCGACCAACCTGCAACGTTATTTGGGAGCGGCATTAAACCGGCAGATCCGGTCGCCGGTGCCCCAGCAGTCCACTTCCTTGACCTTGAAGGCCACGCCGGTAAAACCCTCCAGCAGACCGGCGATGAATCCCTCATCGTAGACGCAGACTGCCTCATCGCAGACCGGGAGGCCGGAACAGTCGAGGTCTTCGGCCAGGGTGATGACAAAAGAGCTTTTGTCATATTCGGCCGACTCCACTCGAAAAATGGCGATGCCCAGATCTTTCATGGCCTGTTGCACCGCGGCCACGAAACTATTGATGTCCCGGGTTTGGGGCAGCAGGTGGCGGCAGAATTCCTCCCCGGCCTTTTTACCGGCCTCAAAAAAGAGGCGATCCACGGTTTCGACGCCAAAATCCCGGATCAGCATATCCCTGAGCGTGAATTGCATGAGCCGGTAGACCGACAGATGCATCATGGGGCCGAGATTAGGTCGCCCGGCTGCAATGTCTCCCAACATACTCCAGGTAAATTGGCTTTCTTCCCGGTCTTCTTTAAACATACCTGCACTCCCGACCTTTCTTAAAATTCATTGCCTGATAAAGAAAAGGAGGACCGTACGTTATTTTTGCTACCGGCCGGCAAGCCTGGGCCAATACGTTATGTTATTATAAATAATCTCTTATTTCCATATCGAAAAGATTAATTTTGATTAATCATATTTTTGATAGAACAGGTTGCTATGATTATTGAAGAAAAAATCGCCATACAAGCCCCGTTAAGCCGGGTGTGGCAGGTTTTTGCCACGCTCGCCGACTGGGGGCAGTGGAACTCCGTCTGTCAGGACTGCTGCCTGCTTACCGGCGAGGAGATGGCAGCCGGAACCTGTTTTTCTTTTAAACTGCGGCCGTATTACCTGCCCATCAAAATTGACCTGCACATAACCAGATGCGTGACGGGGCGGGAAGTCGTCTGGGAAGGGGAAAGGCTGGGGGTCCGGGGCGTCCACCGTTTTGAATTCAGGGAAGCAGGCGATGAGGTTATTTTAACCAGCATCGAAGAATTCAGCGGCCCGCTGTTCTTTCTCAGCCGTCTGATTCTGGTGCCCCAAAGACTGCATCACCTTTCCAAACAACTGCTGCTGGAGGTAAAAAAGGCGGCCGAGGCCTGTCCATGATGACGCCGGGGATGTTGCCGCTTTGAGGTTTTGCAGGCGTAAAGGGTTCAGCTAGCAGATATCGAACAGGCCGGGGGCGGCTCACTCCCCGGTCTAAACCAAACCCCACGATTTAATACCCCTCTTAAAATAAAATCACTTGACAATTTTATTTTTTTTGTCTTATAAACATATCAGATATGTTTTTAGGTGATATGGCAAATAATAAAAAGGGAGGAAATGCCATGCCTCTAGTATTTGGCCGAAAAATGGTAATGAGCATATTAGGGTTAACCAGAATGCAGTTATCGCACTGGGATAAAACCGGAGTTGTCAAACCGACTGTGGGCGCTACAGGAAAGGGGACCCGGCGGGGCTATACTTTTCAAGACCTGATTCAATTGCGGGTGGCGAAAAAGTTAAGGGAAGATGGCATTTCCCTGCAAAAAATCCGCAAGGCCCTTGCCTGGCTGCGCAAACATTACTCCAAAGTCAAAGCACCCCTGGCCGAATTGCGACTTGTAACAGACGGCGAAACCCTTTTTGTGGTGGACCTGGAACGGGACAGGGAAAAGATCATTGACACCCTGAAAAAAGGGCAAACCGTGTTTTCTGTGGCCCTGGGGGAATTGATTGCAGAATTGCAAGGGGAAGTAAAGAAACTGGCAACCCCCAAAGAGGAGAAGGTTGAAGTGGACGGCCACACGTTTACTGTGATCTTGACCCCGGACCTTGAGGACGGCGGGTTTACTGTGCAATGCAAGGAAGAACCGGCGGCCATTTCCCAGGGGGAAACCGAGCAAGAGGCCATTGATAATATCATTGAAGTTTTAGAAGAACATTTTGAGTATGAAAGGGAACAGCAAGCCCAGGCCAAGGCCCAAGCCGCATGAATTACACCGGCAAACATCTAAAGCGTCTGGCTTTGAAGTTGGGCTATGCCGTGGTGGAAGGAAAGAAGCACATACGGGTATATGATGCGGCAGGGCGGTATATAAGCACCTTGCCCAGGGGGATTATCAAACCCGGAACCCTCAAGGCCATACTCAAACAATTAAAAATCACAGAGGCACAGTTTAAGAATCTGATTTGAAGAAGTTAATAATCCTGGAAAATCCTTGGCAGCCGCTAAAATTTCCCGCCTAATTGGCCGGCGTAGCCGGTCAGTTCCACATAGCCCCGGCCATGCACCGGCTGGCCGTAATGGGTGCCCGAGGCCCGGACACTGCCTTCCCAATAGGTAATCCGGGTGCTCCGGGAGGTAATCAATTCCTGATTCGGCACGGTAGGATGAAGTTCCAACTCGTAGCCCTGTTGGGGGAGGGTTATTTTCCAGCCGGCCGGATAGACGGCTTTTGACCGGGGCGACTGCCATTTTTTAAGCGGCTGAATAGTGAACTCCGAGAGTTGCAGGTGCTGACTGTTTCCCTGGGGGTCCACCAGAGTGCCCGAGGAAAAGGGATCGGCGGAGCCGTCCTGATGGCGCAAAACGTAGAGCATCAGTTCCCGGCCGTCATCCAGTTGCAGGGAAAACCAATCCCAGCCGGCCTGATAGGGGGCCAACTGGCTGCTGGAAAATTCATGGTCCATCCAGCTCAGTCCCTGGACGGGGAAGGTCTGGCCCTGATAGGTCAGCCGCCCGGCGGTGGCAAGCCTGGTCAGAGAATAGTAATGACTGGCATTGCCGGCGCCGGCCGCTTTTTGGCTGACGCCGTTGTCCCCGTGGATTACCGGCGGCTTTTCCGGGGTCAGCTTCAAGTCCAGGGCCATCTCCCCGGCAGAGGCCTGAAGATGGTGGACCTCACCCTCAAGCTCCGCCTGCCAGTCGTCTATCCAGACTTTATAATGATCCGTAGCCGCACCCGACATCCCCAGGGCGCCGCGGCCGGTTTTCTCATGGAAGCTGAATTTACGCCCGTTGATATCGGTGAGGGCGAAGTGGGCGAAATAAATGGTATTCAGGGCCCAGGCGGAACGGGACCGGGGGTCCGGCCGGCGCACTCCGACCCGGAAAAAAGTAAGCTGGTAGCTGAAAGGCTCACCCCGGTCAGAGGTTAAGTGGCCGGTATAATACCACCATTCGGTTTTAAAGTCGGGATGGGCGGCATGATCCCGGGGGAAGACATAGTTCCAACCGGGAAGCGCCAACTGGAATTCCTGGTCGGCCTGGGCTGGTGATATTGGTTTTATGAGAAGGAGGAGAAACATCATTAACAAAAGGCGGGAGGCGCTTCGCTTTGGCTTTCGCCGCCCTGCGGGTCCCACCCTACATGATAATTAGGCTCAAGCCTGTCTCTCCACCCGATAACCCGCCTGCTGCAAGGTATCAATAATCTGAGCACAATGTGCCGAGCCTAAGGTTTCCAGATCCAATTTTACCCTGGTCTCCCGCAAGGGCAGGTCCAAACCCAGCCGGTCATGGGCCAGATGCAGGATGTTGGCTCCGGACCGGCCCAGCAGGCTCGCCAGTTTCCCCAGGGAGCCGGGGCTGTCCGGCAGAACCACCATCAGGGTCAGCAGTCGGTTTGAGTTCACCAGACCGCGCTGCACGACCCGTTCGAGAATTGGTACGTCTATGTTGCCGCCGCTGATGATCAGCACCAGGCGCCGGCCTAATTCCTGTCCGGTCAGGGAGTGCAACAGGGCCGCGGCCGGGACCGCGCCGGCGCCCTCGCTCAGGATCTTCTTTTTTTCCAGCAGCAGCAGGACGGCCTCGGCAATCTGGGCTTCACTCACCAAAGCCAGGCCGTCCAGGTGCCGGCGCAACAGCGGGTAGGTGTGTTGACCCAGGCAGGTGACATTGATACCGTCCGCCAGAGTGGGGGCGCCGGGAATGGCCACCGGTCTCCCGGCGTCGAAGGCGGCCTGGGCCGAAGGCACCAGACTGCTTTGGACGCCGAAGATCTTTACCCGGGGGAGTTTAGCCTTAACGGCCAGAGCCACGCCGGCGGCCAGGCCACCGCCGCCCACCGGCACCAGGATGGCATCCACCTCCGGTAGTGCCTCGATTATTTCCAGGCCCAAAGTCCCCTGACCGGCAATGATGTCGGGATCGTCAAAAGGGTGTATGAAGGTAATCCCGGTCTGAGCCAGGCTGCGGGCATATTCCAGGGCTTCAGCCAAAGTCTGGCCCTGTCTGACGACACGGCCGCCGTAGCCCTCGGTAGCCGCCTGCTTGGACACCGAAGCCCACTCCGGCATGACAATGGTAGCCGGAATTCCGGCCAGGGCCGCAGCATAGGCCACGCCCTGAGCGTGATTACCGGCCGAGGCCGCCACGACCCCGGACGTCTGCCCGGCAGCCGTCAAAAGTTTTAATTTATTCAGAGAACCACGGAGTTTGAACGAACCGGTGGTTTGCAGATTTTCTAATTTGAGAAAAACCTCCCGGCCGGACATTCGACTGAGGGTCTTGGAATATACCAACGGCGTCCGGATAATGAGACCTGACAGGCGCTCCCGGGCGCCTTGAATATCCGCCAGGGTTACCATTGGCGTGCGCTATTAACATAACCGGACTTTCAAATGTTTTGCGCCTTCCGCCAACCCGCCGCTTTTAAATTGCCGGCGTGATTGATCATGGTTTCTTTCAGTTTGTTGATATAAGCCAGACGGTCCTCTTTAAGCAAAGGGGCCAGAGCGGCGTGCAAACGGGTCCGTTCGGCCAAATCCTGGGGCGTCATGCCATTCCAGCTGCAGTAGCCTTCCTCAAAGAGGAAATCCGGCGTTATTTCATTGACGACACCCTTGTTCCAAAAAAGGAATTTGGCCCCATCCATATCGTATTCCAAGACCCAGCCGCAGTCTTCGGTCATGGTTTCGGCATCCCAATTGACCTGACTGCGGCATTCAGGGCAATACAGATTCATAAGAATAGCTTCCGGAAGAATATTATCACGATGCATAAACTGGGCTTCTTCTTTACCGCAGGTACAGGTTCGACGAATACTCTGGCACATAAAAAATTTTCTCCTTCCCAAATTGCAAGTCACAGGTTTATTGCATATAACATAGTACGTGCAATAATGAATTGCAATCAGGGAATCGGTTTCTTTAATCTGGTTGCAAAATTGTTAGCCTGCTCTTTCCGGTTAATCTTATTTGAAAGGAATACCATGACTGCTCTAGTTTTTGCCCCGCCGCCCCGGCATTTTTATGCCTTCCCCTTAGTCATCCAATGGCGGGCGCTTTACGAGGCTCTCGATTTCTATTTTCCACATGTACAGTTCGGTCTTTTGGAGAACCAGCCTAAAAATAGAAATTTCACCAGCTTACTGCAACCGCCCCGGCAGAAGGATGTGCAGACCCTCAAGCGCGATTACCATCCCGGAGAGTTGAAGCAGTGGCAGGCCTATCTGGATTATTTGGCGGTGCAGGAGGACCAGGATGAAACAGATCTCCAGGCGGCTATCCGCGGCCAACTGGAGCCGGTGCTGCCCAAGGAGGCGGATCGGGAATTGCTGTGGAGTTTAGCCTATCAATTAGAGCAGATGTTGTCGGAGGAGGCAGCCGGTCTGCAACGTTTGGCCGGCCAGCAAAAGGCTTTGGAAAAAACCTTGGGAGATGATTTGTCTGAAGAAAGTGATCTGGAAATTTTACAAGCCACTTTGACGCCGTCGCTTCTCGATAGTCAACCGGATCCGGCTCTGGCCCGGGTTCGTTATCAATTCTGGCGGCAGGTCCTGGCTCCGCATTTGAACACTTCCTGGGCGGCCCTGGTCCTGGAGCCGGCCGCCGGGGCAAGTTCACCCCGATATCTCTGGGAAACGGGTGCGGATGAGGAGCAATCGCTCTGGCGGGCCGGTTTTGACCTGCCTGACTGGCGCCTGCAGCCGGATCAAGATCCCCAGGAGGTGCAATCGCTGCGACTGGGGGTGGAATTTCAAAAAATTTTGGGGGACTTACTGCAGGCGCTAACGGACAACCCGGCGGAAGTAGAAAATTTCCGGCAGAAAATGCTGCGCCTGGCGGAAGAACGGCTATGGCCGCTTTCTGGTCTTCCCCAGGCGCAATCAATTCATCTGGAAGTATTCGGCTGGCTTAAAGGCGCGAACGAGGCGGCGTTAATTTCCGAACCTATGATATTTCTATCTCCGGCAGGGTAACGTCACTCTCCGGCAAGGCTTTTCTTGGTTTAAGAACGCCTATCTTGCCCGCGGCGATTTCTCTTAACGCTACGACGATTTCTTTATTTTTAACCCGCTCATCCAACAACACCGGAGCGCCTTTATAAAGTTGCCGAACTCTTTTAGCTCCCAGATGGACCAGCGCAAAACGATTGTCAACCTGCTCCAGGCAGTCTTCAACTGTAACCCGGGCCATATAAACCCTCCATTAACTCGCTCATAACACGTGCCGAATAAATTTTATTATATCTTTTACTTTTTCCAATTTATCAAGAGTACAAGAAAGATATTCCTGGCAAATGCTGTTAAAATAAATTATCTGTCTGAAAATATTATAAATTAATCTGGCGCAAAATCAAATATTCGCAGAGCAATTATTTTATTGCCCGGGTGCCGGACTAATGTTTTAATTCGCAGCTGCTTGCCGCGCCGGTCGGGTTCAGGCTCGGACCCTGGCCTCCGGATTGCTCAAGGATCTGTCGCATTTCGTCATAGGAATATTGATAGCCGCAAACCTTGCAGCGGATTTTGAGACCCCGTCAAGTGGAGCAGATAGTAATTTGACCGGACTCGCAATGCAGACATTTCATTTTAACATAACCTCCTAAAAATAAGAAGATAATTGTGGTAAGTGCGGATTTACCTGCCTGGCTTCCCGCAACAAGGCATTTAAATAGAGCCAGGCAAAACTGATAAGAAAGTCTGAGCCGTATTTCGCCACGCCATCGGCTTCATAGGCGACTTTAAGCTCAGGCGGCCGGCACATCACCTGCAGGGCCAAATCCGGCAGCACCTGCCATAAGATTATCCAACCACCGTCAATGGGGGCGCAGGAGCCGCGATCTAACCGCAAAATGGCGGTGGCCGCCACCTCTGGGCTAACCTGAATTAAAACGTCTTGCCGTCCCTGGAGCGTGAACCGCTGCATGGCACTTCCCGAACGGGAGTCAATTTCCGCCAGGGCCACCCAACGGCGGCGGCTGGGGGGGGCGGCATGGTCAGCGGCAAGGCGCCCCTGCCGTATCGAGCTAATAAGGCGACATAATCCCACGCAAAAACATAGGCATCTTCGGTGGGCAGAGCCAGGCTCTTACGGGCATAAAAGACCCGCAGGTCATTGCCGAACTCAGGATCAATATTATAGAAGAAAAACAACTCCAGGGGGCGAAAAGGTTTGAGCACCATGCCCCACCGGATGGTATCATAGGGCCGCTCCGGCAGAAGTTCAGCCCCCAGGCAGGCCGCCACCGAGGCCGGCTCGAGCCCTGCCAAGCCGTTTAAATCAGTCCGGTATTTCTTGCGGATATAAGACCGCAGTTGTCCTTCCCACCCCCAGCCGCTCTCAAATTGACCGAGGGTGACAAGATCATAAGGAAATGGTTCGGTCAACCGCCAGCCTTACCAGCCAGTTTTTTCATAAACTTATCGGCGTTGATAATAAACCTTTCATGCGTGGCTTCGCCGATTTTTTCTTTTTCGTCGAAAGCTTCCAGCTTAAAAGTCAATTTTTTGCCCTCCAGGCCGGTAAGTTCGGTAACCACCCGGACCTCCATGCCTAATGGCGTGGGGGCAGTATGTTTTAAATTAATAAAACCGATACCGACCGATTGTTCCCCGGGTTGCAGGTATTTGGCCATGAAATCGGCACTGACACCTTCCATTAGCCCCACTAGAAAAGGGGTGGCAAAGGCGTCCGGTAGATCGGCATAAAATTTCCGGGCTGAATGCTCCGGTCCGGTCTTTTGCCGCAATTCGTGAGTCATGCCTACCTTAAAAGGTGAATCCATACCGTTCTCCTCGATTATGCTAAAACCATCACTCTTAATTTTAGAGTTCGAGTTGAGCGAAGATAATTGCAGACGCTTACACAGCAGCATTGAATTTCTGCCAAATCAAGAGATATGCCGGTTAACTATATTTATAGCTTATATTTTATCATTTAATGCTGGCACCAGTGTTAATAATCACATTAATATCTTACACCAGGGGAAAAACCTTAACCTGCCCGACCTGTTCGCCCCGTCCCAGGCGGCGGCCCAATTCCTCGGCCTCGGCAATAACCTCGGGCCTTTGGAGAATGGCGCCTTTTTCGTCAACCTCCCGGACCAATATCTCTGCGGCATAACGGACATTAATGGCATCGAAAAAATAATAGGTAGCCAGCCTGGCGCCCACAAAGACATGTTTCCCCTTGGTAGCGGCAGTGCACAGCAAAACCCCCTGGCGCTGCTCCCCGGGAAAATCATTTTTTAAAACATAACGGCGAGCCCAGAATGCCTGGGTGCGATCAATCAAGGCCTTGGCCTGGGCAGTAACACCGTAGAAAAAGATGGGAGAAGCCAAGACCACCACATCCGCGGCCAATAACTTCGGATACAGGTCCCGCATATCGTCTTTGATGGGGCACTCGCCGGTTTCAAGACATTTGTAAATTTCCAGGCATGGAGATATTTTCAGCTTCCGCAACTCGACTTTTTCAACATCGCCGCCGCCTTCCCTGGCGCCACGCAAAAGAGCATCCAACAGCACGTCAGTATTACCGCCCACCCGAGGGCTGCCCCATATTCCCAATACTTTCATGTCCACTCCTTAACCTGCCATTCCCAAAACGCCGGGGACCGCTGAAATGTTAATGTATTAAGAGCTGTTTGTCAAGTATTTATAATTTATTAACTCATTGAAATTGCTAATAATAGCACCATGTCGGGCAATTCTTCTGAAACTCCAACATATTACTCTTGTTAATTAATAGATAACTAAAGAATTTTTGATAATTTCTGAATTGACTATGATAACTTTACATAATAATATATATATAAAACCTTTTCAGGAGGGGTTGAACATGATTCTTCATATTCCAAAATCTGAACGGGAAGACATAGCCTCATTGCTCAGTGATGAGGGCGTTACTTTTAAGATGGGCGACATGGCTTCAATCCGGGAGATGGGGACAGGCAGCTATGAAGTATACACGGTAACGGCCAATGTCGAGGAAATACAGGTCCCGCCGATGTACCGGTCCAGCGAAGGAGATGTTCGGGCCTTTCGGCTGCCTTCCGGCAAGCTGATTCTTACTGATCTGGAGGGTAACCTGGAGAGGGTGGAAACACCGCGTCCACAGTAGATAAATTTTTAACCGGGGGTGCAGGAAGGACCCTGCAACCCCGGTAGAAGATGTTTAAAAAGAGAAATTGACGTTGACGCCGCCGTATACATGGTTATGTTTACCGTCCCAGGAACCATACCGCAGCACCTGAGTTGAATTGCCCCCCAGACCATACCAGAAGCCTACTTTAGGAGCTATAGTGATATATTTGTGCACCGGTATGGCGAGAGTCGCATATATTTGGCCGACCAGAGGACCGCTAAATCCTTTTTGGCTATCCGGGTTGGAAAAAGGGGTGTTTGGAAAGGCAACCCAATCCCGGGAAAACAAGAAAATATAGTTATTGCCTAATTCCAGGGTGACTTTACGCCACGGCAGTTCAAAGACTCTTGAGATACCTACGGTCAGCCAGTTGCCGGGATAATGGAAGACCTCGGTATTTGCCATAACCCCTAATTTTGAAAATATTAAAGTCGGCGGAAAGGCCATAATAAATTTCAAACGAATCACCCTGGGGATACAAGACTTTATCGTAGGCATAGTAGATGCCGCCGAGGTTGATAGTTAAGGATTTCAGCCATCTTTCGGATTTATAAATTTCGCGGCTGTAACCGAAAGTGAAGTCGGTTTCATTCCAGTTCGCTCCCTTTCTTGTGGTTAAAGCAGCCGGCGCATTCTCACCCGAGTCAAAATTGCCCCAGACATTCACGGAAAAGCCCTTGTAGCCTACCGTCAGGGATGGCTGAAAAACCGCGCTGTCACGGCTTAGGGCAAAACCCCGCCAGATATACTGACTTAAGACATCAACCCCGGCACTGGCGGTGGGTTTGTCTTCGGCGGCAGGCTGTCCCGGACTGGGCGCGCCCGGCACCGGCGCCGTGGGAGATTCACCCGGGTATTCACCCTTCTCCTGGGCTGCCAGAGGCTGTAAACCGATCATGAGGAACAGCACCATAATTCCTAAGGCCGAGCAGACATTTCTTCTCCATTTTGTATTCATTCTTTTCCCCCTTTTTTCCGAAAAATGTAACAGGCGTCGATTAAATTTTTCTCCCTGAAAGAAACTACGCCTGCCTGTCAACCCTCCGGTTAATGTATAAAACCGGAGGGTCTACCAGCGGAATGTTATGATTTTGTTAAATAATTATTGCAAAGAGAATGCCAATCTAAATATCATGTTATTTCAACATATTACGATATTTGCAATTTACATAATTGTAATAACGCCAAAATAGCCTGACAAGATTGTCAATGCCGAGCCATGAGAGTGCCGCGAAAGTGTGGAGTCAGGCGAGGAGTAATTTCCTATCCCCGTAGTAGAAAAAAGGCAGCTGCAGGACTATCTCTCTACCAGAGAGAAATAGCTCAGAAACAGGTGAGGCTCATACCAACAAATCAGTTTTTAAATTGGGGCGGCCGCTTTTCCAGGAAGGCCGTTACCCCTTCCTGGGGGTCCGGGGAGCCGAAACAAAGGGCAAAGGCCTGGGTTTCCAACTCCAGGGCGCTGGGAAGGTCCAGCTCAAAGCCCAGGTTGATAACCCGCTTGATCCGGGTCAGGGCAAATCTGCTCTTGGCTGCCAGATCCAAGGCGATCCGACGGCATTCAGCCAGCAATGTTTCCGGAGAAAAAATTCGGGCCGCCAGTCCCATGGACTTGGCCTCATGGGCATCAACAACCCGGCCGGTGAGGCATAAATCCTTGGCCAGACCTTTGCCCACCAGTCTGGCCAGGCGTTGGCTGCCGCCCAGACCGGGCATCAGGCCGAGATTGATCTCCGGTTGACCGAACTTGGCGTTTTCGGAAGCATAGATTAAATCGCAGGCCAAGGCCACCTCACACCCTCCACCCAGAGCAAAACCGTTCACGGCGGCAATGACGGGAATTTCGAGTTCCTCCAGTTTCCTTAAGGTTTCCTGGCCCCGGCGGATGAATTCATGGGCCTTGCGGCTGTCAAACTCAAGAAAATGGCGCACATCGGCACCGGCCATAAAGGCCCGGCCCTGTCCGGTGAGGATCATGGCCCGAATAGAGGAATTGAGCCGGATTTCATCCAAAATCCGAGAGAACTCCTGGATTAATTCTTCATTCAAAGCGTTTAATTTTTCGGGGCGGTTAAAGGTCAGCAAGGCCACAGGACCATCAATTTCGAAAATAATCGTCTGGTTAGTCATAAGAACTCCTTTTTTCTTTTTCAGCAAGACAAGTCATCAGGTTTAAAAATCACCACGCAGCATGAAACCAAAACCGGGCCTGTTGATCGATCCAGTCTTTTCGGCTCACTGCTCACGGTTTTCATACCAGGCATTAAAAATCCAGAGGCAGCGGCTCCAGTTCGGCAATGGTTGCCGGCGACCACTTAGGCTGATCATCTTTATCCAACAGTCGCGCCCGGATACCTTCAAGATAATCCGGATGTCGGACGATAAAGGCGGCAGCCTGCGCTTCCGCAGCAAATACCTGAACCAGGGGTTTGCCGGCATTGTGGCGCAGCAGCTTGAGGGTCAAGGCCAGGGCCGTGGGGGAACGTTCGGCCAGATGATCGAATACTTCCCGGCAGACCAGGCTCTCAAAGCTGCACGTCGATAAGGAGTCAATTAAATCCGGCAACGTCTTCCTGCCCTGAAAATGGACCGCCACCCACTGATCAAGCTCACAGGCTGGAAGGCTGGGTTTATCCAGTAAAATCTCTATTTCGGACCGGAGCAGGGCGGCTGCGGTTTGGCGGTTTTTCGGGAGCGGCAGCGAAAAATTGCCCAGGGTCTCTTCAATCAGGGACAAGCTGGATGATTGGGCAAAGTCCGTGGCCAGTCCCAGCCGCAGGCATTCTGCGGCCAAAACTTCATAGCCCGTCAGGGCCAGGAACTCCGGGTAACCCGGTGGGCATTTGGTGAAGAGCCAGCCGGTGGCCCCCACATCCGGAAAAAAGCCGATACGGGTTTCCGGCAGGGCGATGCGGGTGCTCTCGGTGGCTATGACCAGGTCCGCACCGGCTGCCAATCCCAGACCTCCCCCCATGGTTACTCCATCCGCCAGCACCACCACAGGTTTGGGAAACTCATGGACAGTAAGGTCAAGGGCATATTCCTCCTGGAAAAATTGATCAGCCCGCCAAGCTTCCCCGGCCTGTACAGCCCAGAGCCAGATTTTTCAAATCGCCGCCGGCGCAAAAACCTCTCTCGCCGGCCCCTTTTAACAGCACGAAGTGAATCCTCGCCTCTTTTCTCGCTATTTCCAGGGCCGCCTGAATTAATCGGATCATTTCCAGATTCAGGCTGTTGATCACCTGGGGCCGGTTGAGCTTGATAATCAGCATCTGGCCGGATTGTTCAATGACAACAGGGGGAACGGGCGCTGAGGAGGACATGGTGACATTATCTCCGGATCATCTTAAAAATCACTGATATTTTGGCGGCAAGTCGAAAAATTGAGATATTATAGCTATAATTCTCGAGTTTACTTCGGATTCCGTGCCCAGACCATTGATCCGGACCAGACCGGGTGCATCCAGTTGCTCGAAAATTGCGGCAACTTTGGCTAAATATTCAATTTGTTCAAAGCTTGTCGGCAGACCGCGCTGCTGTAAGCGGCGAGAGATTTCTGTCAGGGGCAGTTCCAAAATAATAACCAGATCCGGCGGCGGGGCAAAATCCTTATGGCGTCTCAGAATATCCAGCGGGTCGAGCCCGAGTGCTCCTTGATAAGCCATGGAGGAAAAATAATAGCGGTCGGTTATAACTATCTTGCCTGCTGCCAGTGCCGGGGCAATAATATCTTGAACGTGTTCCCGGCGGTCAGCCATAAAAAGTTCCAATTCCGCTGCCGGTGTCAGCCCCTGACGCCCATGTGTAATTATCTGGCGGATTTTCTGCCCAAAACGTCCGGTAGTAGGCTCACAGGTCAAAATCACCGGCAAGCCCAGGTGACTCAGATGCTGGGCCACCATCTTTGCCTGAGTAGTTTTGCCGACACCATCAATACCTTCCAGGGCAATGAGGCTACCGCGCTCAAAGGGGGGCTGTCCAGGCATAACAGTCTCTCATCTTTATTAAATTTTCTCTCACCGGTGATAATCCGACGATTTTTTCAATCTCAGACCATGAATTAATGTAGAATAGGTAACACATGACCAAAGATCCCGACCAGAAAAAAATTCCTAGCTGATTAACATGCTGATAATTAAATTTCTTTAAGAATTATTCCTTTATTTGAAAATTGCGGCTTTTCATGTTAATCTAAGCGCAAGATAAAAAATTGCTTAATATTATAAAAAAAGTAAAAAGTTTAGATTGTTAGCCGCCGTAGTACTTGCAAACGCACTTTAAATAATTATATTTCTAAATTAGATAGCGGACCCTGTGGTTTAGTTTGTACCAGAGGTGCCAGTTCTTATCCACATCTAAAGTCGAAAAAAATTATGCCTAGCGATAACAGCAACAGCGCACCCAAGTCCCGGAGGAGAGAATCTCCTCGAAAGCCGCCGCGCCGGAAATTGTCCTGGTCACGTCTCATTTCACGCCTGTTTCTTATTTTATTCCTTTTGGGAGCAACGGCTGCCGGGGGAGTGGCATATTATCTCTATTACCACTTCAATAAGGACCTCCCTGATTATACCATGATCAAAGATTTTCGTCCTAACCTGATTACTCGCGTTTATGCCCGCAACGGCCAACTTATCGGTGAGTACTTTACCGAACGGCGCATTATCGTCCCATACAGCCGATTGCCGCAGCATCTGATTCTGGCCTTTCTGGCGGCGGAAGATGCACGATTTTTTGAACATCCGGGAGTTGATTTATTTGGCATAGCCCGAGCTTTTCTAGAAAATCTCAAAGCCGGCGAGATTGTCCAGGGAGGCAGCACTATAACGCAACAGGTGGTTAAAAGTATTTTCCTGACCTCCGAAAAAAGTTTTACCCGAAAGGTGCGGGAAGCCCTTCTGGCTTATCGGATTGACAATTTTCTCACTAAGGAGGAAGTGCTTAATCTTTATCTTAATCATATTTATTTAGGGAACGGCGCCTATGGGGTGGAGGCCGCGGCCCAAGAATATTATGGCAAGCATGTGGAAGACTTAAATTTGGCCGAAGCAGCCATGTTGGCCGGTCTTCCCAAGGCTCCAAGCCGCTATGCCCCCACCAGCAACCCCACCCGTGCCAAAGAACGCCAAACCTATGTTCTGAATCGTATGGTGGAGGCAGGGTTTGTGGGCGTCGGGGAAGCACAGGAAGCTTTAAATCTGCCGCTGACCTATAAACCTCTGCGCCACGAACGCTTTGAAGATGTCGGTTATTACGTCGATTATGTCCGGCAGTTGCTGGAGGAAAAATTCGGCCGGGACCCGCTGTATAATGCCGGTTTCCGGGTATACACCGCCGCTGACGTTGAGCTCCACAAAAGTGCCAAGCAGGCCATTCAAAACGGTCTTAAGGATCTTTATAGCCGGCATGGCTTTCGGGGACCTTTGAAAGAATTGACCGCCAAAGAGATTGAACCTTTTTGCCAGCAACAACTTGCTTATCAGCAGAAACATCCGCCCATGAAAGGGCATCTTCAGACCGCGGTTGTCGTCCAGTCGGAAAAAGGGCAGCAACCTCTGGTAGTTCGTTTTGCCAATGAATACGGTATACTAGCCAAAAATGTCGTTCCGGTTAATAAGGAAGCGGCGGCCGGAATGAAAAACATTGTTTCCAGGTTGCGTTTAGGGGATGTTGTCCAGGTTCGGCTTCTGGATCATACCTCCGGCCGCTATCAATGGCAGGTGAGTATCGATCACGATCCCATGGCCCAGGGCGCTTTGGTTTATGTGGAAAATCGCACCGGCAAAGTTCGAGTCATCATGGGAGGCAAAAATTACCGGGACAGCGTCTTTAATAGAGCCGTCCAGGCCAAAAGGCAACCTGGCTCTGCCTTTAAGCCCATTATCTACGCCGCCGCAGTTGAAAAAGGCTACGGACCTAATTCCACCGTCGAGGATGAGCCTATTTCCCTGCCGGGAGGTCGCGCCGGCGAACCCTGGACCCCCAGTAATTATGACCATTCTTTCTACGGTACCATGGACTTAGCTACGGCCCTGGCCCTTTCCCGCAACTTGCCCGCAGTCCGGCTGATGATCAGCATCGGCGTCCCGGCAGTCGTCAATATGGCCAAAGCCGTAGGCCTCAGCACCGAAATTTATCCCAACTATTCCTCTGCCTTGGGCTCCTCCGAAGTCACGCTGTTAGACCTTACCAGGGCCTTTTCCACTTTCCCCAACGGTGGCCAATTGGCCAACCCGATTGCCATTGAAAGGCTGGAGGATCGAGACGGCCGTATTTTAGAAGAAGCTCAGCCTAATCTCCGGAAGGTGATGAATCCCCGGACCGGCAGGATAATGACTGAGATGCTCACCGGAGTAGTGCAGCGAGGCACTGCCACCAGAGTACAGGTGTTAAAACGTCCCATAGGCGGCAAAACCGGCACCACCAACAGCACCCGGGACGCCTGGTTTATTGGTTTTACGCCCTCTGTTACTGCCGGCGTCTGGATAGGGATGGATGATGAGCAATCCTTGGGAAGCAGAGAAACCGGCGGTCAGGCCGCGGCCCCGATTTTTATTAAATTCATGCAGGAAGCCCTGAAAGACCAACCCATAGAGAAATTCTCAGATGTGCCGGCCACGGAGTTTGCCGCAACCCGAAAACGTCAGGTTGATTATGAAGCGTCTGATGACGATGACGATGAGGATGACGCCCCCCCAGCCAAACCGCCTGCCAAAAAGAATTTTTATAAACGCGATGTAGAAGAATAACTATTGCGGTTTTCCGCAGTTTAGCTCTTAAGAAGCCGGTAAGGTTTTTCGTGGCATGGCTTTACTGGTATTGGGAACGGAATGATTATATGAGAGAAATTGCTGTCAGAGAAATCACCGCCGCCGTCAAAAAGGCGGCCATGGATGCCAATTATGAATTAGGCGAAGATATGCTGCACGCCTTCGAACATGGTCTGGTGTATGAAGAGTCGGCCGCCGGTCAACAAGTCTTCCGCCTGCTCCTGGAAAACGCCCGTATCGCCAGACGACAGATGATACCCATCTGTCAGGATTGCGGTCTGGCAGTAGTTTTTGTAGAAATTGGCCAGGAGGTTCATCTGATCGGAGGCGACCTGAATGAGGCTATTCAGGAAGGTGTGCGCCAGGGTTACCAGGAAGGGTTTTTACGCAAATCTCTGTGCCATCCCCTGACGAGAAAAAACACCGGGGACAACACTCCTGCCGTGATCTATACTACCGTGGTTCCGGGCGATAAGCTCAAGCTCATGGTCGTCCCCAAAGGCGGCGGCAGTGAAAATATGAGCCGGGTGCACATGTTGCGGCCGGCAGCCGGTCTGGCCGGCATCAAAGAGAAGATTGTCGAAACTATCAAGGAAGCCGGAGCCAACCCCTGCCCGCCGATTATAGTGGGTATCGGTATCGGCGGCACCTTTGAACAAGCGGCCTTGCTCGCCAAAAAAGCCTTGCTCCGGGAAGTGGGAACTAAGAACCCGGACCCGGAACAGGCTGCCCTGGAAGAGGAATTTCTGACTTTAGTCAATAACATCGGTATCGGACCGGCAGGTCTGGGAGGCCGCTTCACCGCCCTGGCCGTCCACCTGAACATGATGCCCTGCCATATCGCCAGTCTGCCGTTGGCCGTCAATATCCAGTGTCACGCCAGCCGTCACAAAGAAGTGATATTATAGGAGCTTGCCTCATATGCCTCGCACCGTAGAATTAATTACTCCTCTTACCGATCAGGATGTTGAGAAGTTGGAAATAGGGGATACCGTTTTAGTTAACGGGGTTATTTACACAGCCCGGGATGCAGCTCACAAAAGATTGATAGATCTCTTGGAGGCCGGCCAGCCTCTGCCAATGGATCTTAAAGGTCAGATAATGTTTTATGTCGGCCCCAGTCCGGCGCGGCCAGGCCGGGTTATTGGTGCAGCCGGACCAACCACCAGTTATCGGATGGACCCATACGCCCCGCAATTATTGAAACTGGGACTCAAAGCCATGATTGGGAAGGGCAAACGCTCACCGGAGGTTATCGCTGCCATGGTAGCTAATAAGGCGGTTTATTTAGGGGCTATCGGCGGTGCCGGGGCCCTTATTTCTCAATCCATTAAAGCCGCTGAAATTATCGCCTATGAAGATTTAGGTCCTGAAGCCATTCGTCGTTTGGTGGTGGAAAATCTTCCAACCATTGTCATTAATGATTGCCGGGGCAATGATCTTTATGAGCAAGGTGTTCGCCAGTATGCTCGTAAATAATTAGAATCAGGTTGAGCAATCGTCAAATTTTAATGCCGGCTTCTTTTTGTTCGAATTTTTCTTTTTTTTGGGCTATAGTCATGATGGAATAATCTGTAGGGCCACGGCGCCGAAAATAGGTATGATTATGATCTATCCTCCTGACCTGGAAGTAGTCCGGAAACGTATTCATGAGAAGAAAACCAATTATAAAGAATATAATTTCGGCCCCCTCAAAGATGACGCCATCAAAACTTTTTTTGACCTGGCCCAGGAATACGAAACTTTAGAGAATCTTTTCAGGGTCTGCGTCACGGTTATTAAAGAATTTTTCGGTCTGGACAGCCGCCTTTTTTTAACCTGCAGTGGTTTGGGCTGCCTGGAGTATGTCTGCGGTAGTCAGGACGGCGTCCAGAACGATCGAGTTCCGGCCCCTGAAGAAATTTACCTTTCCAATTCTGCGTATGGAATCAAAGATTCCTGGGTAATCCCGGTACGGGGCAACCGCCTGCTGGTGGATCGGCTGCCATTTTTTGCCAAGGAACAGGTTATCGGCATGTTGGAGATTTTTCCGGCCTGCTGTTTGACCATCAGTGATCAGTTCTTTTTTGAAAAATACGCCAACCGCCTGGGATACACCCTGCATAACAAGATCATCAATTCTCAAAATATCCAGCATATCCGTTTTATTAACAGTTTGGTGGGGGATATTGAACACAACGTCATTACTCCGAATATTTCCCTCAGTCTGTACTTGCGCCATGTGAAAAAAAAGGTCCAGGCTTTGCACAACCTGGTGGACAATCCACCTGAGCCCTCCAACAGTTGTCCTGAATTTTTGGCCGCAGCCCGCGAGTTAACCTTGGGCATTGAAGCAGATTGCCAGAATTTTGAGAGGCAATACCGGGGGATCAGTCTGTTTCTGGAATCACTATTCCGCCCCGGCCATTTTCAAAAAGGCCATCTGGTATTGCGGAAACGGAAGTGCAATGTCCGCAGCGAAATTATTCAGCCTCAACTGGAGCTCTATCTGCCTAAATTAAAGGAGCGGAATATCGAAATTGACGAAAGTCTGGGCGGCGTGCCTGAAGAAGATTATACGTTAATGGTGGACAAGGGCTTAATTGCTCAAGTTTATGCCAATCTCTTTTCCAACGCCGTAAAATATACCCGTCCCGCAGCCTGGGGTCGGAAGTACGTTTCCTATGGCCGTCAATTAATTCCAAACTTTTTCGGCACCGGCAAAGACGGCGTCCGGTTTAATGTTTTTTCCTCCGGGCCGCATATCCCCGCCAGGGACAAAGAATTAATATTTGAAGAGGGATATCGCGGCAGTAATATCGAAGGTGAGGTAGGCACCGGGCGGGGCCTCTATTTTATCCGCAATGTGGTGGAAACCCACGGTGGTCAGGTTGGGGTCGATCAGACCCCTGACGGCAACGATTTTTATTTTGTCCTTCCCGTCTTCAGCGATCAAAAGAATTCATCAGAGTTGTTATCCGCAGATTCACCTCCTGCCGAATAAATTCTATCTTTCCCTATCTGTCACCCTGAAGGCCAGCAGGCTATTTGTCAACCTTCAGCTAACTTATCTATTTTTTATCAACATGTTCTCTTAAGAAATCCTTTATGTACCAATCCACGATGCCTTCCGAAAAGAGGACCATGTCCAGTTGTTTGGTATACGTGGTCAATTTACCCATAACAGTTATCCGGCTTAGCATTTCGGCGGCGGGATACTTGGACAATCTGGCTTCTATAATATCGCCTTTGCGGTGATGCTGCAGGTCGATGCGGTCGATAATGGCCTCAATAAGGCGGACCCGGCGCTCCCGCCGTTCCGGGGTGGAACCGCCGCCATGAAAGTGAAAGGTGAGGTAATTATCGTTCACCTGGTCGCTGACATAAGCTTCGACGTTGGAAAAATGGTAGCCCAGGTGGATACTGAAGTTCAGGTAGTTCTCAGAAATCAGGACATAACTCTGATCGCGATAGGGATCTTCTCCCTCTGCCACCTGCTCGTCGGTCTTGACAAACACGGAACTAATGCTTTTAATATTTTCCGGTTTGGCCTTGGGCCAACGCATGGAGGCGACACCTTCCCAAAAAGCCTTGAAAGGCAGGGAGCGGATCTGGTCGGGTTTTGCCCTGCGTCGTAATCCTGGTTTCAAGCCGCCCCCCAGATCAACTATGTTTACCTTAAATGGTAAGTCGGACTCGAGGACCAAGGCGTCGCCGGTCTTGCCATGCTCCCTGAGGTTAAACATTTCCCGCATGGAATATTCATGTGCGAAACGCACGATGTCATGGATGGTGCGGCAATACTCCGGGGCAAAGCTTGCCTCTTTAGGGTTTAGAAGGTTTAGCGGGATTATCTTTTTTAAAACGGATTTTAAGGTCTTAAAAACTGTACTATCCGCCAGTTCGTCGGCATCAGTTGCTTTCTCTTCCAAAAGCTCAGTAACAATCCCCTCGTAAACATTTTTGTAATCCGCATCTACCGTAACCTCCATGCCGGGGGCCAAAACCTGGGTGGCAATCCCGGTATTGAGGATGGTGGGCACGCGAAATTCTCTGGATAAAAGTGCCATATGGCCGGTGGGGCTGCCGGCATCGGTAATGATGGCTGCCGCGAGATGCATAACCGTCACATAATTGGGCGAGGTGTGGCGGGATACCAACACGCCGCCAGCCGGGAAATTTTTTAAATCTTCCTCCCGGCGCACCATGACCACCGGCCCGGCCCCAACACCCCGATAGGCCACCGAACCCTTGTCCAGGAGGATACGATGGCCGCTTACGGTCCGGGGACGAGGGGTGGTCGATTTCTTTTCGGGAATTTTCAGGAGTCGGGATTGCAGAATCCAGATCCGGTCCTCATCGTCCAGCGCCCATTCGATATCCTGGGGTTTGTTAAAATGTTTCTCTAAAGTCAGGGCATGACGCATTAGCTCGGTGAGATGGCGTTCCTGCAAACACGGTCGGGCTTGCATATCCTCGGCTACCGGTAATTCTTCGACACCGCCTTGGGGCCGGCAACGGAGCATAACCGGTTTAATCGGAATCTGTTGTTCCAACACCTGACCCAAAGGTTCCCGAGCCACGACATACTGATCAGGCTCAATGGTGCCGGCTACGGCGTATTTCCCCAACCCCCAGACTGCATTAATTAAAGCGGTATTTCTATGATCGCCTTCGGGATTTCGACTAAACAGCACTCCGCTGGCCCGGGCCCGAATCATGGGCATGACCACAACCCCCATGGCCATTTCTTCTTCTTTGAATCCTTTATTTTTATAATAATAGAGAGCCCTGGCCGTAAAAAGACTGGCAATGATTTTCTTGTAACTTTCAACGAGTTCTGTTGCCGGCACATTCAGGTAGGTGGCATACTGGCCGGCAAAGGTAAAGCTAAGATCTTCGCCGATGGCGCTGGAGCGCACGGCCAGGAAAGGTCGACATTTTTCTTGCGCGGCTAACTGCTCGTAGGCTTCCTGCAGCGCAGTTTCAAGTTCCAGCGGCATCCGGGCCTGGTATATCGTCTCTTTCAATTCTTCACTCACCCGGCCTAAGCTATCCAGGTCGGACATGCGCCAGGAACCTAACATTTCAGTAATACGTTGGGTGATGTTGTTATAATCCAGAAACATTTTATACGCATAACTTGTGATGGCAAAGCCGTTGGGCACCGGCACTTTGACTCGGGTTCGCATCTCGCCCAGGTTGGCATTCTTGCCGCCCACCATTTCAACTTTACCGGCGTCCAGGGTCTCAAAAAACATCACTGGGGGAGCTTGGGGAATTTCCCGGCGATTGGTTAAAATGCTTTCTATATCTTGGCTGATTCTGTTGCAGGCCGCCATCAAAGCCTGGTAGCGATCACCCCCCAATCCGATAAGGGCGGTTGCCAGGGCCAGGGTTTCCCGGATGAGGTTCTGGACTGTGGCGCGAATATATTCAAAATCAAAAAGAAAATCTCCGGAAAGCTTTTCTTCCATATCCGCCATGAGGGCCAGCACCTGGTTATTGGCCTGGAGGAGCCGCTGAAAATGAGCATATCGCTCTTCTAAACCAGATTTGCGCTGGTCCGTTCCTTTGGTCCCACTAAGCCTTTGCCAGGTTTTTCGGATATAATTCATGCTTGCCCTGCTTAGTCTGTTCTAGCCTGCGATCACTGTTATACTGATGAGCATGGTTGCCCTGTGGGATATTTTCCTCTGTGAAGTGTCCCGTCGGCCAATAATTACCTCTTCATTGCCAAAATTCCAGGGACAAAATGATTATTGGGCAGGCAGTTATGGTCAGGTAGAATTTTTCGAATGCCGTTTGAGCTCGCGATTTTCGCGGGTTAGCCGTTGCCAATCCATGGCCCGCTCGATGGTTACTAATATCTGCTCTTTTCGGAAGGGTTTGGTGATGAAATCATAGGCGCCCCGGCGGACTGCTTCCTCGGCCGACTCAATAGTGCCAAATGCGGTTATCATGACCACCGGAATATCGGCGTCGAGACTTTTCACCGCAGCGATGACATCCATGCCGTCCATAACCGGCATCTTCAAATCGGAAATTACCAGGTTAAAATTGCCTTTGGCAAGAATTTCTCCAACTTCCAGGGGATTATTGGTCGTCACCACCTTATGGTCGGTTTTATCCGTGATAATCATATCCAGCATTTCCAGCATATCGGGTTCATCATCCACGATGAGAATTTTCCCGGAACTAGGCTTTTTCTGGTCGTTCATTCCCCCCCCCGTTGACTCAATGACCGGCAAGGTAACAGTAAAGGTCGTACCGCTTTCCCCCTCGCCGAACTCTTCCTTGGACTTGCTGGCACAATAAATGTTGCCGCCAAATTTTGAAATAATAGCATAACTAACTGACAGACCCAAGCCCGTGCCTTCCCCAACCTTGCGGGTGGTAAAGAAAGGATCAAAGATTTTGGAGAGATGCTCTCGCTTGATACCGTCCCCGGTGTCAGTGATCAGGACTTCCACCATGTCCCCCTTCTGGTTCAGGCGGCTGGTAATACTTAATTTCCCCCCCTGGGGCATAGCCTTGACGGCATTGGTCACCAGATTCATGAACACCTGCTGCAACTGGCCGGCATCAGCTCGCACCCGGGGTAATTTATCCCCCAAGGAGAATTCATAGGCAACTTTTTTGGTGAGCAGAGTATTTTGAACCACTTCCAACACCAATTCAATATTGCGGTTCACATCGGTGTCGTATTGCACGCCCTCGGGCATGCGGGCAAAACTCATGAGGTTTTCCACAATCCGCTTGCAGTTATTGCCCTGGCGTTCGATGGTTTTCAAAATCTTATTTTCTTTTGAGTTTTCCTCGGTTTTTTCCAGGAGCATGTCGGCGTAGCCCAGAATAATGGCTATGGGATTATTGATTTCGTGGGCCACGCCGGCGGCCAGTTGTCCCAGGGAAGCCAGTTTTTCGGTGTGGTAGAGCTGTTCTTCCATCCTTTTGGCGGCAGTGACATCGTGACCGATGATCAGGACGCTCTGGACCTGGTCTTCTTCATCCCGCACCGGGGTCAGATTAAAATTGAGGGTATATTCTTTGTCGCCGAGAACTACATCCTGGGTGGTTCGAAAGCCAATTTTTTCCCGGAAAATCCTCTCGATCTGCCCCTGGAGGAACTCGCCAACCCGGTCAGGAAAAAGAACGTTCAGGGTTTTGCCAACGATGCCGTGCACCGTATACCCCAGGAATTGCGCCCCGTAATGGTTGACCGACAGGATATCGCCATGGGAATTTACGCTTAGAATGCAGTCTTCGGCTGATTCCACCAGAGATTTGTAGCGCTTTTCTGAGATAATCAGCTCTTCATTGGATTTCTTCAAGGCCTCGGTTTTGCGCTGCACTTCTTGCTCCAGCGAGGAGGACCAGCGGGATTCATAAAACATACCGGCGCCACCTGCCAGCATAATTATGGAGATGACCAATCCCTGGAGCAGAAACTGGCGGATATAGACCTCATGAATGGCCCCCTCGACTTCCGTCCGGGGCGCCACCACGGCCACCGACCAGATCAACTTTTGGTTATCCCCGGCAATGAGGATAGGGGCAAAGGCGATAAACTTTTCTACTTTCTCATGCAAACCCAGGTGCCAGCCGCTCCAGTAATACGAGACCCCCTCTTGACCGGTGAGCATTTTTTCCCTTTGAATCTTATTGATCTCGGCAAAAGAGACTCTGGGTCCCTTCTGTTCCCGGACCTCGAAGGCGTCTCTGCCAATAAAATCCTGCTCTGGATGATATAGAAAGGTTCCCTGGGCATCAATCACCCAGGCATACCCGGTCTGACCGGAGTGAATATCCTTGGCGTATTTTTGGGCCAGGAAGACTGGGTCCACCAGAAAATAGAGACAGCCGGAAAACTTGCCCAAAGCCTTGGGGTGACTCTCATCCACGGAAACCTGGTAGGTGGGAATGGCCACCAGGAGGTATGGCGTTTGGGAATCGTCATGAATATTCAGGGTAGTGCGTTTGATAAAAAACTGATTCTTATGGCTGGGATCTTGGGCCCAGGTAAAAAACGGCACCTGGTCAGTTGGGGCTTGGGTGATGCGCTGTCTGCCCTGGCTGTCCAGCCGATAAATCTTTACCCCCTGGACCTTCAGCTTCCACCAGACCGATTTCCACCACCCCATAGGGCTTGACATTTTCCATGGTGATCTGCATGCGGTTCGGCCAGGAAACCTCCAGGTATTGGATAGCTGGAGAAAGATTCAGAGTATGCAATTCATTTTTAATAAAGGCAAATTTTTCCTCTATATCGGAGGCCACGGATCTGGCAATGATGAGCTGCTGTTGGTTGAATTGATCACTGATTACCTCCCGCATCTTGTTGGAGGACATCAGACCCAGTACAAAAGCAGCCCCCAGCACCACCAGGGTGATTAAGGCAATAATGAGATAGATTTTATTTGAAGTTAGACGCATCGAAGCAGGCTCACTGCCGATTTTCTTTAGGCTGGAGGATGCCCTTACCCTGAAAATCCGGTGTATGAATTTTGATTTCTCCAGAAGCCATCTGGTATTTGGCGGTTACGAGCCGAAGTCGACCCTCGGTCACTGCCTGGCGGATGATGTCACTTTCCTGAAAAACCTGTTGGGCCAGTTCTTCCAGATGCAGGTCCGTCACCTTCTCCACCATAGCCTCAGGAGGGGTATTCAACTGCTTGGCCCTGTCAATGGCCGGCTGAATTTTCCCCAGGAGACGGCCGATATTTCCATGGACCTCACCTGCATGAGCAATGGCGGCCGTTACCGCGCCGCATTGCTCATGTCCTAAAATCACCAGCAACGGCGCCTGCAGATGATCCACGGCATATTCAATACTGGCAATGCTGGTGGCGTCCAGAACCTGACCTGCAGTTCGCACCACGAAGATTTCTCCCAGGTTCTGATCAAACAGGGTTGCGGGTGAAACGCGCGAATCCGAACATCCCAGAACTATAGCCAGGGGTTTTTGCCCGGCCACCAATTTTTCCCGGCGCAGGTCAAACGCCCGGGGAGCCCGCACTCCCTTGATAAATCTCTGATTGCCGGCCAGGAGGTTTTCCAGGGCAACTTTGGCAGCGGCAGAGTATGCTTCTTCTTTTACGGCCAATTTACGGTCCTCCCTCTGAGTAGGAAAACTTAATCAGATATCGAAACAATCTTGATTGTGTATAGCAGAACCACATTTAAAAGAAAATAGAATTCAACGTCAATATAATTATATCATTACCCCCATCAGATATCCAAATCCCTGCCTGCTGCCCCCTACCATTTCTCCAAATCTATGCTAAAATAAAATATTCCGGGGTCGGTTGGCAAGAAAAGGTTGCCAAAGATTGCAGATAATTTACTATCGACGTAAAAAATATATTGGCGACATCACCATGAACTGGCACTGTTGGGAGCAGATTAGAGATAAAAGGGTCAGAGCTGCTTTAACCAGCGTCGCCGCCGTCTTCCTGATGGCAATGCTGCTCTTGATTTATTTAGTCCGGCAAAGACTGGCTGGAGCGGGGAATATTGCCGTGGAGGGAGTCTGGTTTGTCCTGTCGGTCTCCACTCTTACCTTCAGCCTGCTTATCCTGTCGGTACTGTTAACATTATTCTGTCAGGAGACCACGAGTCGAAAATCTGCGGAAGAGCAACTCAGCCAATTCCAGGAGCGGCTGCGCTCCCTGACCTCCCAGCTTTCCCTGGCGGAGGAGCGGGAACGACGTCGCATCGCGGTCTACCTGCACGACAATATCGGACAAAAGCTGGCCATTTCTTCCATCAGGCTGGGACAACTCAAGGATGCCGCCCTGGCAGCCAACAGCGAGGCTCTGGTGGCGGGCCTCAATGATATCCGTCTTTTGTTTAAACAGATCATCCAGGACACCAAATCCCTCACCTTTAAGATCAGTTCGCCTATCCTGTATGAATTGGGGCTCGAGGCCGCCGTGGAGTGGCTCACGGAAGAGCTCCAGGATCAGCACGGCATCCCCACCTATTTTGAGGACGACCATCAACCCAAGCCTTTGGATGAAGACTTGCGCGTGCTCATCTTCCAGGCCGTGAGCGAACTTTTGATGAACGTGGTCAAGCACGCCCGGGCTCGGCATGTCCAGGTCTCCCTGTGGCGGGATGGGGAGCAGCTCTATATCGGCATCTATGACGATGGGGTGGGCTTTAACGTCACGGAAACGAGTTCCCGCTGGGGCCGCAAAGACGGCGGCTTCGGCCTGTTCAGCATCCGGGAGCGCCTCAAGGCCTATGGCGGTCTCTTGGATGTCAAATCAACCCCTTACGGCACCACAGTCACTCTGAGTGCACCTTTGCAGAAACGGTAACCGCGCCATGGCTGTCAGAATTCTGGTCGCCGATGACCATAAAATCGTCCGTGAAGGCCTCATTGCCTTGTTACACAAACACCCTGACATGCAGGTGGTCGGAGAGGCCGAAGATGGACGGCAGGCGGTGCGCCTCGCCGCCGAACTGCAGCCCGCGGTGGTCATTATTGACATCGGTATGCCCGACCTCAACGGCATCGAAGCCACCCGGCAGATCGTGGCTGACAATCCCGGGGTCAAAGTCATCGCCCTGTCCATGCATTCCGATAAACGTTTTGTCAAAGGCATGTTGAAGGCCGGGGCTTCCGGCTATCTGCTGAAATACTGCGCCTCCGAAGAGTTAATTACCGCCATTCAGATGGTCATGGCCAACCGGGTCTATCTCAGCAACGATATTACCGGCATCGTGGTTGAGGATTATGTCCAGAAGTTGGGCGATACCGATGCTTCGGTCTTTCAGGCCCTCACCCCCCGGGAACGGGAAGTCCTCCAATTATTGGCCGAAGGCCGGTCAACCCGCCAGATTGCCGATTCTCTCCATGTCAGTGTCAAGACCATCGAAGTGCACCGCAAACAGATGATGGATAAATTGAACCTCAACAGTATCGCTGAACTGGTGAAATATGCCATCCGGGAGGGATTGACCTCGATAGATAGATAAATTAATAAATTTCCGGTTGTTGTATAATCCAACCCCTATAAGCACAGGCGAGGGCGCCTGTGTTCCATTATAAACCTCTCCCTCCAGCCTTCCATTTGCGAAATATAAAACTAGGAATTGCGAAGCCTAGAATTAGGGATTTGCTAATAGACCGGTTTGTTGATTTCCATTACGATTATCGCAACTTTCCAGAAAGTTTCAGTATTACGGTAGCATTGTTAGGGTCGTTTCGCCAACCGTCCTTTGGAAAAGGCGGATGAATGAAGGATGGCTGGTCATTATTAAGAGGGAAATCGGCCCCTCAATTACATTCAACCCCCAATAGGCGAGTGCAACGTGGCCATAAAAATTCTCCTGGCAGTGCAGCTTGAAAGTATGCAGCAAAGTTTGCGTTCGATATTGGCCAACCAGGAAGGCCTGGCCATCGTCGGCGAAGCCACCGATGAATCAGCCATTTTGACCTTGGCGCAGGAATTGTCCGCCGATGTCATCCTTTTCGACATGGAGATGCCGGGTATTGCCAATTTGGCAGTAATCCGGCGGCTCCACCAGGAATTCCCCGCCGTCAAAGTTTTAGCTCTGGCGATCCACTCGGATAAGCGTTTTGTCCGGGAAACCTTGAAAGCCGGCGCCGCCGGTTATGTGTTGAAGTATTTGGCCCATGAGGAATTGCTGGAAGCGGTCAACCGGGTCATGGATCAGGGAAGCTATCTCAGCCCCGGCCTTGAGGGCACCGAATCCAGCCAAGCGTCGACCGATAATCTTGCTAAAGGAAAAATATACCCCCCAAAAAAGGAGGCCATTATGCCGTACAATAAAAAAGTTAAGGATTTCATGATCCCCCTCGAGGATTATCCTCACATCCCCTATTGGTTCACCTTGCGTCAGGCCATGGCCATCGTCCGGGAAGCGTCCATCAAGTTCGAAGGCAGCTTCGAGCCCCGGGCCGTCCTGGTCTTCGATGAGAAATACCAGCTCATGGGCATGCTCACCCTCCGGGACATCATCAAAGGCCTGGAGCCCAAGTTTGCCAAGGATGCCGGCCTCATCAAAGCCGACCCCAATCTGGCGGTGCTCATGGGCGATATGTTCGGCCCCGGCATGAAAGAAGCCTCCCAAAAACCGGTCAGCGAAGTCATGAGCCCCATCAAGGTGACCGTCAACGGCGACGATCCCATCACCAAGGCCCTGTTCCAGATGATCCTGGAGAACGTGGGCATGATGCCGGTGCTGCTGGACAAGAAAGTCGTGGGCATGGTTCGCATGAGCGAGCTCTTCAAGGAGATTTCCACTGTAGTGCTGGGCGATTAGGCAGCGCCGACGCTAGCGGTAAAGGAGACAATTATGGCTGATGAAATCAAAAAAATGCCCGTCGGCGACGGCCTGCCGGCAATGCCGGAAGAAATCGTTCTGGCGCCCAAGAAAATTACCATCGATTATAAACGCATCTTTTTCATCCTCTTTGGCTTAGGAATTTTCTTTCTTTTTTATATGATACCCGGTCTGCCGGACGCCAAGGACCCGGCCGGCAAAGTTTTCCACCTCTCCTGGGAAGGCAAGATGTCCATTGGCCTGTTTCTCATGGCCGGTGTCTGGTGGATCTTCGAGGTCATGCCCATCGGCATCACCGCCATCGCCATCGGCCTCTTCCAGGTGCTGTTCATGATCCGGCCGGCCAATGACGCCCTCCGGGACTTCTTCGACCCTTCAGTGTGGTTCATCTTCGGCTCCGTGGTCATCGGCACCGCCTTCACCGCCTCGGGCCTCACCAAGCGCATGGCCTACAAGATGCTCACCATCGTGGGGGAAAAGACCAACTTCATCCTCCTGGGCACCTTCCTGGTGGTGGGCGTCATGACCTTGATCATGGCCCACACCGCGGTGGCCGCGGCCACCTTCCCCCTCCTGATGGCCATCCACTCCCTGTACACCGAGTCGGATAAGCCCACCAAGTTCGGCAAGGGCCTCTTCATCGGTATGGCCTGGGCCGCGGGGGCCGGTTCGGTCATCACCTTCCTGGGCGCGGCCCGGGGCGTGGCCGCAGCCGGCATGTTCAAGCAGTTCACCGGCAAGGATATCGGCTTCTTTGAATTGATCTGGTACATGGCGCCGTTGGGGCTGCTCATGATCTTCGCCATCTGGCTGATCATCATTACCTTCTTCAAGCCGGAGCGGGCCGAGATCACCGGTCTGAGGGAAAAGGCCGCGGAGCTCACCAAAGAGCTGGGGCCGTTAAATCCCAAAGAAAAATTCGTCCTGGCCACGGTCATCTCCATCATCACCTTATTCATGCTCAAGGCCTTCTTACCCATCCCGGCCTTCCGGGATATGGACCGGGCCGGCATCATGCTGGTGGGCACCGTGGCCTTCTTTATGAGCAATACTTTGACGGTGGAAGATCTGGAAACCATCCCCTGGAACATCATCCTCCTCTTCGGTGGGGCCATGTCCATCGGTTTCTGCCTGTGGAACACCAAGGCCGCGGAATGGATCGCCATTCACTGGCTCACCATGTTCCTCAACGCCCCCAAACTCGTCTTCATCCTGGGCATCGCCTTCTTTGTCCTGGTGATGACCAACTTCATCATGAACGTGGCCGCCATCGCCATTTCCCTGCCCGTGTCTCTGGTCATCGCCCCCTATCTGGGAGTGGGGCCGTACGTCATCCTGTTCGCCTCCCTGGCCACGGCCGGGATGCCGTTTAATCTGCTCATCGGGGCGGCGCCCAACGCCATCGCCTACGAGTCCAAGCAGTTCACCCCGGGCGAATTCTTCACCTATGGCTGGATTCCCAGCCTGGTGCTCATGGGGCTCCTGGCGATCTTCTGCTCCATCATCTGGCCGTTGCAAGGTATGCCGGTGTTTGCTAAATAATTGCTCCGCAGGGGCGGGGTTACCTCGTCCCTACCATTCATTTTATTGACCAAGGACTTATGCACATGCTGAAAAATATAAAAATCCCCATAGTCATACTCTCCCTGGTGTTCCTGGCAGGATTCCTGACCGCCAATTTCGCCCTGGCCGCGGAGGCCCCCAAAGCGGGCGACCGCCTCACCGTGGCCGGGATGCTGCAAAACCCCCAGGGCAAAGGCGTTAAAGAAGTGGAAGTGGAAGTGCTGGTAAACGGCCAGCACGTCAAGACCGGCCGGGAAAGATGAAGACATCGCCACCGGCAAGTCCGGAGCTTTGTGGGCGAATTCCTGCTGCCGGCCGGAACCCTGCCGGCGGCCAAAGTAGAGGTCAAGGCCTTCAAACCATCCTGGGAGCCGTTGGCAGCCCACGGCCGTTACCGTTGTGGAGGCGGGCACCGATGCTGCCGGCAACAAACTCTTCCAGGCCCAGCAGAACTTCAAATCAAACGGGCCGTCACCCCGGCCTTCTGGATCGCCACCATTATCCTGCTGCTGGTCTACCTGATCATCTCCTTCGAGTGGATGCACCGCACCCTGGCGGCCCTGCTGGGCGCGGCCCTGATCCTGTTCATCTCGTATACTCTTGGCGACCTTTGACAAGTCCTTATTTTATCCTCTCCTTTGAAGACGCCATGGGCGGCCATCGACCTGAACGTCATCTTCCTGCTCCTGGCCATGATGATCTTCGTGGGCGTCATAAAGAAGACGGGCATGTTCCAGTTGCTGGCCTACAAGGCCTATGCCCTGGCCAGGGGCAATGTCTTTATCCTGGCCTTGTCCTGCAATTCCTCACCGCGGTGATCTCAGCCTTCCTGGACAACGTCACCACCATGCTGCTGATGATCCCGGTGACCATCGAGATCGCCGTGACCCTGAAGATACACCCCCTGGCCTTTATGGTGCCCGCAGACCTTTGCCAGCAACGTCGGCGGCACCGCCACCCTCATCGGCGACCCGCCCAACATCCTCATCGGCTCCTATGCCAGCCTGACCTTCGGCGAGTTTGTCACGAACCTGGCCTTATCTGCTTCCGTCTGTCAGATCGTCACCTGTCTTCTACTTCCTCTGGTGGCACAAGAAGGAGCTACTTAGCAGGCCGACGTCAAGGACGTGGAGCCGCACCATCGAGTATCTGAAGGAAGAGTACCGCATCACCGACTAAGAAGCTGATGATCATAGGGCTGGTTACTCCTGGGCTTCACCATCCTCCTGTTCATCGTCCACGGCGCCCTGCACATGGAGCTGTCGGTGGCGGCCCTCATCGGCTCCATGGTGCTGCTGGCCATCTCCAAGGTGGACATCGTGGAGATGCTGGAGAAAGAGGTGGAGTGGCCCTCCCTGATGTTCTTCGTCGGGCTCTTCATCGTCATCGCCGGGGCCGAGGCCACCGGCCTGATCCAGAGTATCGCCGAACAGGTCCGTGCTGAGCGTCTCGCCAGGCAACCTGACGGTGGCCATCATCATGATCCTCTGGGTCAGCGCCATTGCTTCGGCCTTCATCGACAACATCCCCTTCACCGCCACGATGCTCCCCATCGTGCTCTTCCTGAACGACACCAGCTTCGGTCTGCCCAAAGACAACGTCCTGTGGTGGAGCCCTGTCCCTGGGGGCCTGCCTGGGCGGCAACGGCACCATGATCGGCGCCAGCGCCAATGTGGTCACCGTGGGCATGGCGGAAAAGTCCGGCTATCACATCTCCTTTTTAGTTACATGAAAATAGTGCTGGTGGCCCATGATCATCATCGTCAGCATGTGTACGGTCTATTTGTTGATTGCCTATTAATGAACCCCGGCCGCTGACTATGAGCCGCCAGCAGGGAGAATCGACAAGAACGGGAGAGAAACTGGTAAACAGAGGAATCAATCCCCGGTTCTCTAGTAACGACTAAAATAACAATTTAGAATCAGGCAGTTATTGGAGGCCTGCCAGGTGGAGAACGTCAACCTGGCAGGCCGTTGTTTTTGGAGCCCCTGGGAGAAAGGTTAAATTACCCTCAGCCAGTAAAAGTATTGGAATCTATGCTTTTCCTCTGGTGCGTCCTCAGCGCTAACTCCCATGCCGATTTATTGTGAACTTGTTCTCCATATAAGGGATTTCGAACCTCAAAACTAGGGATTCCCTAATTGCCTTCATCTGGACCATGGTATATATATACACCATCCTTGATAATAAGTTCCTGGAAATTGGGTAATTAGACCAACCCTGGTGCAACTTGGAAACGAGGAGACTGACTTAAAAAAATAGACATAATTTGGCCCACGTTGGAAGGCCTGCTAGGCGGAGACTGACACCCTAGCAGGCCTTTGTCTTTTTGCGGCACAGCAAAGAGGCAGGATATCCACAGCCAGGGATCGAAGCCCAAGCATCCCTCTTATTTGGAGCGGCATACTGACTTAAAAAAATAGACATAATTTGGCCCACGTTGGAAGGCCTGCTAGGCGGAGACTGACACCCTAGCAGGCCTTTGTCTTTTTTCGGCCAGCAAAGAGGAAGGATATCCACAGCCGGAAATCAAGGCCCAAATATTTCTTTTCTTTGAAGCCTTAGAACTTGAACAGGGAAAGACAGAGCATGAGTTTTACGATCTTGTTAGCCGACCCCACACCCACCATCCGGCAGGCCCTGCGGGCGCTGTTGGCTGGCCAGGCTGACCTGGTGGTGGTGGGGGAAGCGGCGGACGGCCCCAGTACCCTGAGGTTGGCACAAGAATTGACTCCCCAGCTGGTCATCATGGACATAGAAATCCTGGATTTTGCCGGCCTGGAGAGCACTCGGCAGCTCCTGGCCCAGGTCCCCGGGGTTAAGGTGATGGCCCTGGCGATGTATCTGGACAGGCGTTTCGTTAAGCAGGCTCTGGATGCCGGGGTGTCCGGATACCTGCTCAAGGACTGCGCCCACGAAGAGCTGCTCACGGCGGTGCAGCAGGTAAGGGCCGGTCAGATTTATGTCAGCCCCGGGATTGAGCTTGGCAGCCGACTAACAGGGGCACCGGCAACCAGGCCGGGGCCGCGGCAATTTTCTTTTAACAAACCTAGATTCTATAAGAAGGAGGAACCCATGTCGTACAACAAAAAAGTCAAGGATTTCATGATCCCCCTGGAGGATTATCCTCACATCCCCTACTGGTTCACCCTGCGTCAGGCCATGGCCATCGTCCGGGAAGCGTCCATCAAGTTCGAAGGCAGCTTCGAGCCCCGGGCCGTCCTGGTCTTCGATGAAAAATACCAGCTCATGGGCATGCTCACCCTCCGGGACATCATCAAAGGTCTGGAGCCGAAGTTTGCCAAGGATGCCGGCATCATCAAAGCCGATCCCAACCTGGCGGTGCTCATGGGCGATATGTTCGGCCCGAACATGAAGGAACAGTCACAGAAGGCGGTCAGTGAGGTCATGAGCCCCATCAAGGTGACGGTGAATGGCGAAGACCCCATCACCAAGGCCCTGTTCCAGATGATCCTGGAGAACGTCGGCATGATGCCGGTGCTGCTGGACAAGAAAGTCGTGGGCATGGTGCGTATGAACGAACTTTTCAAGGAGATTTCCGAGGTCGTCCTGGGCGATTGATCCATCATTCATTCCTCGTGTTTCATAAGGAGTTATTCATTATGGCTGAAGAAATCAAAAAAATGCCTGTGGGAACCGGCCTGCCGGAAATGCCCGAAGAGATCATTCTGGCCCCGCCCAAAAAGATTATTGACTGGAAGCGCATCTTTTTTATTCTCCTGGGTTTAGGAATTTTCTTTCTTTTTTATATGATACCCGGTCTGCCGGACGCCAAGGACCCGGCCGGGAAAGTTTTCACGCTCACCTGGGCCGGCAAGATGTCCATCGGCCTGTTTCTCATGGCCGGTATCTGGTGGGTCTTTGAAGTCATGCCCATCGGCATCACCGCCATCGCCATCGGCCTCTTCCAGGTACTGTTCATGATCCGGCCGGCCAATGACGCCCTCCGGGACTTCTTCGACCCCTCGGTCTGGTTCATCTTCGGCTCCGTGGTCATCGGCACCGCCTTTACCGCCTCGGGCCTCACCAAGCGCATGGCCTATAAGATGCTGACCATCGTGGGAGAAAAGACCAACTTTATCCTGCTGGGCACCTTCCTGGTGGTGGGTGCCATGACCCTGATCATGGCCCACACCGCGGTGGCCGCGGCAACCTTCCCGCTCTTGATGGCCATCAACGCCCTGTACAGCGAATCGGACCAACCCACCAAATTCGGCAAGGGCCTGTTCATCGGCATGGCCTGGGCCGCGGGAGCCGGTTCGGTCATCACCTTCCTGGGCGCGGCCCGGGGCGTGGCCGCGGCCGGGATGTTTAAACAGTTCACCGGCCAAGATATCGGTTTCTTCGAATTGATCTGGTACATGGCCCCTCTGGGAATCCTGATGATCTTTGCTATCTGGTTCATCATCATCACCTTTTTCAAACCGGAGCGCGCCGAGATCACCGGTCTGCGGGAGAAAGCCGCGGAACTCACCAAAGAACTGGGACCCATGAATAATAAGGAAAAATTCGTGCTGGCCACCGTGGTGACCATCATCGTCTTATTCATGCTCAAGGCCTTTTTGCCGGTGGCGGCCTTCCGGGACATGGACCGGGCCGGGATCATGCTGGTGGGCACGGTGGCCTTCTTCCTTTCCCGTACTCTGACGGTGGAAGATTTGGAAACCATTCCCTGGAACATCCTCCTGCTCTTCGGCGGGGCCATGTCCATCGGCTTCTGCCTGTGGAACACCAAGGCGGCGGAATGGATCGCCATTCACTGGCTCACCATGTTCCTGACCGCCCCCAAACTCGTCTTTATTCTGGGTATTGCCTTCTTTGTCCTGGTGATGACCAACTTTATCATGAACGTGGCGGCCATCGCCATTTCGCTGCCGGTGTCCCTGGTCATTGCCCCGTATCTGGGTGTGGGGCCGTACGTCATTCTGTTCGCCTCTCTGGCGACGGCGGGCATGCCTTTTAACCTGCTCATCGGGGCGGCGCCCAACGCCATTGCCTACGAGTCCAAGCAGTTTACTACGGGGGAATTTTTCACCTATGGCTGTATTCCGTCCCTGGTGCTGATGGCGGTGCTGGCGGTGTTCTGCTCCATTATCTGGCCGCTTCAGGGTATGGCGGTGTTTACTAAGTAAGCTGAGCCGCCCGAAACAAAACGGTACCATATATTCAATCGACCGAGGATTACAAGACATGCTGAAAAACATAAAAATTCCTATCATCATGCTATCCATGGTGTTTCTGGCGGGGCTGTTGGCGGCCACCGTCGCTCTGGCGGCCCCGGCGCCCCAAACCGGCGACCGCCTGAGCGTGGCGGGGGCCATGAAGAACCCCCAAGGCCGGGGCGTTAAAGAGGTGGAAGTGGAAGTGCTGGTCAACGGCCAGCACGTCAAGGCCATCAAAGACGAAGACATCGCCACCGGCAAATCAGGAGCCTTCCTGGGAGAGTTCGTGCTGCCGGCGGGGACCCTGCCGGCGGCTAAGGTGGAGGTGAAGGCCTTTAAACCTTCCTGGGTCCCTCTGGCGCCCACTGCTGTACAGGTGATGGAGGCAGGGACGGATGCGCAAGGAAATAAGCTCTTTCAGGCCCAGCAGAATTTTAATATCAAACGGCAGATCACCCCGGCCTTCTGGATTGCCACCATTATCTTGTTGCTGGTGTATGTGATTATTGCGGCGGAATGGATGCACCGGACCCTGGCCGCCCTGCTGGGCGCCGCCCTGATCCTGTTCATCAGCTATACCGCCGGCACTTTTGATAAAAATTACTTTATCTTATCATTTGAAGACGCTATCGCGGCCATCGACATGAACGTCATCTTCCTGCTCATGGGCATGATGATCATTGTCGGCGTGCTGAAGAAGACCGGCATGTTCCAGTGGTTGGCCTATAAGTCGTATGCCCTGGCCAGAGGGAACATCTTCATCCTGGCCAGCATCCTGATGGTGGTCACCGCAGTGGTGTCGGCCTTCCTGGATAACGTCACCACCATGCTCCTGATGATCCCGGTGACCATCGAAATTGCCGTTACTTTAAAGATCAACCCTATCAGTTTTTTGATCGCCGAGGTTTTTGCCTCCAATGTGGGCGGCACCGCCACCCTCATCGGCGACCCGCCTAACATCCTCATCGGTTCCTACGCCAACTTGACCTTTGGGGACTTTGTGGTTAATTTAACCATAATTTGCGCCATCTGTTTGGTAGTCGCCGTGGTTTATTTTGTCTATTGGTATAAAAAGGATTTCCTGAAAGCCGAAGTCAAGGACGTGCCCCGGACCATCGAGTACCTGAAGGAAGAGTACCGGATAACCGATGTCAAACTGACGGTCATGGGATTGGCACTGCTGGCTTTTACCGTCTTTCTGTTCATCATTCACGGCGTGCTGCACATGGAACCTTCCATTGCGGCGCTTACTGGGGCCATGTTCCTGCTGGTCATCTCCCGGGTTGACATTGTGGAGATGCTGGAGCATGAAGTGGAATGGCCCACCCTGGTTTTCTTCATCGCCCTGTTTATGGTCATCTCTGGCGCCGAAGAGACCGGCCTGATCCAGATCATTGCCGAGTGGGTCCGGGACGTTTCTCAAGGCAATCTGACCATGGCGGTGATTATGGTTTTGTGGGTCAGCGCCATTGCTTCGGCCTTTATTGACAACATTCCCTTTACCGCCACCATGCTGCCCATTGTGGCCTTTTTGAACACTACTATCCCCGGCGCCGAGTCCGGCATTCTGTGGTGGTCCCTGGCTTTGGGGGCCTGCCTGGGCGGCAACGGCACCATGATCGGCGCCTCGGCCAACGTGGTGACCGTGGGCCTGGCCGAAAAGGCCGGCTATCATATCACCTTTTTAGGGTATATCAAGGCCTGTTTCGTGCCCATGCTCATTACGGTGGCCTTGTGCAACGTCTACTTACTTGTGGTCACCTTTGTCCGGCCTCTGGCTATGAGCCGCTAAGCAGGGTCAGGGAAGAGGGAACAGGGAATGGGTTAAAAGAAGAGTACTCCCCGTCCGGCTGACAACGGATTTGGGATGGGGAGACGTAATACGGCCAATTTAAAAGGCCTTCCAGGAGGAGTCTGTCACCTGGGAGGCCTTTCTTTTTTATCGGCAAAAACGTTTAACATACTGAAATAAGGAGTAAATATTATGAAAAGAGCACGATATCCGGCTGTCTGGGCAATGCTGGTTTTTATTCTGATGGCAGGCGCCGGAACGCTGGAGGTCCTGGCCGCCCCGGCGTCCCAGACTGGCGACCGCCTGAGTGTGGCCGGAGTGATGCAGAATCCCCAGGGCAAGGGCGTCAAAGAAGTGGAAGTGGAAGTGCTGGTGAACGGCCAGCACGTTAAGACCGCCAAGAATGACGAAATCATCACCGGCAAGTCGGGAAGCTTCATGGCCGAAATCATCCTTCCTGCAGGGACACTGCCCGGTGCCACGGTGGAAGTGACGGCCTCCAAGCCTTCCTGGAAAAAACTGGCCCCGACGGCAGTGCAGGTGTATGAAACCGGAGTGGATCAAGGACGGTAACAGGCTGTTTCAGGCCCAGAGCAATTTCAGCCTGGCCAGGATCATCACCCCGGCCTTCTGGATTGCCGCGGCTATTCTGCTGCTGGTCTACGTGATTATCGCGGCGGAATGGATGCACCGAACCCTGGCTGCCCTTTTAGGCGCCGCCCTGGTATTGTTCATCAGCTATACTGCCGGCACCTTCGACAAGAATTATTTTATCCTGTCTTTTGAAGATGCCGTTGCCGCCATCGACATGAACGTCATCTTCCTGCTCATGGGCATGATGATCATCGTCGGCGTCCTGAAAAAAACCGGCATGTTCCAATGGCTGGCCTATAAATCCTACGCCCTGGCTCGAGGGAATATCTTTATCCTGTCCTGCATCCTGATGGTGGTGACGGCGATCTGTTCCGCCTTTTTGGATAATGTCACCACTATGCTGCTGATGATCCCGGTGACCATCGAAATTGCCGTTACCCTGAAGGTTAACCCCATAACCCTGTTGATCCCCGAGGTCTTCGCCTCCAACGTCGGCGGCACCGCCACCCTCATCGGCGACCCGCCCAACATTCTCATAGGATCGTACGCCAATTTGACTTTCATGGACTTTGTGGTTAACCTGGCCCTGATCTGTGCTATCTGTCTGGTAATCTGTCTGATTTATTATGTTTACTGGTATAAAAAGGATTATCGGAAAGCCGAAGTCAAAGACGTGGGGCGGACAATTGAGTTTATGAAAGCGGAATACCGCATTAAAGATATGAAACTGACGGTCATGGGCCTGGTCCTGTTAGGCTTTACCATCTTTTTGTTTATTATTCACGGTGTGCTGCACATGGAGCCCTCCATTGCGGCGCTCACCGGGGCCATGTTCCTGCTGGCCATCTCCCGGGTGGATATTGTGGAGATGCTGGAACACGAGGTGGAATGGCCCACCCTGGTCTTTTTCATCGCCCTGTTCATGGTCATTGCCGGGGCCGAAGAGACCGGCCTCATCCAGATCATCGCCGAGTGGGTCCGTAATGTCTCCCAGGGCAATCTGACGGTGGCGGTGATCATGGTCCTCTGGGTCAGCGCTATTGCTTCGGCTTTTATCGACAACATTCCCTTCACGGCGACAATGCTGCCCATTGTGGCTTTTTTAAACACCACCATCCCGGGGGCGGAGTCCGGCATTCTGTGGTGGAGTTTGGCTTTGGGGGCCTGTTTTGGCGGCAACGGCACCATGATTGGCGCCTCGGCCAACGTGGTCACCGTGGGCCTGGCGGAAAAGGCCGGCTTTCACATCACCTTTTTGGGCTATATCAAGGCCTGTTTCGTGCCCATGCTTATCACTGTGGCCCTGGCCAACGTTTTCCTTTTAATGGCCACGTTTGTCCGGCCGCTGACCATGAGCCGGTAGAATAAGACAGGAAAAGCAGCATAGGAAAACAAGGGAGAGGCGGGAAAAAGATACTTTAAAATCATCCAACCGGCTTTAGTCGGTCAGGCGTTTGCTTTCCTTACGGGTATCGGCCAAGTTGAGGTTATGCTCTTGAAATTATGTAAGAGGATACAATGCTCATGGAAATTGTAGTAAAATCAAAAAATTCAGGAGGTCCTTATGCCTTATGAGAAGAAAGTCAAAGATTTGATGATCCCCCTGGAAGATTATCCCCATATTCCTTATTGGTTCACCCTGAACCAGGCGGTGATTATCGTCCGGGAAGCGGCGATCAAATATGAAGGTTCCTTCGAGCCCAGGGCTGTGTTGGTATTTGATGAAAAATATCACCTCCTGGGAATCTTGACCCTCAAAGACATCGTCCGGGGACTAGAAGCTGATCTCTTAGGAGGGACCGGAGGATCGGCGCTTTCCTGGCAGGAGCTTGTGGGGCTGAAATTACAGAAGCAAGCGGAAAAGCAGGTAAGCGAGGTCATGAGTCCCTTTAAAGTCACCGTTTCCAGCAGCGATTCTCTGGTAAAAGCCCTTGCTTTAATGCTCCAGGAAAATGTGGAAAGAATACCGGTCCTGGAGGGGGACAAAGTAGTCGGCCTGATCCGCCTGGCTGACCTGTTCAAGGAGATTTCCGGAGCTCTGCTCTCGAAAGGGATTGATTAAAAAATCTCTTCCAGCAAGCCCTGCCAGATCTCCGGCTGATTGAATTCGGCCGGTGAGAGGGTGCTGATTAAGGAGCCATTTTTCAATATCAGGAGTTGGTCGGCCAGGCGGTAGGCCTGGCTCAGACTATGGGAGACGACGATAACCTGATACTGTTGTTTTAGCTCGATTAACAGCTCTTCAATCTTTTTGGCAATGCGAAAATCCAGGTTGGCGGTGGGTTCATCCAGGAGCAGGAATTCCGGACTCAGAGCCAGGACCCGGGCCAGGCAGAGTCGCTGCTGCTGCCCTCCCGAAAGAATGACAGCCGGGGCCTGTAAACGGTCTTTAACTTCGCTCCAGAGCTGAACCTGCCGCAATGACGATTCCATCCTGACCGAGGTTTCTGCGGGTGGAAGGCCCAAGACCGCCAGGCATCGCGGAAATGAAGTCTGATGGAGCCGGAGCTGGTGCAGACGGGAAAATGTTCGTTCAAGCGGTTAAAGGCACGCAAAAGGGTGGTTTGGCCGAAACAGGAACGGCCGATGAGTCCCGGTAATGAGGAGATAACCATTTTCAATCATCGTGATTTTGCCGGCCAGACAACGCCGCACCTAAAGCGCCCACCATATCCGGCTCGGCCGGAATGATCAGCGGTTGGTCGAGATTTTCCGCCAGCAGGGCCCGCATACAGGCGTTGTGGGCCACACCCCCGGCAAAAAGAAAGGGCGGCGTCTCGCTGACCCGGCGGAGCATGGCCAGGGTACGCTGGACGATGGCCAGATGCAGACCCAGGGCGATGTTAATGGCTTTTTCACCCCGGGCCATCAGGGAGGTGGCTTCGCTTTCGGCAAATACGGTGCACATGCTGTTGATTTGCAGGCGTTTGTCGGCCTGAAGGGCGAAATCGCCAAATTCCTCCAGGGGAATTTGGAGGGCGGTGGCCATGAATTCCAGGAATTTGCCGGTGCCGGCGGCACAGCGGTCATTCATTTCGAACTTGGCCACTTTTCCGGCTGCAGTCAGGGCAATGACCTTGGTGTCCTGCCCTCCGATGTCCAGGACCGTCCGTGCCTCCGGATAGAGGTGGTGAGCCCCTAAAGCATAGGCCTGAATTTCCGTGATGGCAGTTATCTTAAGCTCCGGCAGTTCCTCGACGACCAGTTTGCGACCATAGCCGGTGGCGATGATGGGCATGGGAGGCAGGGAAGCCAGGATTTGGCGGCACTGCGCCAGGGGATCAAAGGTGGTGGGCCGCCGCTGGGAGTCCACTATCTGCCCATTTTCCAGCACCACCAGTTCGATGGAGCGGGAGCCGATGTCAATCCCGGCCACCGGGGATGTTTGGGGGTCATGGGCTGCTCCGCCGGCAGGTGTTGACCAAACTCCGTGCGCAATTTTTCTTTGGCCTCTTCTAAAAGTTCCGCGGCCCGCTGCCAGACCAGAACCGCCTTGGGGTGACAGGCCGCACACCTTTTCGGCGGCATTGTCAACGGTAAGCAGCAAATAATCCAGATGCTGGGAAAGAAAGGCCCTTTTTAGTTTCCGCCACTCGGCGCCGTGAGGTGGTAATCCGGATGCAAATATAGGGGATAAATATTTGCCCCTGGGTTTGTAAAGAGATCTTCTTATCAGACACCTTGAACACCGGAATTAGCGGACCATCTCGACGAAGGCTTCTACCCTGGTTTTAAGCTGTTCTACGTCTTCCATGCTGTAGTCGGTTTCGATGCTGAGCATGGGCACGCCGGCCTTTTGCAAGGCTTTTTCCACTTTAAAGGCCTCCACGGCATAGGGGTGGCAAAAACTCAAGCCATAGTGGATGACCCCTTTAACTTTCAGGTCTTTGGCCATACCGGTGATATTGTCCAACCGTTCGGTATTGGGGGTGAAACAGGCGCAGTCGATGCGCATGTAGCGATCGGCCAGGGCGTCCAGCATCTCCTCCAGGCTCTTGCCCGCCTTCCGCCACCAGATCCCGGGTGTTGCGAGTGCCGATGCAGGATTCCTCCCCGACAATAACGGCACCCGAGGATTCCACCACAAAAGGCAGTTTCCAGTTGGGCACGGCCATGGGGCAGCCGGAAAGCATCAGGCGGGGGGTGTTTTCCGGGACAATGCCCTGATGCGGCCTTGACCCGTTCTTCCAATTCATCGCAGAGTTTATTGATCTGGCCAGTAAACCGGACTGGATCATCGTAAAAGCTGATCTGGTTGATGAGTAGCACGTCTCGCCCCGAAATGGGAACAGGGAGGCAGCCCGGAGTTGGTTGAGGCGCTGCAGGGCCCGGCGGCGGTCGTTAACAATTTTAATCGCCGCCTGCAGTTTTTCCGCGGTAATCTGTATTGCCAGTGATTTCCTCGATTCTTGTCTTTAAAGCGCAGGATTTCGGTCTTCCATAAGTCCCGGTCGCAGGCGTTTTTCATCTGGGGAATTTCCATGACATAGACCGGGGCATAGTCGGCAAAAATCTCATAGGCCTTCTTTTTACCGTCGCAGGTAGTCTCGCCCACCACCAAATCGCAGGATTCAATGTAGGGACAGAGGCGGGACAGTTTAAAGCCCACAAAGGATTTGATCAGGGCGCAGGTGTTGCGGGGCAGGATTTTTTCCGCGGACTCCTTGCCGATTTCGGCCCCGGCGCAGAGACCCACGCAGACCGCATCGGCCGCCAGCACTATCTCCTCGGGCACGAAAACGCAAAATGTGCCCACGATCTTGCGGCCCTGGGCCTTGGCTTCCTGGAGCTCCTTAATCCGCAGACCATGAACTTCGGACAGGACGAAGTCAAGGTATTCCATGCCCTTGAGCCGTTTATCCTGGCTCAGATAGATATCACCATAAAACTTTCCCAAGACGGACAGCAGTCCTTCATGGGCCTGGAGGTCTAAGTTTAGTTTTTCCCACATTTCATCATAAGGTGTCGACATCGTCTGGTCTCCTCACTCTGGGTTAGATGATTGCGATCATAATCTACGGATGGGACACGGAGGCCGTTGCCGCCTCGAATCCCACACGAGCAGATTCTTCCTGTAATTGGGCAAAATGTTCCCTGATGACCGCCAGGGTGGTATGCAGGGCTGTTTCCTCCCGGAGTTCCAGGACCCACCAGTCACAGAGAGGCAGGCTGCCCAGAAGGTTGAGGCGGCCACGAATATCTTCCAGGCACTGCGGTGGGATATGGCCGTTGCTGTTCTCGGCGTGATAGACGTGGGCATTGCGAATGCGCTCGGGTTGCGGCCGGACAAAATCCGCCACTCGGAACTGTTGACTGGCCACGGAAGGGCAAACCTGAGCATGGCCGATATCCAACGTCGCCCAGGCCCCGGATTTGCGCAGCAATTTTTCATAGAGTTCCGGGCGGCTGGTCCAACCCCAGGCCAGGTTTTCCAGGCAGAGGCGGAGGTAGAATTTTTCGGAGAACTGCACCAGATCTCTGAGTTTGGCCAAAGTGCGCTCCCAGCAGAGATCGAGGGTAGAATCCCGGCCCAAACCGATATGAATGGTGACGTATTGCCCCCGGAGTTCGGCCACCAGGCGACAGACAGCCTGGAAGGTCCGAAAGGCTGCGGCGGCCCGCACCGGGTCTTCGTCACCCAGGTCAGTTTGGGCGAAGGCGCAGTGAAAACGGACTTCCAGGGGGTGCAGGCTTTGGACGGCCTGGATGAATTCAGCTTCGGCAGCCGGATTTTGCGGGAAATTTTGGTTTGTGAAGGTCCAGTCCACGCCGTCGAAGCCATGATCCAGGGCAAAGGCGCGGAGCCGGGTGGCATCGTCAATGAAATTACAGCAGGCAAGTTTGGGGTAGTTCATGTCAGTTCTTTGGGGGCTCGTGTTAACTCCGGACCAGGGCATGCAGCTCGTCCAGTAATCAGGCCAAATTGAAATTATATTCTTGTTACCTTTGCCAGGGCCTGGCGGCTTTCGGGTCGGCAGCGCCCACTTCAGGTTTCAAACATGACAAAAGAACGATGACTGGGGAAGGCTTACGTGATCCCGGTAGCCGAAATGAGGCTGACTCAGGTGAAGGCGGCGGGTAACATTCCGAAGCTCCTTATTGATATGAATTATTATTGCCTAGATATTACTAATTTGTCAAATTGATAAAATCTATAATTATATGGATATATATAGATAAAATTAAAACAGTTAAATAAGAGTTGCCAATTGGTCCGAAAATAAATAAAAAGTAAGGTAGTCCCATATCCCTTAAACAGGCAGGCCTTATGATTGACACCGGGGTGGCCCACGGCCGGTTTCAGATTTTCCATAATGACCATCTGAAGTATTTGCAGGCTGCCAAAGCGCGTTGCCGCCATCTGGTGGTGGCCATTACCAACCCTGATCCCACCCTGACAAGATTCGATCCCGCGGATCCGGGCCGCAGTTCGCCGGGGCGCAATCCTTTGAGCTATTACGAGCGCTACCGCATCATTAAAAGGGCTCTCCAGAAGCAGGGCTGGGGCCTGGAAGAATTTTCCATCGTCCCTTTGCCCATCAATTTCCCCGATCTGTACCAATATTATGTTCCGTTGACCGCGACCTTCTTCCTGACTATTTATGACGACTGGGGGGAACGGAAACTGCAGATGTTTCAGTCCCTGGGTCTGACCGTGGAGGTATTGTGGCGACGACCGCCGGCAGAAAAGGGTCTCACCGGCACGGAGATTCGTCGTTTGATGGTTTTGCAGGAGGAGTGGGTGCATCTGGTGCCGCCGGGTGCCGTTGACATGTTGGAATTTTTCCACATCCCCCAACGTCTGCAGAATCTGGCCCAAACTGATTCCCAGGCCAACTCCAAGGGGCTCAAGGGCGGAGGATACCCCGCCCTGATCCTATGAAGTCATTTATCTACCTGTTAGAAGGCTGAAAGCTGCAGGCGTTTTTTCCATTACAGCCCAACCTCGGCCAAATCCGGCCCTAAATACACCCGTTCGTTTTCTCCCAGGATACCCAGAGAGAGGCAGATGAGGGTCCATAAGTGCACGGTGCGATACCCGGCCCCATAGTGCTCGCCCAGTTCGTGAATCTGGGCGTGGCAGTTGTGGCAGGGAGTGATGACATACGGCGCCCCGGTAGCCACGATCTGATCATTTTTGAACTTACCATAGGCCAGGCGTTCTTCCTTATACGGCGCCTGGAGCGCCCCACCGCCGCCGCCGCAACAGTAGTTGTTGGACCTGTTCGGATGCATTTCAATGAAATTTTCTTCACCTACTACCGCCCTGGAGACAAAACGCAATTCCTCCGCCCAGAAGTCGCCGTAGGATTTGCGGACAAGATTGCAGGGATCCTGCAGGGTGAACTGGACTTTGAGGTTTTTATTCCACTCCGAGTTAACCTTGAGCTTGCCCTCCCGGATCCACTGGGCATACAAAAGCACGATGGGGACCAATTCAAACTTATGGGGAATCTTGAATTTTTGCAGACCTTCCCACAGGGAGTAGGTGACATGACCGCATTCGGTGCTGATGTAATATCTGCAGCCCAGCTTGTCAGCCTGTTCGGCGCTCTGCCGGGTGACCTTTTCCCAGGAGGCGTCATCGGCCAGGAACATGCAATAGTTTTCCCCGCCCCAGCCGGTGCTGCTATAAGTCCAATCCGCGCCCACCAGATGGAGAATCTTCCAGAGGGGAATTAATTCATCAGGTTCAGTTACCGGCTCCCGGGAATTCTGGTTCAGAAAATACGTGGCCCCCATCTTGTCGACGGACGCCAGCATCTTCTCAAACTCGGGCTGGGTCTCCCGCACCTCAGCCAGGACGTCCTCCACTACGAACTTGAAGTCCTCTTCACTGGTGCCCATGGCGCTGCCGCTGGTGTTGCGGAGGGCCATATCACAGGACTTCAGGATGCCACTGGGTCGCTTTTCCCGGGGCCAGGCGACCCGGGCCTGGTAGACCAGGGCCGGAATATTGATGTTCATCGGGCAGGCGTGGACGCAGCGTTTGCACATGGTGCACATCCAGACCCAGGGAGTGGTGGTGACTTCTTCATCCATACCCAAAAAAGCCATGCGCAGGAATTTCCGGGGATCAAGGCCCGCCAGACCCGTAGCCGGACAGCCGGCGGCGCAGGTGCCGCAGGTCAAGCAGGCATTCAGGTTGCCGCCGTCCGGCAGTAGTTCCATAACCTGAGTCACGGAAAGATTTTCCCCTGCCGGGCTTCAGTTCTAAAAGCTTTTCTGACATTGTATTGTGTTCCTCCAGTAATTATTTTAACAAAGTTGCCGATGGCGTTTTACACCCGGACCTGAGTGGTTTGCAGGGAGCCTTTGGAAAGTACCTTCTTTTTCCGCAGCGGCCCCAACTGCCTGATCCGTTCGGTGAAATCAGTGCAGCATTGGGCGAACTGCGGCCCCATGCCCGAGGAATTGTAAAACATCTCCATTCTGGCCGGGTCGATGCCGATGCCCTTCAGGATTTGTTTGGCGCGTTTCACTCTGGTCGTGGCATAATAATTGCCTTCCACATAATGGCAATCACCCAAGAGACAGCCGGACAGGAAGACGCCATCGGCGCCTACTTCGAAGGCTTGCAACATGTGAGTAATGTCCACCCGGCCGGTGCAGGGCACTTTGAGGATGTGGACATTGGTGGGGTATTGCATGCGCATGGAGCCGGCCAGGTCGGCGGCGGCGTAGGAACACCACTGACAACAAAAACACAGAATTTTCGGTTCAAAGCGTTCTGTCATACTAATTCTCCTTTGTTAAGCGTGACCGATATAAGGTTTTGGAATTTTGGTGGATGAAGCCGTTCCGCCCGATTGCCCTGTCTGGCGGAGGAAAAAGCCCATAGCCAGGCAAAAAGCTGCAACCTCAGACAGATTTATAATCTCCACGGTGCCCCAGTCGTCCTCTCCCCGGGGAATGGTCATGGGTTGGGTAAGGCGAAAGAGGGAGACAATCTGATGTAAATTGTCGGCAACTTGCCTGATCATACGGCAACCTCATTTTCTGGTTGGAATGACTCGGGGACAGTATGCATTTCCGGTCCCGGTTTATAAACCAGGGGTGGCAACTGGCAGAAAACAATAATTTTAGGTTCAAATGTATCTGCCATTGAAAGCCTCCTTCCCGAAGACAACCGAAAGAAACTGAGAAGTCTATCATGCGAAAACCAACCGGGAGAGAGGATAGGGAGGACCGCCACAAGGCGCCCCCGCTGACCTAAATGATGGGTCAGCGGAGAATACTGTGGCGAGAACGTTCATCTAATGGAACGCTGAACTGAGCCGGACTGAAAAGGATAAATTATTGACTTATGGTTATGAATGATGCAAGAGATGGCATTTTTCGGCCTGGCCCTGTCCCTACCGAACCCGGGTAGATTGGTATTGGCTACGTCAGGTAAAGCCGAAAAATAAAAGCATTGAAGGCATCCTAAAAATTTTGTACCATACTATAGTATAAATATTATCTATTTGTCAAATCGTTAAAATCTATTTTATTAAGACCTCACTCGGGAAAAAACTATAATTGCTCAATTTTCAAATGGATCGGCACCTCAGGCTCCTCCTGGTTGCAAAAAATCCTGCCTGATATAATATGAGTGCTCATGGTTTCTCCATCTAATATCCCGCCCCGACGCTGCATTTTTGTCATCCTGGACGGTCTGGGAGACCACGGGCATGCAGTTTTCGGGGGCCAGACCCCCTTGCAAGCCGCTTCTACCCCCAATCTGGATCGGTTAGCGGCCCTGGGTATGAACGGCCTCTACCACTCCTACCTGCAGGGAGTGGCTATGCCCAGTGAAATCGCCCACTTCCTCATGTTCGGGTATGATCTGGCTGATTTCCCCGGCCGGGGATATCTTGAGGCAGTGGGGGAAAATATCTCCCTGTCCCCGAAGGATGTGGCCCTTCTGGGTCGCATCTTCTCCGTCCGGGAAAACCGGCAGCAGTTGCTCCTGGAGGTGGAAGACCCCGAAGTCGACACCAAAACCTGCCTGGCTTTGCAACAGGACATCAAACACTATGCCAGCGCCGGGGTGGAAGTGGAATTTGTCCCCACGAAAGGCATCCAGGGTCTGGTCATTGTGCGCGGCGAAGTCTCTCCGGACATCACCGATTCTAATCCCATTCACGAGGGCCGTCCCCTGATGCAGGTTTTGCCCATCCAGGGAAAAGAGCCGGACGAGCGCGTCGGCCGCACCTGCCAGGCCCTGAATGAATATCTCCTCTGGTCGTATCGCCGCCTGTCTCGCCATCCCCTCAACCAGGAGCGCCTCTCCCGGGGCCTGCCCCCCCTGAACGCCGTGGGCCTCCAGCGTGCCGGCCAGTACCGCCCCGTCCCATCCTTTGAGGCTAAATGGGGCCTGCGTCCCCTGGCCATCGCCACCGGCCCGCTGTATCGCGGCCTCAGCCAATACCTGGGAATGCCGGTCAGACCTGTGCGGGACACCACATATCCGGAGGCCGATCTGCAGGACCGCCTGCGGCTGGCCAAAGAGTTGCCCGGGTATGATTTCGTCTACGTCCATACCAAGGCCCCGGACGTGGCCGCCCATACCAAGGATCCTCGTATCAAAAAACGGGTCATCGAAATCCTGGACCGGGCCTTCGCCTATGCCGTGCATGAAATCGTCACTGATCCGAACCTTCTGTTGGTCATTACCGCTGACCACTCCACCAACAGCGCCGGCCGCATGATCCACTCGGGGGAGTCCGTCCCTCTCACCATGATCGGCGACTACACCCGCCGGGACTCGGTTACCCGGTTCGATGAAATCAGTACTGCCTCAGGCGCACTCAGCCTGGTCAGGGGATCGGAACTCATGCACCTCATCCTTAATTTCCTGGACCGGGGCAAACTCTTCGGCCTCATGGACTCTCCCGTGGATCAGCCCTTCTCCCCCGGCCCCGCCACCCCTTTGATCATTGATTAAAAATACTGTTTCCGGCTCCTGGTAATAATTTTTTCGATCAATTGGGAGAAAATCCGGACAAAAAGCATTCTAAAAGGCTTAGCGGTTGACAAATATAGTTTTGATAAGATAAATTATATTTGTGAAAAGAAGCACGAAGCTTCGCTAGTTCAGCATAATCTTAGAATAGACAAGAAAACCACGAAGGTTTCGGACGATATCAAATCGCCGACCTCGTGGTTTTTTTTGTTGGGAGTATGCGGTAACTGTAACAAGCAACAGAAGAGAAAAAGGAGGGGTGGAACTCCGGCCAAGAAATCCACACCCCTCCCCGGAACGCTCATCTTGGAGATGCTACGGCCCTTTTTCCTTTATGTTCTAAGTTAGTAAGTTCTTATATTACCTTCTCGGGACTCAGGACAAGGCTGCCGCATAATCTCGGTTAAAATATTTTTGGTTGGTTAGGCATGGATTAATATTACAACGGTTACTTTGAATTGTCCCAAATGCAGGAAAGAGTTGTGTAAGTCAAGTTCTGCAAATTGGTTTTGGCATACGGGTATTTAGTTTTTTCGTACCGACGAACTAAGCCGTGTAGGGCCGCCGAGAATGGGCCCCAAAATTGCTCGTCGGAGGCGGCCCAGAGAGGCGGCTCATCTGCGACTCCTTAGGCTGCGAGACTCAGCTTTAGTTTTTTGTGTTCTTTGAGAAGATCCATATTCAGATAACGGCTCGCCTCCAACCAACCCTCATGTGTTTCCGCCGCCAAGGCCCGGATGAGCCTCAGACAACTGGCAGCATTCGGAAAAATGCGGACTACTCTCGTCCTTCGTTTGATTTCTTCGTTAAACCGTTCCAACATATTCGTGGACTTCATGTGCTTGTGATGCTGTAATGGCAGCCGATAGAATGTGAGGGTTTCACCGATATTTTCTTCTACCCATTCGCAGAGCTTCGGATATTTTTTCCCCCAGCGCTCCAGCCATTGCGCCAAGTCTTTCTGCGCCTCGGCCAGATCTCGCCGGTCATAAAACCACCGCAACTCTTGCAAACAGTCATCCACAGCCTTTCTGGGCAGATGATCCAGGGCGTTTCGTAAAAAATGGACATAACAGCGCTGCCAGACTGCTTCCGGAATGACCTCGGCAATGGCTCGTTTTAGTCCCGGGTGATCATCTGAGACCACAAACTCCACGCCACGCAACCCCCGACTCTTCAAGGACAACAGGACATCTTTCCAACTTGTCTGACTTTCCCGGTTAGCCAACTCGACCGCCAGAATCTGCCTGCGGCCTTCTTCGTTAATCCCAATCGCGATCTGCACTGCCTGACTACGGATCACGCCATCTTCTCTCACTTTTTCATAACGAGCGTCGAGTATCAGATAGGGATAGATTTCTTCCAAAGGCCGTTTGGCAAATTGCTCCAAACTCTCATCCAGGGTCTTGTTGATCGCACTAATCGTGCTGGCAGAGAACTCATGACCGCACAACTCCTCGGTAATTGCTTTCACTTTCCGGGTGGAAACCCCTTGGACGTACATCTCGGCCAAGGCCGACACCAGCGCCTTTTCCGATCTCTGGTATCTTTCAAAGAGCTGGGTGGAAAAATGTCCCAGACGATCCTGCGGCACCCGCAGTTCCAATTTACCCACCCTGGTCACCAAAGAGCGACTGTAATAACCAGAGCGATAAGCCAGGCGCCCTGGATTCCTCTCTCCCTTTTCAGCCCCGATGGCCTCGGTCATTTCTTGCTCCAAGACCTCCTGGAGCACTTCCCGCAGTAACTCTTTGAAGCTGTCTTTATCGCCGCTAAAAATCTCTTGCAGATTTATCCTTCTGCCCGTACACTTTTTCTGGGTCATGGCATTTCCTCCGTTTCGACGGATTTTGGTGATCTTGGTCGATACACCGCGTATGCCATGACCTTCTTTTTATTGCAATCCTTTTTGCAGAACCTTTCTTACATTACCTCTGCGATTTTTGAGCCATTCCAGATCATCCTATTTTTCCTGACGAACCCAAATCTGAAATAATTGCTGCACCTGAGTCATTTTTGTAAGATTAGCATGATTGCCTTTGTCTAGAAATAAAAAAGGCGGTTATTGGCAAAAATTAGGGAGTTAAATTTTTTCTTGATTTATTTATCCAATGGATATAATATACACCTATGGACAGACACGAATTCAGAGCATGGCGCAAGCAACGAGATTTAACCCAGGGGCAATTAGCTGTCCTGTTAGGTGTTAAATGGTTAGCGGTAAGCAGGTGGGAGCGTGGGGAGCGGGGTATACCGGCCCTGCTCCCTTTGGCTTTAAAAGGTTTGGAAATAGAACTTGGGCGGGAGGGGAAATAATGGGCTTATTGATTGAATGTCCCAAATGTAAAAATCGCAATAGTGAGAAAGCCAAAATCTGCACCGGAAATAAAAAAGATGGTTCACGTTGTGGCTTTGCATTAGCAAAATTCTCCGGCAGGGTTTGGTGGATTGATTATAAAGTGGAGGGTCGTCGCGTCCGGGAACGTATTGGACCGAACAAAGAGGCGGCTGAGCAAAGGTTAAGGGAAGTTTTGTCAGCCCGGACTGAAGGAAGATATATTAAGAAACCCAAGGAACTCGAGACAAAATTCAGCACTTTGGCCGGGCGTTATCATGCCTGGTCGAAAATAAATAATAAATCTTATGAAGTAAATAAGAAGCATTTTATTAACCAGGTGACCAAGTTTTTCGGACCGCGTCGGCTTGTTGATATTTCGCCCTGGCTGGTGGAAAGGTGGAAGGGGGAGCGAAGCAAGGAAACCGGATTTACCGAAGTTGACCGAGAACTTGCCTGCCTGAAACACATGTTCACCAAGGCCATTGAATGGCGCATGATGAGCGAAAATCCGGGCCGGACAGTAAAACCCTTTCGTAAAACCAGAAAGCGGGATCGGTTCTTGAGCGAGGATGACATAGCCAACCTGCTGGCGCATCTGCCGGGCCACCAGAGACCGATAATTCAGTTTGCCCTCTTAACGGGTCTGCGGCGCAACAACCTCTTAAATTTGCGTTGGGAGCACGTTGACTTAACCCATGGTAACTTACGGATTCCAGCAGATGAGGCCAAGGGTGGACGGGACATGAACTTTCCTTTAGCGCCCGAGGCAATCGAATTGCTAAAGGGCATCCAACCCCACCCATCAAGCGATTATGTTTTCCACAAACCGGATGGGGCTCCCTATAAAGATATTTATTCCGGGTTCCGGCTGGCTCTCAAGAATGCTGGAATTGAAGATTGCACCATTCACACTTTGCGCCATACCGTGGGTAGTCACCTGGTCATGGCCGGGGTGGATCTGGCAACAGTGAAAGAGCTGATGGGTCATCAGAGATATTCAGACCACCCTGCGGTATGCTCATCTTTCACAAGACCACAAGAAAGAAGCGATATCGAAACTGGGGAAATTGGTAACGAGTGACACCTATAGTGACACCAAGCCCCAGAAAAAAGCACAAGGGGCTAAGGTGATTCACCCTAACCCCTTGATATATATGGTGCCGAAGCGGGGACTCGAACCCCGACAGGCGTACGCCCACTAGACCCTGAACCTAGCGCGTCTACCAGTTCCGCCACTTCGGCATAATTCGCCTTTTCAAACCACCTGCACCGGCAGGTTTTAATTATTGCGGAAACGTCATTTATATTTGTATAATATATAATTCAGGTTGTCAATTCCATATTGACGGCTAAAAAGTTAAAAGAAAGTGTTGGAAACCGGTAATACCGGAAAAAACATGGTTATCTATCGTCATCTGAATCAAATTCCTCAGCCGTTTCGCCGGCCGGTGATCACCATCGGCAATTTTGACGGCGTCCATTTGGGCCACCAGACCCTGTTCCAGAAGGTGAAGGAACGAGCCCGGGCCGTTGCCGGCCAGTCGGTGGTCATTACTTTTGACCCGCATCCCATAAAGCTGATGCGGCCTGACAAAAAACTCCCATTACTAACTACCACAGCTCAGAAAATCAAACTGCTGACAGACCTTGATCTGGATGTTATTATCGTCCAGCCGTTTTCTCCCGAGTTCGGGTCCATGCCGGCCAGGGAATTCGTGCAGCACTACCTGGTGCAGCGCCTGGGGGCCAAAGAGGTGGTCATCGGCCACGACTATCGGTTCGGCCGCAACCGGGAAGGCAATATCGAGCTCCTGCAAACTCTGGGGGCTGAATTCGGCTTTCCGGTGCATGTCGTGGATGCGATTCAACTAAAGGATACGGTGGTCAGCAGCACCCTGATCCGCAATCTCATCAATGACGGGCAGGTCTTGGCGGCGCAAAATTTTTTAGGGCGGTCCTACGAGGTGACCGGCGAGGTGGTGCGCGGCCAGGGCCGGGGCGCCCGGTTGCTGGGGTTTCCCACGGCCAACCTGGCAGTGAATAACGGGTTGCTGGTGCCGGGGGCGGGCATTTATGCCGTGCGGGTCGAACTGCGGGGCCGGATTTATCCCGGGGTGGCCAATATAGGGACCTGCCCCACTTTTGGCAACCAGGAAATGTCCCTGGAAGTATTCCTGATGGATTTTGATCAGGATATTTACGGCGAGCGCCTGGCAGTCCAATTTGTCCAGCGGCTGCGGGACGAGCAGCGTTTTGCCGACGTCCCGGCCCTGGTGACCCAGATAAAAAAAGATGTGGCCGCAGCCCGGCAGATCGTCGGACCAGTCCCGCAATCTGCGACATCTCATTGAAGTATCATGTAAAAATTAGCTCTTGACATAATTCTCTGAAATCTTTAAAATATAACTTTAAAGCGGGCATAGCTCAGTTGGTAGAGTACAAGCTTCCCAAGCTTGGTGTCGCGGGTTCGAATCCCGTTGCCCGCTCCATTGCCGGAAGTCAGGTCAAGATCGATGCCTCCGGTACCCGCTTCCCCTTCCGAGGTGACCCCTTTTATCAAGGGCAACTTCGATGGTGGAGAATCTGCACGCCAGGCGCGTGGCCGAGATGACGAAAAGTCTTGGGAGTGGAAGTGGGCTTGAGCCCACTTTTTTTATGTGAAAAAGTTATGGTATGAAACCGGAAGAAACCGTAGCTCGCATTAATGAACTTATCCTGCCGGTTCTTGCAGCCCAGGAAGTGGAACTGGTGGATACGGAATTCATTAAAGCCGGCAAGCGTTACACCCTCCGACTGTTTTTGGACAAACCGGGAGGGATAAAATTGGATGACTGTGCCTCCCTGAGCAGAATTCTGGGGGAGATTATTGATGTCCACGATATTATTGATCATCCTTATACCTTAGAGGTTTCGTCGCCCGGCCTGACCCGGCCGTTAAAAAAAGTTGAAGATTATCAGCGGTTCGCAGGACGCCTGGTCCGCATCACCATTCGGAGCGGAGCCGGCAAGAAATCGCTGTTTCGAGGCGAACTCAGAGGATTGGAAGGTGAGAGTGTAGTTTTGCAGGAAGGCTCTCAAGTTTTCCATCTCCCATTGGCCGATATTGTCAAGGCCCGCCTTGATATTGATTTTTAAATTCTGCCAGCCGAACTGAAGAGGACTCTATGATTGGAGATTTAAAACGCCTTATTGAACAAGTAAGTAGAGATAAAGGCATTGACAAGGATTTGTTGCTCAATACCATCATGGACGCAGTCCGTTCGGCGGCCCGCAAGAAATATGGCGCCAAACAGGATAATATTGAAGTCAGTTTAGCCGACGATACCGGGGAAATAGAAGTTTTTCAATTTAAAGAAGTAGTGGAAGAGGTTGTTGATCCCGACAGGCAAATCACCATGGAGGAAGCCAGAAATCTGGATCCGGACTCGGAAGTGGGAGACAGTCTGGGAATAAAACTGGATGCCAGCAGTTTTGGCAGGATCGCCGCCCAGTCGGCCAAACAGGTTATTATCCAGGGGATGCGCGACGCTGAACGTGATATTGTCTTTGAGGATTACAAAGATCGGCAGGGGGAGATCATTAACGGTATTGTCCAGCGCCAGGATAAAACCGGCATTATCGTCAACCTGGGGCGGACCGAGGCCCTGGTGCCCTACACGGAACAGGTGCCGCGAGAAAATTATCGGCAGGGAGATCGGATCAGGGCCTATGTCCTGGACGTGAAGCGGCACGCCAAGGGGCCGCAGATTATACTTTCCCGGGTGGCGGAACATTTCCTTACCGTTCTCTTTGAATCCGAAGTGCCGGAAATTCAGGAAGGTATCGTCAAAATAATGGCCGTCGCCAGGGAACCGGGCAGCCGTTCCAAGATTGCCGTTACCTCCAAGGATTCCGACGTCGATCCGGTGGGGGCGTGCGTCGGTATGAAAGGTTCCCGGGTGCAGAATATTGTCCAGGAACTGCGCGGCGAAAAGATCGACATAGTGCCTTGGAACCCGGACCCGGCTAAGTTTGTGACCCAGGCCCTGGCGCCGGCTGAGGTCAGTCGTATTATCATTGACGAAGATAATCAAAATATGGAAATTATTGTCCCGGATGATCAGTTGTCCCTGGCAATCGGCAAAAGAGGCCAGAATGTCAGGTTGGCAGCCAGGCTCACCGGTTGGAAGATTGACGTCAAGAGCGAAAGCAAGTATTCCAAGTCCATGAAAGAAGGGTATCTGTCTCTTCTGAAAATTCCGGGAGTCGGCGAGATGACGGCCAGCGCCTTGTATGAGGCCGGCTTCACCTCGGCCAAGGAAGTAGCAGAGTCAACTATCGCAGATTTATTGCAAGTGCCCGGATTAACTGAAAAGAAAGCAAACACTATTTTTGCCTCAGCCCAGGCCCTGCTGCAGGGGGGCGAGGCCAACCTGCCGGCGGCTCCGGTGGAATCGGAAAATCAGGATCCCGGTCCTGTCGTTGCCGGTCTGGACGTCGACCAGGTATAAGAAACAGATTTGTATCTATCACAAAATAGTAACTATCTACCGCCACAAGGATAGGAAAATTTATGGCCAAAACCAGGGTTTCACATTTAGCTAAAGAATTTAACATAGAAGTTAAAGAACTGATTCTACGCCTGCGGGAACTAAATATTGAGGTGGATAATTACCTCAGCTCCATTGAGGCAAATGATGTGGCGCGGGCTCGGGAGATGCTAGCTAAAGCTGTGCCTCTGGTCGAGGAACAAAGGGTGGGCAGCAATGTTAAACGCCGCCGGGCTCTTGCCCGAACAAGTCCGGAGGCCGATCAAGACGCGGCAGCTGCCCCCTCAGCCGCAGGAAAAACAGAAACAATCCAAACTGAAACCGAAGCGTCACTTTCCACCGATGTTGAGACGGAAGCGGCACCGGCTCCAGGCAGGTCCGGACCTCTCGCCACGCCGGTGAAAAGGCGCAAGCTCGGGAATAAGCCGGCCAGAATTATATCCCTGCCGGAAGCTCCCAAACCCGCGGCAACAGCAGCCGTTAAACCCAAACCGATTAAAGAGACTAAAGCGCCGGTCGAATCGGCAGCCAAAATTGAGGGCACTCCTGAAGTTGCGGTTTCGGAAACAACAAAGGAAAAACCTGAGGTTATGACAACACCGCAGCCTGGCCAGGCACCGGTGGAGACGCCATCCGAAGCTGCAGCTACCTCCGAAGCTGTGCAAGCCCCAACGGAAATCAAGTCTCCGGATACGTCTACAGCCTTAAAGCGTCAAAAAGCTAAGAAAGCCAAGAAGGATACTCCTGCCCGGATCATAAGCCTCCCTGTCCCCGGTGAAAAACCTGAGCCCGAGGCACCTCCTGCTCCTCAGGCGGCCCCGGTTCGCAGACCCCCTCGCATTGTCGAGGTGGCAAAGATTAAAGAAGAAAAACCGGCCCCGACTCCTGATAAAGAAAAAGTCAAGGTAAAGAAAAAACGGGGCAAAAAAGTTGGCAGCGCCGAAGAGGAAGCCAAGAAAAAGGGTTTTCGTAAGAAGGAAATCAGGGAGGGAGCGGAACTTTACGCCGGTAGTGAGACTGAAGGCGGTTCGGGCTCAAAAAAGAAAGGGGCCAAAAAAGGCCCCCGGAAAATGGGCAAGACCGAGTTGACTGTTCCCAAGGCCATTAAACGCCGGATTAAAGTGGGAGACTCCACCACGGTAGGTGAGCTGGCCAAAAAAATGGGCATTAAATTCAGCGACCTGACTAAAAAGCTGATGGCCCTGGGAATTATGGCCACCATCAACCACCCCATAGATTATGATTCCGCGGTGCTGGTTGCCAGTGAATTCGGCTATGAAGTAGAGCGATCCGTCCGTTTGGAAGAAGATATTTTGGGATTGCCCACCCAGGAAGAAGTAGAACTGAAGGCGCGTCCCCCGGTGGTTACCATCATGGGCCATGTGGATCATGGCAAAACCTCATTGCTCGATGCCATCAGGAAGAGCCATATCATTGACCGGGAGGCCGGCGGCATCACCCAACATATCGGCGCCTATCACGTCTCCCTGGGTCACGGTGATGTAGTCTTCTTAGACACCCCCGGTCACGAGGCCTTTACGGCAATGCGGGCCCGGGGCGCTCAGGTGACTGATATCGTGGTCCTGGTGGTGGCGGCTGATGACGGTGTTATGCCGCAAACTCTGGAGGCAATAAACCATGCCAAAGCTGCCGGCGTCCCTCTGGTGGTGGCAGTCAATAAAATCGACAAGCCTGATGCTAACCCCGACAGGGTCAAGCGGGAATTGGCCGAGCGTGGGGTGGTTCCGGAAGAATGGGGCGGCGATGTCCAGTATGCCGATATCTCTGCCAAAAAGATCATCGGCATAGATGACCTGCTGGAAAAAATCCTCTTGCAGGCCGAAATTCTGGAGTTGCAGGCCGGGGCGGACACCTTGGCCCGGGGCCGCATCATCGAAGCCAAACTCGACAAAGGCCGGGGTGCGGTGGGCACGGTCCTGATTCAGGGCGGCACGCTGAAAACCGGCGATGTTTTTGTCTGCGGTCTGGAACATGGCCGGGTACGGGCCATGTTCGATGATCGGGGAGAACGGGTCGATCAAGCCGCTCCCTCCATACCGGTGGAAGTACAGGGATTCAGCGGCGTGCCGCAGGCCGGGGACGAATTTATCGTCCTGGAAAACGAGCGTGTGGCCAAACAGGTGGCGCAGATGCGGCAACAGAAACAGCGTGAAGCCGCCATGGCCAAGCTCAGCAAAGTTACCCTGGAGAAGCTCTATGAACGGTTCCAGGAGGGCATGGTTAAAGAACTCAACCTTATTTTAAAGGCCGATGTCCAGGGTTCCATCGAAGCGTTGACGCAAGCCCTCACTGAACTGGGCAATAAAGATATTAAAGTCAACATCATTCATACCGGCGCCGGCGATATCACCGAAACCGATATCATGTTGGCCTCTGCTTCCAATGCCATTGTCATCGGCTTCAACGTCCGGTCCAACCCCAAGGCCCAGATGCTGGCGGAACAGGAACAGGTCGATGTCCGTTTTTACGATGTCATCTACAACCTGGTCAACGACGTGCATTCGGCCCTGGAAGGCTTACTGGAACCGATTGTTGAAGAGCGGACCCTGGGCCGGGTCGAAGTCCGGCAGGTCTTTTCAATTTCCAAAATCGGCACTATTGCCGGCTCCTACGTTCTGGACGGCAAGGTGGAGCGCAACTCCCTGGTGCGGGTCAAGCGCCAGGATAAAGTTATTTTTGAAGGGAAAATCGCCTCCCTGAAGCGCTTCAAGGATGATGTCAAGGAAGTTCAGGCAGGGTATGAATGCGGTGTCGGTTTGGATAAATTTAATGAATTGCAGTCGGGTGATATCCTGGAAGTTTATCAACTGGAGGAAGTCAAAGCGCTCCTGGAACCGCTTGCCGGCAGGAGTTCGGAATAATAGGCGGTCAGCGATCAGCTGTCAGCTTAAAAAATATTAACGCTTTTTAAGTGATTAATCGAGTTTTTGTCGGCACTTATTAATAAATTCGACTGGCTTGGATATTAAACAGATTATCTTTGTGTCATTAACTTTTTGTTTTTGCTGACAGCTGACCGCTGAAAGCTGAATACTATTTTTATCCATGATTGTTGCCCTTGCCCGCATAACCCTGCATCTGCCG
>CAWBKT010000030.1:0-21371 GCA_963789385.1 uncultured delta proteobacterium | reverse complement strand
CATTTTGCGGGTGATACCGGAATTGTTTTTTCGGGTTGACGAATCCTGGCAGCGGGGTGAAAAAGTGGCAGACCTTCTGCGGTTGTTGCACCAGGAAACACCGCCGTCCAATGATTCCCAGGGCTCCACATGAAGCCATCCCTTCACGGCATCCTGGTCATTAATAAGCCGGCCGGCCCTTCTTCCTTTGGCATGATAAAAAGAGCCCGGCGATTGTTGCAGGTGGAAAAAATAGGGTATTTGGGCACGTTAGACCCGTTCGCCCAGGGAGTGCTGCCCCTTTGCCTGCAGGAAGCCACCAAGCTGACCCCTTTTCTGCTGGATCTGCCCAAGAAGTATCGCGCCACCGTTTTTCTGGGCACCGAAACTGATACCCAAGACAGCACCGGCGCCATAATTTCTCGTTCCGGCGAATTGCCGCCTCCCGAGACCGTGGCCCCGGCTCTGGCCACTTTTCTAGGGGAGCAATGGCAGACCCCACCGCTTTTTTCCGCCCTGCATTTTCAAGGGCGACGCCTGTACCACTGGGCCAGGCAGGGAATCAGCGTCGACGTCACCCCCAGACAGATTACTATCCTGGACCTGGAGTTAGAATCGCTGGCCCTGCCGGAATTCACCTTTCGAGTCACCTGTTCCAAGGGCACCTATATCCGCACTCTGGCCGCAGATCTTGGCCGTAAATTGGGATGCGGCGCCCATCTCAAGAATCTGCAGCGCCTGCAAGTCGGTCCCTTTTCTCTGGAGCAGGCGGTCAGTCTGCCTGCCGACCCTGGCGCTGATGAGGCCGGCGCCGGATTTTTAGAGCACCTTATCCCCTTGGCAGACTGCCTGCCCCATCTGCCAACGGTATTAGTTGACGCGGCCGAAGCGCAACTGCTACGACAGGGCAGATCTCTAGTTGTAAATGAAGTTGGTGCGGAATCAACGATTTCTCCGGGGGAATATCTGAAAATCATCTCTCAGCAGATGTTAGTGGCCGTGGCGGTTCTTGACGCCATGGGAGAGAAAATAAAGCCGGTCAGGGTTTTTAATTCCTGAGGCGGAAAATATTTAGGCATTGATTCATATATCGCATCGAAAAAAATTATCAGGAGGTAGAAAGTGGCATTAACTGTTGAAAAAAAGGGCGATATTATTAATCGGTTCCAACTGCATGAAGCCGATACCGGGTCGCCGGAAGTTCAGGTGGCCATACTGAGTGAACGTATCAGTTATCTCACCAATCACTTCAAAACTCATGCCAAAGATCATCACTCCCGTCGGGGTCTGATCAAACTGGTGGGTCAACGCCGCCGTTTACTCAATTATTTAAAGAAAAAAGATATCGATCGTTACCGCAGTCTAATCGACACGTTAGGATTGCGCCGCTAAGATTTAGCACACAAGGAGGCTTTTATAAACGTTATGCCAAAAACCTTTACAGTCGAGGTTGGAGGAAGAATTCTGACCTTTGAAACCGGTAAAATGGCGGCTCAGGCCAGCGGCGCCGTCTTTGCCACGTATGGCGACACCGGTGTGCTGGTAACTGCCGTGGGCTCTGAGCGACTACGGGAAGGTATAGATTTTCTGCCCCTGACCGTGGATTATATGGAAATGTCCTATGCCGCCGGCAGAATTCCCGGTGGGTTTTTTCGCCGGGAGATCGGTCGTCCGAGCGAAAAAGAAACTCTCACCTCCCGATTGATTGACCGCCCGATCCGCCCCTTATTTCCCAAGGGCTTTTATCACGAGTTACAAGTCATTGCCACGGTTTTATCGGTTGATACCGAGAATGATCCGGATATCATTGCCCTTAATGGTGCTTCGATAGCACTGACCATTTCCGACGTTCCCTTCCAAGGGCCCATTGCCGCAGTCCGGATGGGCAAGATCGACGGTAAGCTCGTCGTTAATCCCTCCTTCTCCCAACTCAAGGAAAGCAGCCTCAACCTCATCGTTGCCGGTACTAAAGAGGCTGTGGTAATGGTGGAAGGCGGGGCCGCACTGGCTTCGGAAGAAGAAATATTGGAAGCTTTATTCATCGCCCATGCCGAAATCCAGCCGATTATCGAATTGCAGGAGCGGATGCGGGCCGAAGTGGGCAAACCGAAAAGGCCGACTCCGGAAGTGATCATTGATGAGGTCCTCAAAGCCAGAGTGGCCGAATTAAGCCGGGAAGCAATTTTAAACACTTTCCAGCAAGCCGAAAAACAGGTCCGCCACCAGACTCTGCAAAATACCTTACAGGAACTCCTCACGACTCTGGGCGAGGAATATGAAGGACGGGAAAAGGAAATTTCCGGCTTCTTCTCTGATCTGGAAAAGACCCTGGTCCGGAACCTGGTGATTAATCAGCAGCGCCGTATCGACGACCGCAGCTATAGTGATGTCCGCCCCATAACCTGTGAAGTAGGCCTGCTGAGTCGCACCCACGGTTCCGCCCTGTTTTCCCGGGGAGAAACCCAGGCCCTGGCTATTGCCACCCTGGGCACCGGCTCTGATGAGCAGAAGATTGAAACCTTAAGCGGCGATACGTTTAAGGCGTTCATGCTGCATTACAATTTCCCCCCCTACAGCGTCGGTGAAACTCGTATGCTGCGGGGACCAAGCCGACGGGAGATCGGGCATGGCGCTCTGGCGGAGAGGTCCTTGGCTCGGATATTGCCGACCGCTGAAGAATTTCCCTACACCATTCGCATCGTCTCCGAAATCCTCTCATCCAACGGTTCCTCGTCCATGGCCACTGTCTGTGGCGGTTCTCTGGCCATGATGGATGCCGGGATACCCATTAAAGCCCCGGTGGCCGGGGTGGCCATGGGTCTGATTAAAGAAGGGGATCAGGTGGCTATTCTGTCTGATATTTTAGGAGACGAAGACCATCTGGGAGACATGGATTTCAAAGTCGCCGGGACCGCCGAAGGTATTACCGCCCTCCAGATGGATATTAAAATCGGCGGCATCACCAGGGAAATTATGAGCCAGGCCCTGCATCAGGCCCGGGAGGCCAGACTGCATATCCTGGGCAAAATGAATGAAGTCATTTCCCAGCCCCGGGCAGAGCTTAAAGACACTGCTCCCAAAATTATCACCCTGACGATTAATCCGGATAAGATCCGGGAAGTGATCGGACCAGGTGGGAAAACCGTGAAAAATATCGTGGCCGTCTCCGGCGCCAAGGTGGACATCGAGGATGACGGCAGGATTCATATTGCTTCTCCGGATTCCGCGGCTGCGGACCTGGCCATCAAAATGATTCAGGAAATAACTCAGGAAGCTGAAATCGGTAAGCTTTATAAAGGCAAGGTCAGGAAGATCGTCGATTTTGGGGCTTTTGTGGAAATTTTGCCCGGGTACTGACGGCCTGGTCCACATCTCTGAACTGGATAAACAGCGGGTCAAAAAAGTTACTGACATCCTCAAAGAAGGGGACGAGGTCCTGGTGAAAGTCCTGGACGTTGATAAACAAGGCAAAATTCGACTTTCCCGGAAGGCCGCCCTGGATCTCGATCAAGACACGGAAATTCCTGAATAGTGTATCAGAAAACTGTTCTTCCCAACGGCATTTGCGTGGTGACCGAAGCCATCCCGCATTTTCACTCCGTCTCCCTGGGTGTCTGGATCAATACCGGCTCCCGGGATGAGACCGGCTTGGAAAATGGGATGGCTCATTTTCTGGAGCATATGGCTTTTAAAGGCACCGACCGCCGTAATGCCTATGACCTGGCCAGGGAGATCGACCAGTTGGGCGGGACCGCCAATGCCTTTACCACCAAGGAAAATACCTGTTTTCATGGTAAGGTGCTGGCGGACCAACTCCCCCAGCTTTACGATCTCCTGGCTGACATCGTCCTCAACCCGATTTACGATGATAATGATCTGGAAAAGGAGCGACAGGTAATTCTCCAGGAAATTTCTAATCTGGAAGATACTCCGGACGAATATGTCCATGACCTTTTCAGCCGCTGTTTCTGGGGAGATTCCGCTTTCGGCCGACCCATCATGGGAGTGTCGGATACCGTTAACCAATTTTCCCGGGCGTTCCTGCTGGACTATCGCCAGACCCATTATCGGCCGGACCGTTTGATTATTGCCGCTGCGGGCCGAATGCAGCACCAGACCCTGGTTGATTTAGCGGCGCAAAGCTTCGGAGAATTTTACAATGGCAGGCCCCTCCCCCGACGCACCGCGGTTCAAACCTCTCCCGGATATCACCATCTTGAGGATGATCTGGAACAGGTTCACCTGGTTTTGGGCGGCAAAGCGCCGTCGGCGGGTGAAAGTTCCCGATTTGTGGCCACACTGTTGAATCTGATTCTGGGGGGGAATATGAGTTCCCGCCTCTTTCAGGAGGTTCGGGAAAACCTGGGATTATGCTATTCTATTTATTCTTTTTTACAGTGTTTTAGCGATACCGGCCTGTTCGGTATCGGCGCTGCCGTCGGTCCCGATAATTTAGAAATCTTGCTTGACACCGTCCGGCAGGAAGTCGGTAAATTGCAGCACCATGAGGTGTCTTCGGCAGAGTTGCAGGCGGCCAAGGATTATTCCCGGGCTTCCTTTTATCTCGGGGCCGAAGACAGCGACAATCGCATGATGCGGCTGGCAAAAAATGAAATTAATTTCGGCCGCTATATTTCGTATGAAGAGATCATAACCCGCCTCGAGGCCGTCACCGGCGAACAAATAATGGCCATGGCCCGAGAAAGGTTGGATCTGGATCAGTGGCAGACGGTATGTCTGGGGCCGGCGGGGAAATAACCGCGTATAAGTTTTTTCGTTTCAATAATTCACTTAGAAACCACGGCACCGGCTTGCCAGCGTGGGCGGAAAAAAATTATTTCCTCCTGTCTTTGCCTGAAGGTAACGTTACTTTCGGAAATTTCTTCGATTAGTCCTGCCTTTTTACCGGAACCACATTTTTGACATGGATATCTCTTTGCGGGTATGGCAGTTCAATGCCATGTTCCCGGAAAGCTTTCCAGATTCCCCAATTTAACTCACTCTTCAGCCTGCCGACGCCGTTTTGCGGGTCATTGATCCAGACCCGCAATTCCAGATTAATGGTGCTGTCCCCGAAACTCATTAAAAGACAGGAAGGTTTCGGGTCCACCAGGATTCGGGGCGTCGCCTGGGCAATCTCCAGCATTAGATCCTTGGCCTTCTCCAGGTCGGACTCGTAGGAGACGCCGACGGGTAAATTTATCCTGATCAGTTTACTGGAATAGGACCAGTTAATTACCTCATTGGTGATGAGATTTTCATTGGGAATGAGATGTTCAGTGCCGTTGCGGGTTACCACCGAGACGTAGCGACTGCCCAGATAGTTTATCCAGCCATACTGGCTGCCGATTTGGATGACGTCTCCCGGCTTGATGGATTTGTCCGCCAGAATGATAAAGCCGCTCACCAGGTTGGCAAAAACTTTCTGCAGGCCAAACCCCAACCCCAGCCCCAGGGCGCCGCTGAACAGGGTGAACACGGTAAGGTCCAAGCCTATATAATGCAACACCAGGACTAAGGCCACAGCATAAAGCAGCAGGCTGCCCAGCTTGTAGAGCAATATCTGCAAAGCCGGCCCCAGTTCCGAGCCCATGGTCAGCCAGCAGTGCCAGATAATCGTCAGCTTCCGGGCCACCCAGTAGAGCAGCAGGGAAAGGAAGATGGCCCGATAGACCACCAACAGGGTGATTTGGAATTTTCCCACGGAGAAGTCCACATGGCCCAAAATTGCGTACCAGTATTCTATGAGCTGGAACACATGCAGCAAGGCCGAGAACCAGATAAGAGCTTGCAGCATGCCGGCCCAGTAGCGGTTTTTCATCTGGCCGGTAAAAAGCCGAACCAAGGTCAGGCTGAAAAAAAATATCCCGGCAATAAAGAGCAATTCCTGGTCCCAGTGGAAGTGTTTGGCCAGGTTGTAGGCAATCCAGATCAGCAACGCCGACAAAAACGGCTGCACCACTCCGAGAAAACCGGCGATCGCCTCCAGGTCGTCGCCGCATCTGGAGCCTGCCGGGCATTCCGCCTCCAGCTTGTCGCTCCAGCCCCGCAGGGAATTGAACCATTTCCGGGCCAGCCAAAAGGCCCCGACGATGACCAGCACTTGCACCAATGTGGCCCAGGACAGCAGCTCAAAGGCAACGTAGTGCCGGATTTGCGCATAGATTTCGCTTAAATAATTGCTCGTCATCGCCATAGACATATTTTACCGCTACCCTTTCAACCTAACTGCCCTGAATATACTAAAAAAAAAATATCTTGTCAAAGACAATCATAATTTTCCAAGCTGCCGCAAAGTCCAAGGCTTGCAAATTCTGCAAACTTTTTTTATAATGCGGTCAAATTCTTGAATGTAACCATGTCTGTAAAATACCCTAACCTACCAGAATGCCTTGATTTAATGGCGGCTCAGCGGATGTTGCCCAACATTCGGGAACACAGTCTGCGCGTCCGGGACGTCGCCCTGATGGTGGGCGATCACCTGCTCGCGACCGGGGCGGCCCTGGACCTGCATCTGCTCGAGGCCGGAGCGTTACTTCACGATATCGCCAAAACCGCCACCTTGCACAACGGCGGCGAACATGCCCGCCTGGGCGCTCAGTGGCTCCTTGACCTGGGTTACCCGGCCGTGGCGGAGATTATCCGGCAGCATGTCTGGCTGAGCCGTGATCCCGCCGAACCTTTGCCCATCCGGGAAGTGGAGATTGTCAATTACGCCGACAAGCGCGTCCTCCATAATCTGGTGGTAACCTTGAATCAAAGGTTTGTTGACCTGCGCCGTCGCTATGGTCGGACACCGGAAATCAGGCAACGCATCACCAGCAATGAACAACGCAGTATTATTTTGGAAAACAAAATCTTTGACGGGTTGACTATTTCCCCTGACGACATTTTAAGCATCAACCCAAGTCCACATGGTTAATAATCATAACATAGTATGTAAACAGAGCAGTAGCAGATGTTCACAATAGTGCTTTTTCTGCTCACGGCCCACGGCTCACGGTTTTCATACAAGCGGAGGCGAACATGAAAAAAATACGGCTGGCATTGCTTAGCGGCGGCAAATCATCGGAACGCGAAGTCTCCTTAAAAAGCGGCGATCAGGTCTTTGCGGCCCTGGATAAGAACAAATATGACATCAAGCGGTATGATCCGCAAACCGATCTCAACCAGCTTATTGCCGACGCTTCCAACCTTGATGTTGCTTTAATCATTATGCACGGCCGCTGGGGCGAAGACGGTACGATTCAGGGCCTGCTGGACCTGTTGGAACTTCCTTATCAGGGTTCCGGAGTCATGGCCAGCGCCGTGGGCATGAATAAAGAAGTGAGCAAAATGTTATACCAGCAGGCGGGGCTTAACGTGCCCAAGGAAATGTACTTCTCGCGACACGATATTATCAATCCCGCGGCCGTGGAAGTCGTTGTCGGTTTGCCGGCTATCATCAAACCGGTTAATGAAGGCTCCAGTATCGGCATCACCGTGGCTCACAGCCCTGACCAGGTATTAGACGGCATAAACCATGCCTTGAGGTATGATCACCGCGTGCTGGTGGAGGAGTTTGTCACCGGTTTGGAAGTGACGTCGGCGGTACTGGGTAACGATGACCTCCAAGCCCTGCCCCTGGTGGAAATCATTCCCGGCGAAAGCTATCATTTTTTTGATCATGAAGCCAAATATAAACCGGGGGCTACCAAGGAAATCGTCCCGGCCCGTCTAAGTCCCGAGATGACCACCAGGGTGCAGGAATATGGTCTGAAAGCCCACCAGGCCCTGGGCTGCCGTGGCTATAGCCGCACCGACACCATCATCCGCGGCGATGACATCTATGCCCTGGAAACCAACACCATTCCCGGCATGACTGCCACCAGTCTTTTTCCCCAGGCGGCTGCGGCCGCGGGTTTACCATTTCCAGACCTCCTGGACCGCCTGGTGGAACTGGCCTTGGAAAAATAGTTTGAGCTGTATATCGGCTTTATCTTTCGGAGGTTGATGACATTATTTTTTTCTACTCAGTCCTCAGTCCTCAACAATTTTTTATGGCGGCGGATTGGCATCCGGAAAATGAATTATAAAGACTTCTGCTGCAGGGCGGAAAAGCGAAGCGGCTCCCGCCTTTTGCCCGTTTAATCAGGGCCACTATGACTACATGGCATCAGGTGGATGAAATCCTGCAGCTCGGATTGACCTCAGGGGTCTACACCGCGGCAGTCTGTCTGGCCGGCAGGGAAGGGGAGGTTGCCTATGAGAGGTCTGTGGGCCGGCTGAGTGCGGCGGCCAGCCCTAACACTACCCTGGAAACAGTTTTTGATCTCGCCTCAATCACAAAAACCATGGCTACTACTCTGGCTCTGGTCCTTTTGGTGCAGCAAGGGCGCCTGTCGTTGCAGGCAACCTTGGGCGAAGTTCTGCCGGCGCCCTGGCTGCCGGACGATAAGCAAGGTCTCCCCCTGGTCTCCTTGTTGACCCATCAGTCCGGCCTGCCTGCCTGGAAGCCGTTTTATGCCGCCATTTTGTCTTTACCGGCGGCTCGGCGTTCGGGGGCTCTGGAGCGGCTGGCTGCGGCCGAACCGTTGGAACATACTCCCGGCAAGCTCACCATCTATAGCGATTTGGGCTTCATGCTTTTGAAAGCCGTGGTCGAAACCACCAGCGGGCAGGATCTTGATTCCTTCTGCCGCCGGTATGTCTACGAGCCTTTGGGTTTAAAAAATCTGGGATTCAGGCCTCGGCAGCAACCTGGCGGCACTCAAAAACATTTTCCGGCCACCGAAGTCGGGCTCATTCCCGGCCGGTCCGTTCAGGGGGAAGTTCACGATGAAAATGCCTGGTCCGCCGGCGGCGTCGCTGGCCATGCCGGACTATTCGGCGCCGGTCCGGAGGTATTTCAATTGGCCGGCCACCTGTACCATGCTTTTAAGGGGCGAGATAGTAAAATTTTTTTTGATCCGGAAGTGATGCGAATCTTTCTCACGCCACCGCCGGAGGCCCACCGCGCCCTGGGGTTTGATATTCCAAGCAGGCAGGACGCCAGCTGCGGCCGTTTTTTTTCCCCTTGCAGCGTCGGCCACCTCGGGTTTACCGGTGTCTCTTACTGGATTGATCTGGACTTGGGGCAGATTGTAGTTTTGCTTACCAATAGAGTGCATCTGGGAAGGGACAATGATAAAATAAGGCCGTTTCGCCCGCGGCTGTATGAAGCAGCTTCCCATGCCCTGGGATTTACTGTACCATACAGAACTTCATGACTAAAAAATTGTTTTTAGCTGACAGCTGAATGCCTGCTTCGCCTTTGCTTAAAAAAAATTCTTTTTAGGAGAAGTAGTTGGATATTACCAACCCCCACCACATCCACCTTCTCGGCATCTGCGGCACCGGAATGGCCGCCCTGGCCGGCATCCTCAAAGAGCAGGGCCATCTGGTCACCGGCTCCGATGAACATACCTATCCGCCCATGAGCACTTTCCTGGAAAAGCTCGGGATCCAGGTGCAGAACGGCTATCATCCGGAGCATCTGCAGAGGCGGCCTGATCTGGCGGTCATCGGCAACGTTATCCGGGCCGACAACGCCGAGGCCCAGGAAATTCTCCGCCTGAATCTGCCCCACATTTCCATGCCCGAAGCTCTGAACCGGTTTCTGGTGGGGGAGCGCCAGGCCCTCGTGGTCACCGGCACCCACGGCAAGACCACGACTTCTTCCCTCCTGGCCTGGCTCCTCTTTGCCGTAGGTCTGGACCCCGGTTTTATGATCGGGGGCCTTGTCAAAAATTTTCAGTCTAATTTTCGTCTGGGGCAGGGACCGTATGTGGTGTTGGAAGGGGATGAATACGACACTGCCTTTTTTGATAAACGGCCGAAATTTCTCCTTTTTCACCCTCGGCAGGCGATCCTCACTTCCGTGGAATTCGATCACGCCGACATTTACCGGGATCTGGACCATGTTATCCAGGCCTTCACCGCTTTTGTCAGCCAATTGCCCGCCCGGGGGGAACTGCTGGCCTGGGGCGACGCTCCCCTGGTGCGCCGGATAGCCTCCCAGGCCTCCAGCCCGGTGGCTTTTTACGGGCTCGATGCCGAGGCCAAATGGCAGGCTCGCCACCTGCAGCCTTTTGATAATGGTATGAACTTTGAGGTTTTTCGGGAGGGCCTGTTCTGGGAAAGGTTTTACGTGCCCCTGGCCGGCCGCCACAACGTCCTCAATACCCTGGCGGTACTGGCCACGTTGAGCGATTTAGGGCTGGACCGCCGGCGCCTGCAGGAGGCCTTGCCAGAGTTCGCCGGGGTGAAACGCCGCCTGGAAGAGGTGGGCGAGTTTTCGGGTATAACCGTGGTGGACGACTTCGCCCATCATCCCACCGCCGTGGCGGAAACCCTGCTGGCAGCCCAGGGCCTCTTCCCCGGCCGGCGCCTGCTGGTCGCCTTCGAGCCCCGCACGAACACCAGCCGGCGAGCCATCTTTCAGCATGATTACGTCCAGGCCCTGGTCAAGGCGGATTTGATTTTCGTGCGCCAGCCTTCGGATATCTGGAAAGCGCCGGAGGACGACCGTTTTTCCTCGCCGCAGCTCGTCGCCGACCTTAATCGGGCCGGCCGTCAAGCCGGCTATTTCCCGGACACCGACGCCCTGTTAGCCGACCTGTTGATATGCGTCCAACCCGGGGACGTCGTCCTGGTCATGTCCAACGGCGGCTTCGACGGTCTCATCCCCCGCCTCTGCCAGGCTTTGGGAGAAAAAGTTAATCGTTAACTTTTGAGCCCAGGCACCCTCGCCGGTGCCTTTAGACTTCCGTCCTGCCGGCCTCGACGACATCCGTCCTCCCATCTAATCAAGCAGCAGCAATTGGAGGGGCCCGGAAAGAATGCCGGCATTCGGGATGAGCAAAAAGGCCCGCCCATTGCCAGTGACTCCAACTATGTCGCCGCGATCATTAATGTCCAAAGCTCTCATGAGAGTTGTGCCTGAGGGCAGATTGGCTACTAAATTATTTAAATCCTGCAAGCCTTCGGTTTGCGTATAGATGAAAGCATGCATCGAACCTTCCGAAGTGTAGGCGTAACCCACAACCTTGTCACTGTTATTGACATCTTGGGCATAACTCAGGAGTCCGTTTACCGACCCCCCCAAGTCTCCGACGCCGGTCATATTCCCTCCGGATACCTTAATGAAGGCCTCCCGCAGGCCGGTTTCATTGGTGGCCGCACCAACAATAGTGTTCGAATCATTGATGCTTCTGGCAACGGCTATTCCAGTATTGTCCGCCCGCAATGTTCCCAAATCCTGAATCGGACCAGACCCCGGCCAATAAAAAGCACGGGTGTCAGTGTAATTTTCCGGCGTCACCTCCGCCCAGCCCACCACCGAACCCGAGGCATTAATGCCAAAGGCGATCCCGTGCTCACCCCCGAAAGTTCCCAGGGCAGTGGGGACTGAGGTGGCATTTTGCCAGATCACGGGTTGCTGGGCGGCATTCTCGTTATTGGAAAAACCCACCATCTGCCCCGCATTATTGACGCCATAGGCCCGGCTGTACGGCCAGGGCATCGGCACGAGATCGGGCAGTTGCTGCATCGCCTGATCCAAAGGTTTATAATAGGCCGCGCCGAAGCCATCGGGAAACCCTGGGAGAGGGCTGGTTTTCGACTCTCCCACGGTGGCCCCCGAATTGTTAATCCGGTAGGCCCAGCTATAGGGTCCGCCCAATGTGCCCAACGGCTGCATGCCGGTGGCCAGGGTCCACATAAAGGCCTGGGAAGTATATGGCCCACCTTCAGGATAATACACCCACCCCACGACTTGGCGATTGTTGTTAATCCCCCAGGCCTGGCTGGAAATCCCGTCCATGACCCCTAAGTCTCTATAATAATAGGTGGAGGCTGTCAGCCCGGCGCTCGCCCATAAAACTGTGGTCAGCAGGGCCAAAAGGAATAATAATGATCTCCGGTGCATCGTTCTCTCCTTAATTAAGAGCGCTGGCTCACGCTCCCAAGCCAGAAAAAAAGTCACCAATAAAGCGGTTTAAAAATTCACTCTCATCCGCCGGGGCCAACTGGAGCTGGGATTTTAAGGATAACACCGGCAGCACCGACCACAGTCCCTATCATACCTTTACTTCAACCGGTATCTACCAGGTGTCCCAGCAGATAGACGGCCCCAGCACGTTCAGCCGGACCATCACCGTGGTAACATCTTTTTCATTTAAGAACAAAAGTTTACCGGCTATTCTCCCCTTGCTCTTGCTTCCCGATTGAGTCGGCAGTCACGTTAGCGCTTTTCGATAAGCGCACTCGATTACCGCTATGATTCAAAACTTTCCACAATCATGATAGACCTGCTCCAACTCGCTCCGGTTGGCCCATTCACATCGTTTCATTGTTCTATAATAACACAGTTGCGCCTCGATAAACTGAAAATATCGCAGCAATTGGCAAGAAATTACTCGGAGGGAAAATGGGAAAAGGGGGTAGACGGTTATTATCCTGAGCACTATAAAAGGAAGAAACCATTCACTACCGTCATCCGCAGCTGAACAGCATCCTGTCAGGCGAAAAAAAGCGGGAAATTGCCGGAAAAAATAGTCCCTGAAGGTATGTTTATTAAGGAAGATCAGCTTATATGAAAACAGGCTTTAGGCAAGAAGCTATGGGCTATAGGTAACTCAGGGACATCTGCCGGTTTTCATGTTTCGTGGTGATTTTTAAACATGATGACTTATATGAAGATATCTTTTATAAATCTTCGGGTTTGAAACCGGTAACCTTCCTGACACCCCTGACTTTAAAAATAACCGAAAACAACAATACATGTCAATAAACCTGCTCTACGCCACCGCCAGCAGCAGCAGCCCCAGCAGGAAGGACGCCATGAGGCCCAAAGGTATAGTCAGGCGTAATATCGCTCCTTCCTGGCCCACAGCTCGGCACATCGGGGTGGCGATGGCGATTTTAAAAGGTGAAGAAATAGACCCGATGGCGGCTCCCACGGTCAGGCCGGCGGCCAGCCTGGTGGCTGGTAAGCCTAAAAGCGACGCCGCCTGTACCTGCAAATCGCCGAACAGCATCAAAGAGGCGACGCCATAGCCGGTCAAGAACGTTCCCACCCATCCCAGCAGCGGCACGAAGAGCGGATACATACTGCCGGTATACTGCTTGAGCCCGGTGGCCAGGACCCAGGGAATATTGTGGGCCTGATCCAGGCGGCTGAATTCCAAATTATAACCGGAGTAAGCTATTATCTGCCCCATGGCCCCAAACAGCCCCATGGCTATTAAAGCCCGCCAGCCCTTGCCGATGCTGTTGCTGAACACCAGCCGCCACTGCTCCGGGGTCGTCTTTAGCAACACCCCCGCCAGGACCAGGGCCAGCAAGAGATAGAGATATGCCGAAAAAAATGGTGTAAAGGTGACGGTATGGATGGGAATGAGCCTGATGGTGAAGGTAAGGCGCTGCATCGTCAATTCCCGAAGCCAGGGAACGGTGTTGACGAGCAGTAAGGGCACGAGAATGATCGCGAACGGCATGAGATCGACGACAATCTTCTTATCCGGGACCGGCGGCCGTTCCCCCCGCCATAATACAAAGCCCACCAGAACCAGGCCGCCCACCATGCCGGCAATCGCTACTCCCAGCCAGATCGCCGCAGCCAGCGCCGCCAGGCTGACTAATAATGTATAGCCCAGGATAATGGGGAGTTTTCGCCAGCCTTCTTGCCGGTCGGGCAGGAAGAAAGGGATACAGAGAGCCATGAGCAGCGCCGCCGGCACCGACAGCCAGGCCGTGGCCACTCCCACTTCGTAGAATGGCAGACCGGTTACCAACGCCAGCACCGTTATGATCATTCCCGCCATCTCGATACTCATCAGACCGGCATAGCCGATAATAGATAAAGCTGCCGCCCCGGCCGGTTTGACTCCGGCGGTGTAGAGCATGGGAGCCACTATCGGCTCCGCGATGATGCTGGCCCCTTCGAAAAAATTTCCTAAACCCAGGGTAATTAACAGATGGTGAGAAATAGGCTGATCCAAACCTCTGAGCAGCCAGTCGGCCAGGCGCTCCAGAGAGTTCGTGATCAGCATCAGTTGAGCAAAGAGGATACCCAGGAAAACCACGGCCAAGAGGGGTAAAATGGTTAAAAAACCATCGACTGCAGCCAGCCGGATTACGGCCCACGGCGTTTGAAAGGCCCATGCCGCCAGAACCATGACGTAGAAAAAGCCGCACCAGGCTAATTCCAGAGCCGACCTTTTAAAACCTACCGCCAACAGCGATAACAGTAATACCGGGGTCCAGGATAGCAGGAACAGCAGCAATGACATTAATATCCAGATTTTTTAATATTGTGGGAAAGGTGTTATTAACCCAAGACGTATAATTACTTGATCCAACTGTTTTCTTACGGAGCCAACAGATGATCTATCCTGGCCTCCAGCAGAATGGTAACGCGGCTGAGTGTATTGCCCCCCGCCGGGGGTAATTGCATCTGCAGCAAGGCTTTCGATATACAGACTTCCAGCGATTTTAAAGGGGGATCGATGACTTTGCTCCACACTACTTTGCCATTGCTGTTCAGGTTGAACCGCAGCATGATTTTGTTTGGCAGCTTTCGGGTCCGCTCGTATTCTGCCTCTATACAGGAAACCACCTGGGGCAGTACGGTATTGAAACCCTCCCGAACCGCTTCCGGCGTCTGCACTCCCTGGACGTCCAGGTCAGTGGCAAAAACCCGAATCAGAGGCTCTGGCTTATCTTCCTCGACAGGTTGCTGCACCTGGGCCGAGACCGGCAGATTTGCAGAAAATATGCCAAGGAACATGATGATGAGCCCGAAACCGGCACACCTCCGCCATTTTTTCATATACTTTTCCTTAAATTGCGATTGGCAAAGTCAGAGATGTGGTTATTATAAACCAATTAGGCAGCAGAACGAAAAAATTTCTTCAGACGCGGGTCTGCCGGGAGAGAATATAGTCAGCCTTTCTTCTGAAGGCTGGCAGCCGATTAGTTATTATCGTCAATACCGGACAAGAAATAAAAACTACTGTATGCGGCCCTTGCCGCCGCCATTGCCGTTGCCGTTCAATCCTTTTAAACGCATTTTGACGCCGGTGTTCGTTAAATGCTCTTCCTCCAGAAGTTTCTTGATAGTTTCGATGGTATTGACTTCTTCAAGGCTGTATTCTCTTCTTTTGGAATAGGTTCGAGTCGGCTGCAAGTAATCTTGAAAAGTTTTTTCCCAATAACGCAAAGTAGATTTTTTAACTCCGGTCATTCTGGCTACCTGGTCAATGCTCAACAGGATGTTTTTTCCAAGCTCATGCATTATTGTTTCCTCCCGGTTTAAGAAGTGGCTGCGTGTGTGCTTTTCTTATCTTCTTACAAACTCTTATCGAAATCCCTTTTTAATAACTTAAATAATTCTCCAGTTAATTTTTTTTAAAAGGTGACTAAAAAAATCAGCCTTAGGAAATACCTCCAGTAACCAACAATCAAGGATTTGAAAAAATATTTTTAATCTTTGGTTCAGATTAGTTTTATTGACAGTCGTTAATTGAAGAGTTCTTATAAATTCTGATTGAAACCAAGGCGTCGGTAGTCTATAAAACATAAGAGGTAAAATTGCGGAGAAATATTTCTGTCCCGGTAAGAAATTATAATTGCCAGACATTGACCCGGCCGCTTCCCTGGCCCTTTTCAAAAGGAGTATGCTCATGGATGTTCAGAATCCGGAAGTCAGCCATTATGGCCTGGAAAATCACGGCTTAAAAAATGTTAATTTCGTCTATTGGAACTTATCCTCATCATTATTATACGAGGAAATTATCCGCCGCCGGGAAGGGCATCTGGCCCATCTCGGACCCATAGTGGTGCGGACGGGCGAGCATACCGGCCGGGCCCCCAACGATAAATTCATCGTTCGGGAACCTTCCAGTGAAGATAAAGTCTGGTGGGGAACGGTAAACAAATCGATGGAGCCGGAGAAATTCAATGCCCTTTACCACCGTCTTCTGGCTTATTTGCAGGGCAAGGATTTGTTTGTCCAGGATTGTTATGCCGGCGCCGACAAAAAATATCGTATTCCCATTCGCGTCATAACCGAAACCGCCTGGCACAGCCTGTTTGTCAGGAATATGTTTAAACATGCCTCTCCGGAAGAGTTGCGCACCCATGTCCCGGACTTCACCTTAATCTGCGCCCCTAATTTCCATGCCGTTCCCGAAGTCGACGGGACCCGCTCCGTGCTTTTTATCGTCATCAATTTCGGCCAAAAAATTGTCCTGGTGGGCGGCACCCAATACGCCGGCGAGATCAAGAAATCCATCTTTACCGTAATGAATTACCTGCTGCCCCAGGAAAAAGTATTGTCTATGCATTGTTCGGCCAATGTCGGCCCCAGAGGTGATGCCGCCATTTTCTTCGGCCTTTCCGGCACCGGCAAGACCACCCTGTCGGCTGACCCCTCCCGGACTCTCATCGGTGACGATGAACACGGTTGGAGCGACCAGGGCATTTTCAATATCGAGGGCGGCTGCTATGCCAAAGTTATTCATCTTTCTCCTGTTGCCGAACCCGACATCTATCAAACCACCAGACGTTTCGGCACCATACTGGAAAATGTCGGGTTTGACAGTAATTCCGGCCGCATAGACCTGGATGACGACTCCCTGACTGAAAATACCCGGGCCTCATACCCCATCAGCCACGTCAATAACGCCACCCGGGAGGGCCTCTGCGGCCACCCCCAAAATATCATTATGCTGACCTGCGATGCCTTTGGCGTTCTGCCGCCGGTGGCTAAACTGACGCCGGAACAGGCGGTGTATTATTTCCTTTCCGGTTATACCGCCAAAGTGGCCGGCACCGAAAAAGGCATTACCGAACCGAGCGCCACCTTCAGCACCTGCTTCGGCGCCCCTTTCATGGTTTTGCCGCCGATTGTCTACGCTGAGTTGCTGAGAGAAAAAATTGCCGAACATAACGTCTCGGTCTGGTTGATCAATACCGGCTGGAGCGGGGGGCCGTATGGCGTCGGCCAACGCATGGAGATTGCCTATACCCGCGCCATCGTCCATGCCGCTCTGGACGGCGTCCTTGATAACATCTCCACCGTCCCCGAGCCCTTTTTCGGCCTGGCCATCCCCACCTCCTGCCCGGGCGTGCCGGATGAGGTTTTAAACCCCCGAAATACCTGGGATGACCAGAATGCCTACGATGAGCAGGCCCGCAAGCTGTGCGGCATGTTTTCAGAAAATTTCAAGATGTTCGAGGGGTTGGTAACTCCGGAGATAAAACAGGCCGGCCCTAAAATTTAGCGGGAGGAATATTCAAGATGTCTAATACAGATAAGCAAACCCCGCTGACGGAACAGCAGGCCAGAGCCCTGGCCCACTGGTGGGGCGGCGCCTACCGGGAAGGAGCGCCGGCCGCGGGCGAGCCTGGCCCCCGGCACGGGGTGTTGGTTAATCGGTTCCAAGCCGACCGGGGCTGTCCCTTCCAGATATTCTCCCTGGAAGAAGCGCAGGAGATGGAAAACCGGCGCGGCTTTCAGGAGGCCGCCTCCCCGGACTGGGTCGGCTGATAACCTTCTGCAGCCGGTCTGGATGACCGGGCTCTTGCCAAGCCTCTGCGAGTATATCTCTCAGGGGCTTTTTTGTTTCATACCGGGTTGCCATCAAAGTTTCTAATATGACATACCTGGACGTCCGGGGTTTGCACGATAAGGTATCCCCATCCTTAAAAGTCCCCCCGTTGACGGGGGGATATAGGGGGGGATCTTTCCTCTGAAGCCGGGGAACATGGGTAGGTTGTCGAGGAGGAGAAAGATTAATATTCCGATGTTAATTCTAGTCCCAAATGCGGTATAATGAACGTGGGAAAAATAGTGGCTGCTGAGTTTAATAAGGGAAAAGCTATCGCTAAGCCTGGCAGGCATCAGCGCCTGGCCGATAAGGTGATAAACTTCAGAGGCATCGAGTTGGTGAAGGTGTTGCCCCTGGAAGAGGGCCGATATGTCTCAGAATAAGGAGAAGGCCATGAAAAACTTAGAAGAACGGATTAAGGAGCTGCCCCCGGATTTACACCAGGAGGTCATGGATTTCGTGGAATTCCTCCTGGAAAAAAGACGACGCCGACCCACCGGACGGCTTGGCTTTACCTGGGCCGGGGCGCTTAAAGATTTGCGCCAGCAATACACCTCGGTGGAATTGCAGCACAAAATATTGAATGGCGGTGTGGTGAACCATGAGGCTCCTCCTGGATACCAATATCTTCTTGGAAATAATTCTGGAGCAGGTTAATTCCGGGCCGGCCCGGGAACTCCTCCTGCAAGCTGCCCAACACGATTTTTTCACGTCGGATTATTCGGTCCACTCCGTGGGTATTCTGCTTTTCCGTCGGGAAATGCATGCGCTCTTTCGCCAGTTCTTGCATGACCTGGTGCATGAGGCCGGGGTCAGGATTATTTCGCTTTCACCCGGAGATTTAGACGATGTAACCAGTGTATCACAAAAATTTAATCTGGATTTTGATGATGCTTATCAATATCAGGCCGCGGAAAAATTTGATTTGACTCTCATCAGTTTTGATCACGATTTCGACCGGACAACTCGCGGCCGGATAACTCCCCAGGATCTGCTGGGATAATGCAACCTTTCCGCCACCGACCAAAACAGAAAAAGCGTAACCTCTTCAGGTTACGCTTTTTTTAATCTATATGGTGCCGAAGGCGGGATTTGAACCCGCACGAGTCTCCCCACCACCCCCTCAAGATGGCGTGTCTACCAAGTTCCACCACTTCGGCATAATGTGTTTATTTTGCCGGTTCTGCCGGTGCCGAGGGTTGTTCCACCGGTGCCGTCTGCTGAGCCGGTGCGGTCCCCTGCATGACCGAAGCACCACCGCGATGGCCCAGGATAGACAACGTCAGCGAGGTCACCATGAACAGGACGGCAGCCGCCGCCGTCAATTTGGCCAGGAAAGGCGTGGCCCCGGTACTGCCGAAAACGGTCTGGCTGGACCCTCCAAAAGCTGCGCCAATACCCGCCCCGCGGCCGGTCTGCAGCAAGACTATGAAGATCAATGCCAGACTGACAATAATATGGACAATGTAAATGAAAGTAATCATAACAAATTTATATAACCTTTGTGATTAGAAAACGCAACCTTAATTCAGGAATTTTTTATCTTCGATCCGGCCGGCCGAAATCAGCTCTGGCTCAAGCTCCCATGGCCGCAATTTTTAAAAAAGAGTCCGCTTTTAAAGAAGCCCCGCCCACCAAAGCGCCGTCAATATCCGGCGCCTGGGCCAGTTCCCGAATATTGTCCGCCGTGACGCTGCCGCCATACAAGATCCTGATGCCATCGGCAACTTCAGCCCCGGCCCGATCAACCAAAAGTCTCCGGATAAAGGCGTGCACCTCCTGGGCCTGCTCCGGGGTGGCCGTGCGCCCGGTGCCGATGGCCCAGACCGGCTCATAGGCCATGATCAGCCGGGACGTTTCCCGGGCGCTGCAGCCGGCCAGTCCTCCGGTAACCTGGGAAGTAATTACCGTCATGGTTTCATCGGCCTCCCGCTGGGCCAGAGTCTCACCGATGCAGACGATGGGAGTCAGCTCTGCCTCCAGGGCCGCCTTGATTTTTCTGTTCACCGTCGCCTCGGTTTCGCCAAAATACTGCCGCCTTTCCGAATGGCCGATGATTACCAGGCGGCAGCCGGCGTCGATGAGCATGGTCGGGGAGATGGCGCCGGTAAAGGCTCCCTGTTTTTCCCAGAACATGTCCTGGGCCGCCAGGCGGATGGCCGAGCCGCGAATCTCCTGGGCCACCGTGGTCAGGGCGGTAAAAGGCGGCGCCAGCACTATCTCGGCCGCCATGGTTTCCCGATAGCCCTGGCGAATTTCCCGGGCCAGAGACGCGGCTTCGGCCAGCGTCTTGTTCATTTTCCAATTTCCCGCCACCAGTGGTTTGCGCTTTGCATTCATGATACTCATCCTGCCTTCGGGTGGTTCGCATCCCATTCTTCCAGGATCTGGATCCCCGGAAGCTTCTTGCCTTCCAACAGCTCCAGGAAAGCCCCGCCGCCCGTGGAAATATAAGAAATTTTGTTGGCCTCCCCGGCGGCGTGGATGGCCACGTCGGTGTCGCCGCCGCCCACAATGGTCAGGGCGAAGGAATTGGCCACATTGTGCACCATGGCCAGGGTCCCCCGGCTGAAGGCGTCAATTTCAAAGGCGCCCATGGGACCATTCCAGACCACCGTCTTGGCATTCTGCAAAGCTTCGTTGAAGAGCGTGATGGTGGCCGGGCCGATATCGGCAATGAGCCAGTCATCCGGCACTTCCTGGACGGGAGTGACCTTGGTCTCGGCCCGGGAATCCAGCACATCTGCCACGATGCAATCCACCGGCAGATAAAATTTAACCTTCTTTTGAATGGCCAATTTCATCAGCTCGTCGGCCATCTCCAGGAGGCTGTCTTCCACCAGGGATTTCCCCACCGAGTAACCCTTGGCCTTGATAAAGGTGTTGGCCATGGCGCCGCCGATAATGAGCTTGTCCACGTGTTTCATTAAATTAAATAAGGCTGTAAGCTTGCTGGAGATCTTGGCCCCCCCGATGATGGCCACCAGAGGCCGGGCCGGATCTTCCATGGCTTTATGAAAGTAAAGGATTTCATCCCGCAGCAGGAATCCGGCCACCGCCACCGGGGCAAACTGCACCACCGCGTGGACCGAGGCATGGGCCCGGTGACCCACGGCAAAGGCGTCGTTGATGTAGACATCCACGCCTTCCATGAGTTTTTTAGCAAAATCCGGGTCGTTCTTTTCTTCCCCGGGATAAAACCGCAGGTTCTCCAACAGCATGACATCGCCGGGCTGCATTTCACTTTTAGCTTTTTGGACTTCCGGCCCGATGCAGTCCGGGACAAATTTGACGTTTTTATGAAGCAGCCGGCCCAAACGCCTGGCCACCGGCGCCAGCGACAACATCGGATCCGGTCCCTTGGGCCGGCCCAGATGGGAGGCTAAAATAACCTTGGCATCTTCGTCTAAACAGTAATTAATCGTCGGCAACACCGCTCTGATTCTGGTGTCGTCGGTGATATTACGGTTTTTATCCAGAGGAACATTAAAGTCAACCCGAATAAAGACGGTTTTTTCCCGAATATTCACTTCCTGCAGATACTTCACGCCAACCTCCTTTGTGAACTCATAGGTGATTAAACCTTATCAACTCCGCTTGAAAAAGAACTGCTGTCCTGATAAACCAGTCAGACATCACAAAAAAAGCTGTGTCAGGTGGAATAAAGCTGTTTTTGGCAAGCCCTGAAAACTTACGGAAATCATTTTTAAACTCCTTTAATGTAAAATATCAAAGCCTCGCCGTCAATCTTTTTTGGTT
>CAWBKT010000029.1:0-48877 GCA_963789385.1 uncultured delta proteobacterium | reverse complement strand
GCCAACTATTATTTAACTATTTAATATAACTATTTAAACAAGTTATTCAGGATATCGTCCTGATCAATTTCTTCGGTAAAATATAATTTTTAATAATTTCTGATCGCTTTTCGGAGAACCGGGCGCCCTGATTGTGGCCGGCCTGGCAGCTTTAAAACTTGCTCACTAACAATAGTTTCGCTTATTTCAGGTGATCAAATATTCCTTGACTTATTGCCAGATTCTATTAAATTTAAAACTTTGTGATTAAATGAACATTAGGCTGATTCCCGTCGGGCTTATGGTCTGAGGATGATTAAGGTGTTTAAGTATACGTAAAGGAGAAGCCGTGTTAGTTCAAAAAACTCTAACTAAAAGCCCCCGGGTCGAGGCCTGGATGGAGCTGTTGGAACTGATCAGCGGATTGTTCCTGGCTTTGTTCATCCAGGCGCATATCCTGGCGGTGTCGAACATTTTGTTTGGGTCTGCGGCCTTTGATGATAAATCGCTCCAGATGGATGAGTATTTTATTTCCCACATTGCCATCTTCCTGGTCTGCGTCGCTATCTTGGGCCATGGTCTCCTTGCCATGCGCAAGGCCCCCTGGCGGGTGCAGGATGCCCGGATTGTCTGGCGGCATTCCAAGCTCCTGAATCACGACGAAACCTGGTACTGGCTGGTGCAGATCGTCACCGGCCTGGCTGTGCTGGTCCTGGCCGTGACTCACATCTCCGGCGTCCTGGCCGACTGGCCCATCCAGGCGGTAAAAAGCGCCGCCCGGGTCCAGTCCGGCGGGTTTATCTTTTACCTTATCCTCATCGGCATCGCTGAAATTCATGCCTTCCTCGGGTGTCTACCGGATATTCATCAAGTGGGGCTGGTGGCCTCGCCAGTTAATTTTTAAATACCTGGTTTTCGCCGCCATTGCCTTCTCAACTCTGGGAGTATTCACCTTGTTTGTCTTCTTACTCTTTATTTCTTCGGGAGGTGCCTAATGAAGTGGCAAGACACGCACATTACCGAGGTCCTGGTCATCGGCGCCGGTCTGGCCGGTGAACGGGTCGCGGTGGAAGCAGCCTCCCACGGCCATGAATGCACAATTTTAAGCCTGGTGCCCCCTCGCCGTTCCCACAGCACCGCGGCCCAGGGCGGTATGCAGGCCTCTTTAGGCAATGTCGCCATGGGTTACGGCGACAACGCCGACGTCCATTTTGAGGATACCGTCAAAGGGTCGGACTGGGGCTGTGAACAGGATGTCGCCCGTCTCTTCGTCAACCTGGCCCCCATTGCCGTCCGCCAGTTGTCCCATTGGGGCGTGCCCTGGACCCGGGTCGTGCCCGGCAAAAAAGTTCTGCCGGACGGCCGGGAAATTGAAGACCTGCCGGAAAAAGAAGGTCTTATCGCCCAGCGGGCTTTTGGCGGCACCGCCAAGTGGCGCACCTGTTACGCCGCCGACGGCACCGGCCATGTTTTGCAGTATTCCATGGACTCCATGGTCATTAAGCTGGGCGTCACCGTCCACGACCGCGTGGAAGCCGTCGCCCTCATCCATGACGGCGAAAAATGCTACGGCGCCGTGGTCCGCTGCCTGCGGACCGGCAGTTTCCGGGCTTATCTGGCCAAGGCCACGGTCATCGCCACCGGCGGCTACGGCCGCATGTACGGCACCTCCACTAATGCCGTGATCAACGAAGGCACCGGCATGTCCATTGCCCTGGACACCGGCGTGGTGCCCTTAGGGAATATGGAGGCGGTGCAATTCCATCCCACCGGCATCGTGCCCACCAACATTCTGGTCACCGAAGGCTGCCGGGGGGACGGCGGGTATCTGTTGGATAAAAACCTGCACCGTTTCATGCCCGACTATGAGCCGGCAAAAAAAGAGCTGGCCAGCCGGGACGTGGTCAGCCGCCGCATGATGTATCATATCCGCCAGGGCTTTGGCGTCGAAAGCCCCTACGGCCCGCACCTGTGGCTGGACATCCGCCATCTGGGCAAGGAGCACCTGTGCACCAACCTCCGGGAAGTCTCCGCCATCTGCGCCAACTTTTTGGGTGTCGACTGCGCCGAGTCCCTGATTCCGGTGGTTCCCACCCAGCACTACTCCATGGGCGGCATCCGTACCAATATTGACGGGGACGTCAAGGGCCTCCAGGGCCTGTTTTCCGCCGGTGAATCGGCCTGCTGGGATCTGCACGGCTTCAACCGGCTGGGCGGCAACTCCCTGGCCGAGACCCTGGTCATGGGTATGGTGGTGGGCGATCGGGTGGCCGCCTACGTCAAAGAGGCCGCCGTAGATTTCTCCCCGCCCCTGGTCAGCGACTTTGTCAAACAGCAAGAACAGCGGGTAAAAAACCTGATGGCTGCCAAGGGCACGGAATACGTTTACGACCTGCGCAAACAGATGGAAGAAACCCTTACACACAAGGTTGGGATCTTCCGCAACGAAGCGGATCTTAAAGAGGCTGTAGAAAAACTTTCGGAGCTCTACTCCCGCTCCCGGAATCTTAAGCTGCGGTCCAACGGCCTGGGACCCAGCCCGGAAGTTACTGCAGCCCTGCGGCTGCCCGGCATGCTGCGTTTGGCCCTGTGCATCGCTAACGGCGCCTTGACCCGGACGGAAAGCCGGGGCTCGCACTTCCGGGAGGATTTCCCGAAGCGGGACGACGCCAACTGGCTGAAACGCACCCTGGCCTACTGGCGTCCGGGCGCCGATCTGCCGGAATTGCAGTATGAACCCGTTACTATAACCGACCTGCCTCCGGGGGACCGCGGCTACGGCGAAGCCACCGGCGTCACTCAAGTAGGCGATTAGGAGGTTTCCCCCATGGAGAATCGCACCCTATCATTCAGCATTTTTCGTTATAACCCTGCTACCCCGGAGATCAAGCCCCGGATGCAGGATTTTCAACTGGACGAAACTCCCAACATGACGGTCTTCATTGCTCTGAACCGCCTCCGGGAGGAACAGGACCCGTCCTTAATCTTTGACTTTGTCTGCCGGGCGGCCATCTGCGGCTCCTGCGCCATGCTCATCAACGGCCGGCCCCAACTGGCCTGTAAGACCCTCATCGCCGAACTGCCGGAGAATATTACCCTCATGCCCCTGCCGGTCTTTAAACTGGTGGGGGACCTTTCGGTGGATACCGGCACCTGGTTCCGGGGCATGTGCGAAACCACCGAGGCCTGGATCCACACCAATGAGAAGTTTAATTTCAAGGGCGTCGAAGAGCGTATGGACAATCCCATCGCCCTGGATATCTATGAAGCCGAGCGCTGCATCGAATGCGGCTGCTGCATCGCCGCCTGCGCCACCGCCAACTTCCGGGAGGACTTCCTGGGACCGGCCGGCCTGAACCGGGTGGCCCGTTTTATGATCGATCCCCGGGACAACCGCACCCCGGCCCAGATATTTGAGGTGATAGGCACCGACGAAGGCATCTACGGCTGCATCGGCCTCATGGCCTGTGATTTTATCTGCCCCATGGAGATTCCCTTGCAGACCCAGCTCGCCCTGGTGCGCCGCAAGTTGACCGCCGCAGCCTTAGGCTGCACCTGTAAGAAATAGATCAGATGGAGCACAGGCGCCCTCGCCTGTGCAGCCTGAAAGATTAATGAGGATTTCACAAAGGAGTCATTTCATGGCCAAATTACTATTCATTATTTCCAAAGGGTTTGATCAGGTCAGCGCGGCTACCCGGGCCCTGCAGTTTGCCAGCATTGCCGTGGACAAAGGGCATAATGTGGAAGTATTTTTCATTGACGACGCCGTTCCCTATGCCGTGGCCGGCATGGCCAAGGGCCTTCATGCCACTACCGGCGAACAGATGCAGGATTTTATCGAAAAGCTGGTCAAAGCCAATGTCACCTTCCACGTCTGCAAACCTTGCGCCGATAAACGCCTCATCTCCCCGGATGACCTGATTCCCACCGGCAAATTCTCCATCGGCTCCGATCTGATTGAGTTGATAACCGATCCGGAACGTAAGGTGTTGACGTTTTAGGCCCAAAAGACGAATCAATTACTAAAAAGGGCGGCACCTGCCGCCCTTTGTTTTACAACGAGAGAATATCTAACCATTTATTAATACTAATTAATATTTTCTACGATGCCATAGACCCAAACCGCTTCCCGTAACAATCGCCTAAAAAACGGCTGTTCCCGGTCCAGGTTGCGCCATTCTTCCAGTGTATAGACCATCAGATCCGTCGGCACTGGAAGTTTTTGGGTGTCGTAATCACGACTCCTTTCCTCAAAAGGCCGGTTAGAATTCCTGATAAGGATCACTACATCAAGATCGCTACCCACTCCCCAGTCTCCCCGGGCATACGAGCCAAAATACGCCACGCCTAGTATTTCCCGATGCTCCGAGGTCAAAAGATGCACCCAGTCTCTAACCGACTGATCAACTGTTGGTTTATTCGGCCATTTGAGCACGGACGAATGCAAGGATCTCACTGGCATAGGAGATAGCCGCCTCGCTTTGAATTGAACCGTAATGTTCGAAGGGGGCTCCCAAAGGATGGCTGTTCGGGTACCGGGCAGGGATATAGAAATTATCCAATACCTTAGCCCTATCGATGAGTGTGGCGGGAACCTGGATGCTCTCCGGTAGTTCCTGGAGGAGTCGGGCAATTACATGCCCCCAGGCCTCCTGACCTAAGGACAGGTGCAGGGCCTTTACCGCCTTTTCAGCCGCCTGTTGGCCGGCAAAACAGGCCCACTCATGCCGCCCCGCCTGTTTGGATTCCTTGGCCTGCTCCAGGTCTCGGGCCGCTTGCTTGAACCAATCTAAGGCCCTGCTGACCATACGTTCCACCTTTGATTATGAGACTGTTAAGATTTCCTAATTTGCTAATAATTATATAGATATAAAAAAATGTTATCAAGCGCCATCTATTCGATCTTAATTTTTACTTGAATTTCCCCACCCTCGGCCTTTAAGATAAACATTGTCAATTAAAAAGAAGCTCCTCATTCTGCCGCCAAAGGAATGTCTATGAAAACAAACTATTCGGATACCTACTACCACACGACACTTGCAGACCTGGCAGCCTCTGTGGATAATATCCGCCTCATGATTGGGGCAGCCCGTCAGGCCTTCAACCGCAGCAGTCTGACCGAATTGGAGGAAATCCTGCGCCTCCAGGATATCGTCACGCTGGATCTGGACGAATACTTTGAAGAAATTGAGTTGGCCCAGTCCGAGCCGGACAATGCCGACAATGCCTATCTCAAAAAATTATACGGCATCCTGGGTCAACTGGAGCACTGCGCCGATGAAATCAAACAGATGGCCGAACCCATCCACCGCAAGATCAAAGAAGCCACTATGGTCTCGGACCAGAATTTTTTTCACCTAAACGATCTTTTCACCCATGTCAAGGGACTACTCCGGGGATTGGCAGACCTTTTTCATGCCGAAAATCCGCCCCTGAAAAAATATCTGCTGGCCGAGGCCGATACCATGCTGGAATCCTGTTTCAAAGCCGGAGCGGAGCATGAGCGCCGGATGACCCATACCTTCGGGCAACCCCATGCCTTTGCCATCTATCTGGCCCTGCTGGAAAAAATCAAGCTCATCCTCAACCATCTGATCAGTATTGTGAAGATTATGGATGAGAAGCCTTAGGGGCAGGCAAAGGGGAGAAGGGAACCAAAGGGGACTTTTTCAATAATTCCCCTCTACCTTTCCCCCCTTTTTTAAGGGGCAGGGGGGATTTTATCAATTTAGCCTTTGCGAAACCCGGACATTCTCACTATCCTGATACGGAAGGGTGCGAAAGTTGTCTAAAGATGTTGCAGTAGACGCCGTCCTCGCCGCCGCGGCGCGTTTTTCCCCTCAGGGTCGGGTGGCGGCGGCGCCCATCGGCCGGGGCAATGTCAATGACACCTTTCTCATCACCCCCGGCGATTCGGCAGCCGAGCAGTTTATCTTGCAGCGCCTGAATACCAGGGTTTTCCCCCGCCCTGAGTTGGTCATGCAGAACCTTCGGGTCCTGACGAATCACGTTGAAAGGCGCTTGCCCACGCATCCCCACCTGCAGGTCCGGCCCTGGCAGCTGCCCCGGATAATTGCTACCCGGGAAGGCTTGGACTATTGGATCGATTCCCAGGGTTCCTTCTGGCGGGCCTTGAGCTTTATCCAGTCGGCGCAATCTTTCGATACCATTCAGCATACTGACCACGCTCGAGAAGTAGGGTGCGCCCTGGGCATATTTCACCTGCTGGTGAGCGATCTGCCCCCCGCCGGCCTGGCCGATACGCTGCCCGGATTCCATGTCACTCCCGGATACCTGCGGCAGTATGACGAGGTTCTGGAACAGTCTCCCCCCCAACCTCACCCGAGGTAGAGTATGCCCTGGCGTTTATCAAAAAACGGCGCCGCTGGGCTCCGGTCCTGGAGCAGGCCCGGCTGGCCGGTGTCCTGACCGAGCGGCCCATACACGGCGATCCCAAGATCAACAACGTCTTGCTGGACAATGCCACCGGCCGGGCCGTGAGCCTCATCGATCTGGACACCGTGAAACCTGGTCTGGTGCACTATGACCTCGGCGACTGCCTGCGCTCCGGCTGTAACCCGCCTGGGTGAAGAGACCACTGACTTTGATCATGTCCGCTTTGACATCGGCTTCGGCCGGGCCATTCTCCAGGGCTATCTTTCCCAGGCCCGTGGGTTTCTTACCCCCGGCGATTATGATTTTATCTTTGACGGCATCCGCCTCATCGCCTTTGAACTGGGCTTAAGGTTTTTCACCGATTATCTGGCCGGCAACGTCTATTTTAAAGCGGCGCATCCGCAGCATAATTTAGCCAGGGCCGTTGTCCAGTTCAAATTGACCGAAAGCATTGCTTCCCAGGAAGCCGCGCTCACCAATCTGATCCGGGAGTTGAAATGAACAGCCGGAATTTTTCTTTGCAGCCGTTTGGCGCCGGCAAACCGGCGTCGCCTTTTGCCATTACCGGCACCATCTCCCGGCGTGACACCTGCCTGTCCATCTCCTATCTCCTCACCGGACCGCTGCAGGACCTGGTCATCGCCCCGCCGGCCGACAAACCGGCCCGCCAATGGGTGTTGTGGGAACATACCTGCCTGGAATTATTCCTGGCCCCCCGGAACGCCCCCGATTACTGGGAATTTAATCTCTCTCCGGCCGGGCATTGGAATCTGTTCCACTTGACCGGTTATCGCCAGGGTATTCAGGAGGAGCCGGCCTTCCGGGCGCTGCCCTTTACCGTCCGCTCGGAGACCGGGGCCCTGACGCTGGCCCTGGACGTTGATCTGGCCGCCATTATTCCCGCCGACCTGTCCCTGGAGGCAGGCATTAGCGCCGTCCTCCAGGCCCGGAACGGCCACCTGTCCTTCTGGGCCCTGACCCACCCGGGCCCGGAACCGGATTTCCACAATCGGCGGGGTTTTATAATAAAGGTATAGTCATTTAATTTTATTGTAATTGCCAAAAGTTTTTTTGAGACTGCCCCATGTTGACAGCTTGAATTTGTAGGGTGGGCCCCGCCCACCATGTTCTTCGCCATCGGTCGCTTTTCCCTGTGCACTTTCTACTTTTCCCTCTAGCACCCCTTGCCTCCCGAAGTTTTAGGTACTAATGTAAATAATACAATTACTATTCAGTAAGGAGTCATTAATGTCAGATACCCCAAAAAATTTTGAAGAATTCAAAGCGAATCTTGACAAATCCACTATTGGCCGGTTGGTGGCGGAACTGCGGCTGGCCGCTGAAAATTGCTCCCAATGCGAGGGGGCCAGAGAATACACCTTTACCTCCCGGGGCCGGGACAACGTCGTTAACTGTGTCCGTTGTGAGCCGGTCTATAAGTTGCTGGAGAGCTATGAGCCGATTCTGGAGCTGATCCGGGGCGATTCCCCTTATTAAAGCCTCATTACCCTCGCCAACCCAATACCGGCCCTGAATGTCTCAAGGCCGGTATTTTCTATTCTTCCTTTATCCTAAAATATTATTGGAATTATGTCGATTGCCAAAAGTTTTATCCTTTATCCCCTCGCCCCGCTTGCGGGGAGAGGGTGAGGGGTGAATAAGTCAGAACTTTTGGCAATGACTATAAGTCCAGCGGTTCTCATACTATGTTGATGTCAAACAAAGAGTATTGAGAGTGCTGTCTTGGTGGGGCGGGCCTCCGTGCCCGCCTCTCCTCGTTCCCTTTTGTGCACCCCGCCGTCAGGGTCTCAGAGCGGGGGCGGCTGAGGCCTGGTGGAATTTTTGATAAAGTTCGGGGGCCAGGGCCAGAAAGGCCTGATCGGCCTGGCCGCCGCCGATATTGGTGAGGAGGACCATGGCAAAGTCGCGCTGCGGCTCGAGCCAGATGTGGGCGAGGTTCATGCCGTTGGAACCGCCATGGTAGATGAGGGGCGCTGCTGCCCAGGGCACGGCGACTTCACCCCAGCCCAGGGCGTACTTGCCCTGGGCTGGGCGTGCCGGGTTTGGCATCCTTCCTCAGGGGCATGGAGATAACCGGGGTGTGAAGCCGGCGGAGGGTCTCGGGGCGGACGAGGGCCGGCCCTCTCTTGCCTTCACCGGCATTCCAGCCGGCCCAGGCCGCGAAATCGAGGACGGACATGTGAGCGATGCCGGCGGGGCCCAGGGTGGGCGGGTTATCGCCGTTGGGCCCGGCCAGAAAGGCCTTAAGTCTTGCCGTTTTCCTTGACGTGGCCCAGGGGGGCGTCGACCCGGCCCAGGGTGGACTGACATCCCAGGCCCGCAGTGGCCAGACCCAGGGGGGTAAAAACGCGCTCGACGATAAGCTCATCCCAGGTTTTGCCGGTAAGGCGCTCGATCATGGCGCCGACCAGGACATAATTCATGTTGGCATAAGCGAAGGTAACGCCCGGTCTGGCGGCCAGAGTTTGCCGGCAGAACTGCTTGACGAGCCAGTAGCGCATTTCATCGAGATTGCCGGGCTGAAACTGGGTTTTCCGGAGAAGATTGACGAAGGCCTGGTTGTCACTGGGGATGCCGCTGGTGTGCGACAGGAGTTGGACGAGGGTGACGCCCCTGAGGACGGGGGTAATTCTGGCGGCCAGTTCGGGAAAGACCTCGGCCACGGTGCTGTCCCAACGGAGTTTTCCCTCTTCAACCAGCATGGCGGCCAACAGGGCGGTCATGGCCTTGGTATCCGACCCCAGGTGGAAACGGTCTTTGAGAGTTACGGGAGCATCGGTGCCGGCCCTTCGGGTGCCGACGGCCCCGGCGGCGACGATTTTGCCGTCCTGCACCACCGCCGCAGCCAGGGCGGGAAGATCATAGCGGGCGAGATAGGGCGTGAGCAGGTCGTTCAGGGAGCTTTGGGCGGCGGCGGGAGGAGCAAGGGCCAAGAGTGCGAAGCAGGCCAGGGGAATAATGTTCCGGTATAAAAATTGAAAACGAGGCATGACACTGATCTCCTGCAATCTGAGATAATCCTCTCATGAATCAAAGGAAAAGTGGGTGGCGCCAACCCTCCCTGCGGCTCACGAAACCCTGGAAGAGCTACATTAGGGTTTTGATTTTATGCCGCTATCTTGACGGCCAGGGCGACGCCGTCTTTTTCAGGGGAATGCTCCGGCAGAAAAGACAGAAGATTTACCGACCGCCAGCGATCGTCGCTTAAAAGAGCCTGGTTAAAGTCGGCGGCCCCCTCAAAACCGGTGTTATCCACCACCAGCAGACCTCCCCGGCGCAGCAGGCGGTGACAGTCAGGCAGCGCCGGCAAGTAACCTTCCTTGTCGATATCCATAAAGATCAGGTCAAAGGTATCGTCCAGGGCGGCCATGAGTGTCCGGGAATCGCCGATTTTTACTTCGATGCGCTCGGACAGGCCGGCAGCCGCGATATTAGCCAGAGCGCGGCCGGCCATAACCGGATTCAGTTCCAGAGTGATTACTTTTCCTGAATCCGGCGCCACGGCCTGGGCCAGGTAAATGGCGGAATAGCCGGTGGCGGTGCCCAACTCCAGGATTTTGCCGGCCCCCATAACCCGGGCCAGAATAAACAATAACTCTCCCACCACCGGACCGACGATGGGAATGCGCTCCTGCCCGGCCTCAGCTTCAAGCCGGCGCAGCAGTTCCGGTCGCTGAGGCACGAGGCCCCGAAAATAATTTTCCAAATCAGAGATCATGGCCATAATTGTTTAGTGTAAAGTGAAACGTGGCAAGTGTAAAGTTGAATTCAGCCAGTTCGACCTGAAACCTCCCCGGGCAGTCCGGTCAGATTTTGAGGACAGCCAGGATCTGATCGTGGAGCAGGACATTGCTGGCCACGACATTTTTGGCAGATACATCGAACGCCGAACCGTCGAAGGTTGAAATTCGCCCCCCCGCTTCCTGAACAATTAAGACCCCGGCCGCAGTGTCCCAGGGTTTTAACTCCTCTTCCCAGAAGCCGTCAAAACGTCCGGCCGCCACGTAACACAGATCAATGGCGGCGGAACCGGGACGGCGCACGCCTTGGGCCCGGGCCACCATGCGCCTGAAACGCCGCATGGTGTTTTCCAGACGTTCTGCGACACTATACGGGAAACCGGTGGCCACCAGGGCCCGGTCGAGATCGTCTATTCGCGAGACCTTGATGGGCTGTTGGTTAAGCCAGGCACCCTGACCCCGGACCGCTTCGAAAAGCTCTTCCCGCATGGGGTCATAGACCACCCCGTAAACTAATTCCCCCTGCCATTGGAAGGCGATGGAAACGGCGAACACCGGGAAATTGTGGGAAAAATTGACTGTCCCGTCCAGGGGGTCGATAATCCAGCAACCGTCGCTGGAACCTCGATTTTCAGGCGTGCCGGCTTCTTCGGCCAGAAGATGATAATCGGGAAAGGTTTTGGTCAACGTCCGAATAATAAGGTGCTGGCTCTGGAAATCGCTCTCCGTTACCGGATCGTGACGGCCTTTAAGCTTAATTTCCTGGGGCCGGCTAAAATTTTGTCGCAATAAGGCTCCCGCGACCAGGGCAGCTTCCCGGCCGGTCTGCTGAATTTGCTGGAGCACATTAACCTCCATTCCAATTTCCTGAGTTGTCATTCTAACCTAGCCTCCAACTGAAGAATCAGCAGGCTGTTAAACAACTTTTTTATTGTCATCCTGAACGTAGTGAAGGATCTGTTTTTGATCAAAGCTATAGCAGTTCTCGAAAGTTTTTTCTCATCGGTAAGCTTTCCTGTGAACGGTGTCCATGGGCCGCCCTTGGGGATTCTAACCAAACAAATAGAGAAGTTTATTATAGGGCGGGCCGCGCCCGCCACCTTGAGTCCACCAAAAACGAAATTGCTTTTGAGAATAGCTATACTATTGAGAGTAATATAAACCTGAGTTTTAAAGAGCGCTATCGGCGGCGGCTTTTTTTTCTGGGAGCCGGTTTTTTTTGGGCGTGCTGCGGGCGTGTCGGGAACGAACAGAAACACACCCAGGAGACCGGTAAGAAACCCGCCCAGATGGGCGAACCAGGCCACGGCCCCACCCTGGCGCAGACCATAAAATTGCAGCACCAGGAAGAAGCCCAGCCAGACATAGGCGGGGACTGCAATAATTTTAAACCGGACCAGTAAATAGACCAGGGTTTGCACCGGCGCCTGGGGATAGCGGATGAGATACGCCCCCAGAAGGCCGACGATGGCGCCGCTGGCCCCGATAATCGGGGCGGCAAGCCGGCCGGCGACCACCGTGTGGATCAGCAGGGAAAAAAAACCGCAGAAAAGATAAAAACCCAGGAATCGCCAGTGCCCCAGCTCATCTTCCAAAGCCTCGCCGAAGACCCAGAGGAAGAGCATATTGCCCAATAAATGGACCCAGCCGGCGTGCAGAAAAAGAGAAGTGAACATGGTGGCGACCATTTTCAGGGATTGCCAGGAACTGAACAGTTTTACCTGGGAGAGTTTGGAGGGAATAGCCCCGCCTTGCCAAAAAAGCTTCAGGGTGGCTTCTTCGCCAATCTGCATCTCAAGGAAGATAAATTATACAATTAAGGACTATCAGGCCAATAGTCACATAGGGCCAGGATTTTTGGGAGGATAGGCCTCGGATTGGCAATATCATCGGGTGCCTTTGCCTTCTGGTTTCCGGTTTCCGGCTTCCGGTCTAAGGATCTTCTCAAACTATATGACATAAAGAACGGCAAAAATCCAGACATTAGAGCCCTTGTCAAGGGAGCCGGGCCGGAGTATGATGCAGTATGCCCAGGCGATTGATATGGCGGGGGCCGGAGGATGACGCGGTCCTTCTGGAGGCGGCCCGAATTTTAGCTCAAGGCGGCATCGTGGCCTGCCCGACGGAGACTTTTTATGCTCTGGCAGCAGACGCCTTGCAGGAATCCGCCCTGCAACGGCTTTTCAACATCAAGGGCCGGCCGGCGGACAAGGCCGTTCTGGTGCTGGTGGCAGATCGGGACATGGCGGCAGCGGTGGCAGAACATTTCACTCCCACGGCTGAAAAATCAATGTCCCTCTTCTGGCCGGGACCGTTGACCCTGATTCTGCCGGCCAAGGCAGGTTTGCCGGCGCCATTGACGGCACAAACCGGCACCATCGGCATCAGGCAATCGGGGCACCCTCTGGCCCGGCGGCTTTGTCAGCTCTATGGCCGTCCTCTCACCGGGACCAGCGCCAACCTTTCCGGGAGGGAACCACTCAGCCGGGCAGCCGAGATCGAGCTGGAGCTGGGAGAGTTGGTGGACCTGATCCTGGAAAACGGCCCCTGCCCCGGCGGGCTGCCGTCAACCATCCTGAATGTGGCCCAGGAGCCGCCGCAGTTGATCCGGGCAGGAGCCATAGGGATAGAGGAACTGACGAGGCATTTAGGTAAAATAGTCAGATAAAGACTGGCCGGGCGGGCAACAATTATCTTCTCTGCCGACCGACTTCAGGGGGCCGGGAGGCGGAGGAAAAGCAGGCGGAATATCAGCGCTATGCTGCCTTCCGAGGAAGAAATTAACACAGGCGGCGATAAATTGGCAAGATAAAACTGACAAAGAAGCTGCCAGTTCAGGCATAGGCGACGGAGCTCCAGTGTCTCTGGCCCGGTGCTGAGAAGTCGGGAAAAAATGCCACAGGAGAATAAAGATCAATATTTTAAGATTGTGTTTTTAGGGAATACTTGCACTAAAATGAATATTCATTTAGTTATAAAAATTAATTATCCCCGAAGGTGGCAGATTACCCCGGGAGGCGCTGTTACATCACCCGGAGGCAAGGCGAGGAAGATATCTAGTGCTGATTTTTACCCGTAGAATTGGGGAGGAAATCCGAATCGGCAACGACATCCGGGTTAAAATTGTTGATATTAAAGGGAAGCAGGTGCGTCTGGGCATCGAGGCGCCCCCGGAGGTGATTGTCCATCGGGAGGAAATTTATCTGCGCATTAACGAAGACAATAAAAACTCGGGGGAAGCAGATAAACAGGCGGAAAACTGGGCCGGGGATAACGAACCTAAAGTGATAGACCGGATGGAGTAAGATAGAACGAGGCTATCTTCGCTTTGCCTGTAGCACGGCGCTAAGCCTGACGATATAAAGTTAATATTTTTCTTAACCAGCCCAACCAGATCTTTTGATAAAGCAGGACAATACAATTCTCGCCGGTAAATCAAGCCGAAGTTCTCATTTTAGCAATCATCAGAAAAAGACGATATCTTCTAAACGTATAATACTTAAAGAGAGGCCATACTAATGATGGGGTTTATTTTTTTAGGTTTGGTGATTCTCCTCCTGATTGCCGCGGTAGGGATCTACAACCGCCTGGTAAAGAACCGCAACCTGGTGCAGGAGGCCTGGAGCGGCATAGATGTGCAGCTAAAACGGCGCGCCGATCTCATTCCCAATCTGCTGGAGGCGGTGAAAGGTTATATGGGCCACGAGCGGGGCGTGCTGGATCGGGTCACGGAACTCAGGAACCAAAGCCGTCAGGCCGGGAGCGTGGGAGAAAAAGCGCAGGCCGAAGGTCTGCTGGGGGCGGCCCTGGGCAATCTCCTGGCGGTGGCCGAAAATTACCCGGATCTGAAAGCCTCCCAGAATTTTCTGGAATTACAGAAGTCTCTGGCCGACATCGAGGAACAACTGCAACTGGCCCGCCGTTATTACAACGGGGCGGCGCGCGATCTGAACATTCTGATCGGCTCTTTCCCCAGCAACCTTATCGCTGAACGGTTTAATTTCCAGCCGGTGGAATATTTTGAAATAGAATCAGCCCAGGACCGGGAGGTCCCCAAAGTCAGTTTTCCGGGGAGTTAGGACATGCCGCGGGTTTTATCATCATATTAAAATCGTTTTATTGATGCTGCTGCTCCTTAACGGCTTGGCCCTCGGTCTGAGGACGGAGGCGGGGCGCGACCGGCGAACGCATTGATATGTTCGACAGCAGAATCATCGTCCATGCCGACGCCTCCATGACGGTAACCGAAACCATTACCGTCACCAGCACCGGTGAGGAAATCAAGCGGGGCATCATCCGGGATTTTCCGACCAGGTACCGGGACAGATACGGCAATGCGGTGCGGGTGGGTTTTGAAATTGTTGAGATCCGGCGGGACGGTCAACCCGAGCCTTATCACACCGAAAAAGTCGATAACGGAGTCAAAATTTATCTCGGGCAAAAAGACGTTCTGCTGCAACCGGGCCGGCACACCTACACCATTACCTATAAAACGGACCGGCAACTGGGTTTCTTTCAGGATTACGACGAGTTATACTGGAATGTCACCGGCACGGGCTGGACGTTCCCCATTGATAAGGCCAAAGCGGTCGTGGAGCTGCCGCCCGGCGCCAAAATTCTTCAATATGCCGCCTACACCGGACCTCAAGGGGCTCAAGGCCAGGATTTCCGGGTGGACTATGACCGGGCGGGCAATATCGTATTTACCTCTACCACAGGTCTGGGCCGGCGGGAGGGGTTGACCTTTGCGGTGGCCTGGCCCAAAGGAATCGTCCAGGCGCCTTCCGCCCGGGAAGGTGCGGCATATTTCCTCCGGGACAATGCTCCCCTCTTTAGTGCGATTTTAGGATTTCTGGCTTTGCTGGCCTATTACCTCAAGGTCTGGGCCAGAGTGGGCCGGGATCCGGCCAAAGGCACCATTATCCCGCTTTTTAACCCCCCCAAAGGGTTTTCCCCGGCCGCAGTCCGCTATCTCATGCAGATGGGTTTTGACGCCAAGACCATGGCCGCCGCAGTGCTGGATATGGCCGTGAAGGGTTTTTTGCGCATCCGGGAAGTCAGACGGAAAGTATGTCCTGGAGAAAAAAGGCGACGGCCAGCTTTTCCCGGAGGAGGCGGATTTAGGCAGGGGTCTGTTTGCCGGCAACAAAATTCTGGAGCTCGGCGAAAAGTATCAGCCTAACTTAGCCGCGGCTCAGCAAGATTTGCAAAAATCTCTGCAGCTGATGATGGCTAATAGTTTATTTCAAGACAAATCGCACGTTTCTCTGGCTGGCTTCGCTCATCACCGGTTTAATCCTGTTAGCCCTGATCATAACGTCAGAGGAACCGGGCCCTCCGGCAGGCGTCCTCATGTTCTATATTATCACCTGCGGCATAATAGCTCTTTTTGCCTCCAACTGGCAGACCCAAGGCTGGTTTATCAGGATATTTCTTTCTCATTTTCGGCTCCTTCTGGTTTTTCTTCTCGGCCATTATCGGCCCGGCGGCAGTGTTCTCATCCTTTATCATACCTGTAATTCTGAGCGGGCATAATTATCCTGCACCTGATCTTTGTCTATCTCCTGAAAGCGCCGACATCCCAGGGCCGGCAGATTATGGATCAGGTTGAAGGCTTTAAAATGTACCTGTCCACGGCGGAAAAAGACCGCCTGGAAATGCTGCACCCGCCGGAAAAAACTCCGGAGCTGTTTGAGAAATATCTTCCCTATGCCTTTGCCCTGGACGTGGAAAATGAATGGAGCGAACAGTTCTCCGAGGTTTTGGCCCAGGCCGCGGTGGCCGGCCAGACATATTCGCCGTCATGGTATGCGGGCAGTTCCTGGAACTCCCAGAAATTTTCCGGCTTTGCCGCCGGCTTGGGAAGCAGCCTGGTCGAGTTCCATTGCCTCGGCGGCGACGCCCCCAAGCTCCAGTTCCGGCAGCGGCGGGGGAGGCTCCTCGGGCGGCGGCGGTGGCGGTGGCGGCGGCAGCGGCTGGTAATTAAAAAGCTGTCAGCCTTCAGCGATCAGCTGAAAAAGGTATGTGTATATTATTTTTGATGTCAAACAAAGAGTATTGGGATGGCTGTATTGGTGGGGCGGGCCTCTGTGCCCGCCTCTCCTCCATGCAGAGACCGCGGTGGAATTTTCCCAACCTCTCCCTTTGACATTAGAATGGAATTATAACTTGTAGGCCGGGAAAGCAAATCGCCTCCCGCCTTCTGGGTTGTTTGACAAATATCTTCTTTTTAAGACCGCAACGTGGCGGTCAGGCGCAGGGGATGCAGGAGCAGGTCCAGGGCATCATTAATTGACCGGCAGATGACATCCGCAGCCTGAATCGTTTCCCCGGCAATCCCTTCGGCCAGGATGACGCCCAGCCCCAGGGCCGCCGCCTTGAGCATGAGGCGGTCATTGCGGCCGTTGCCGATACAGACGGTCTGCTCCAGACCGAGTTCCCGGACATAATTGAGCTTGGCTTCGGCCTGATTATCCTTCCCCAAAATTGAAACCTGACAGGGCAGGGCCGACATCTGCTGCTGCACCAGCCCGAAGGTGTCGGCGGTAATGACATGGATCTTCAAGTCCCGGCAGAGGGGCTCCAGCCTGGTTGACACTCCTTCCACCAGCTTGCCGTCCACGGCCAGGGTGCCGTTGTAATCCATGACCAGATGGGCCAGGCGCAAAATTTTGTAGCCTGGGATATCGAAAGTCAACATGGAATAATCAGCTCCTTTTTAGAGATAGATCGCTAACCGCTAAAGGGCGTTGAATAACTCGAGCAACTCTTTGAAGTCTGGCTGAATTTCCATAATATTGCCGGCGCAAAATTTCTACGGCGGACAGGCGCTCCTCCGGGGACCGTGAGAGCCAGTAGGCCAGGTTTTCCCGGGCTGCGAAATGTTCGGAGAAATTTTTTTTGGCGATGGTTTTTTGGATCATTTGGATATTGCGGTGAAATTAATTAATTTGATTAGTTATATTTTATCAAAAATATTAAATATTATCAAGAAGTTTAAGAATTTCTAGAAATTCTTTTAACTACTCCAGGGTGCGGTGCACCGTCTATCTATAAAACCCCATTAATCTTGAGAAACACTATCGAGACGGCGGGCCAGGGAGTTGAGGTCGGACAAAAGTTTCTCCAGGTCCAGATGGTATTTTAGGGCCGCCTCTTCCAGGGTGTCAAAAAGGGCGTGGCACCGGAGGCAGGTGCCGGCTTCGGATTCATACGCCTTAAAAATTTCTTCACTGGCCCGCCACTGGGACATCACTTCCACCAGGGTCAGCTGGGGAGTGACAGGTCCCCTATCGTTGCAATCAGGTTTGGTCATTACCGGTTTCCTCTTCGGCCAGGACGATTCCAAGGGCTTTTGATAAATAGTTGATAATATCTTTCACCTGGGTGGCCGGGGTGGGATTGGCATAAAGCCCGGCCAGGCGGTTGGCCCGGGCCGCCATGCCGGCAGCCCCGGGGATTGGCCTGCCGGAGTCGATCAAGGCGGCGGCGATGCCGGTGATGGTGTCCCCGGTGCCCCCGATGGGTTCCAGAACCCCGAGAGAGGGTTCATGTATCTGAGCCAGAATTTGCCCCCGATGGACAATATAATCTATTTCACCTTTGACTAAAAGATATCTGGCGGCATTATCAAACGTATAAGCCCGTTTAATTAAATCAGGAATTTTATTATTCTCGTGGAGAATAAACCCCCGGGTATAAAAGGGATGGGGCGCCTCTTCATCCGCCAGGAAGGCAAGTTCCCCCGCATCCGGGGTAAACAGGTCATAGGCCGTGGCCTGGCCACTCATTTTGGCCACATACATGAAACCGGCATCGGCGATCAGGACAGGCCGCCTGGCCATGTCCTCAATGGCAAAGAACACCCGGTTGTGCCAGTCAACGTCCGGCTGCAGGTAGTGAAAGCAGAGGGTCGTATATTCGCTTTGGGCCAAATTGCCGGTGAGATATTCGTAGAGCTTCTTACTGCCATGTCCCAGGCCGATGTCGCCGACGAGACAGGCGTGGGGCAGGGGTTGGCCCAAGCTGCGGGCAGTCTGGACGGCCGCGGCCAGCAGGGCGGGAGTGCCCCGATTGACCGGACAGACTTGACCGGCCACATAAATATGATCGCCGTCCAGTCCGGCCTCACCGCAAATCAGGGGAAAATCCGGATCAGGGACTGTACCGATTACGGCGAGCACCGGCGCTGCATCTCCTCAAAGGCCAATTGCAGGGCATAACCGCACAGAGTATGGCCGATATCCCGGGGCAACGGCGCCTCCTCCATGGTCTGCCCCACTAATTTTTGAGCCAGATACGGCACATCCGGACAGCCGCCGCCGGAGACATTGACAATGCGCCGGCTGGACTTGTCGATGGTGAGTTTCATATTGGCGGCCCGAACCATCAGATAATCGCCAAAATCTTTCACCTGGAACAGATCCACCGGCTGGAGCAGGGGGCTGTTGACGGGGACCACCTGGAGGGGGGAAACCTTAGCCTCCTCTAGAGTGCGACACACCCGCAATTTTTCCACCAGGGGGAATTCGATGACCAGATCGCAGCCGGTCTGAATTTCCGGGGGCGGACCCATCACCCGGATGGCCCAGCCCCCGGCCTTTAAAATCTTTTCCGCCCGGATAACTTCACTGGTGCCGGCAAACACCAGGATGCCGGCGCCCATGCCGCCGGCTTCCGGCACGGCAGCTACCACCGGCTCCTTTTTAAAGAGATTAAACAATCCCACAGCTAATCCTTATGCAAGAGAATCTGAAATTCCCCTTCCTGCTCCCGCACTCCCGCCTCCTGCCACCCCTGACTAACAGCGGCGCGCAGGACATTTTCTTTGGAGGTTTCGGTGTCCACCAGGATGGTAAGCCGGCCTGTAGCGACTTTTTTTATAGCCTCCAGGGTCATCAATACCGGCTGCGGACAGGAGAGGCCCCGGGCGTCAATGGTTGTGCTCATAGATGCTAACTCCTTGATAACGTAGCTAACCCAGGGTGGGTCTTCGCCCCGCCTCTGCAAGGTTAAAAACATTTTTGCTCTTAAACTTTCTGCCGCATGGTGAAACCGATGCCCAGGCAGACGATCAGGCCGATAATGGTGGCGATGATGCCATATTCACCTACACCCTTGGGAGAGCTGGCCAACAGGAAGTTGTGGGCGAACCCGGCCCCAACGATCATGCCCACGACAAAGACGGCGGCGTCGCCGTCACCTTCCCCGGCCAGGAAGATCTGGCGGCCGGGACAGCCGCCGGCCAGGGCAAAGGCCAGGCCGGCCAACACCATGCCGCCAAAATTCCATAATTCCATGGTATGGGCCACCGGCTGATTTTCAAAACCCGGATGGAACTGGGACAGTACCAGGTTGGTAAGAAAAGCAGTGACCAGCAGGGCAATAATGCCGGAAAGCAGATGGACCTGGCGGAACAGGAGCAGGTCCCGGAAGGCCCCCATGGTGCAGAAACGGCTGCGTTGACAGAGTACGCCCACGACCAGGCCGATTCCCAACGAAATGAAGAGGGGGGCATGCTGCGATCCCGGTCCTTTGACGCTATAGAAAAGAATGCCGCTCTGGGCTTGATCCTGGATCTGAGGAAATATGAACATCAGAATGAGAAAACCTATCATCACCAGGGGCAGCAGCCAACCCACCGAGGCATACGTGGTCTGGCTCCGCCCTAAGTTGTAGCCGCTTTTAAAGAACAGGGTGCCGATATAGATGCCGCCCACCAGGCCCAGCAGGCCGAAGATGGCGTTGCCGTCCCCGCCGGCCAACCGGAACAACGCCCGCCAGGGGCAACCCAGGAACACCAGGGCGCCGATCATGGCGAAGGCCCCCAGGATAAAGCGGACGATGGGCGCCGAGCCGGCCCGGGCCCGAAATTCTTTAAACACATACGCCGCCAGCATCGCCCCCAGAATAAAGCCGATAATTTCCGGACGGATATACTGCACCACCGCAGCCCGGTGCAATCCCACCCCTCCGGCGATATCCCGGTCAAAACAGGCCACACAAATGCCCATATTCCCGGGGTTGCCGAGTTTTTGGAGCAGCGGCGCCAGGACGCCGATAACCGCGCCCACAGTGATGATGCCGGTTCGGGTGGCGAAAAAGTTCTTCCATGCTGTCATGCCGTTTCCCCCCCCTGGAAATGTTCAAAGTTAAATGTTCAAGGTGCAAAGATCCTTAGACGTTTGGATATATCGATTCTCTTTATCCTAAGCAGCTAAGTGGATAACGCCTTTCCCCGGCCCCGTAACCTCCCCCACCGGAGTAGTTGCCGCATAGCCCTCCTCCTGGAAACGGGCGACAATATCAGCCGCAGCTTCCGGAGCTACCGACAATAAAAGACCGCCGTTCGTTTGGGCGTCGCTCAAAAGATCCAACATCAAGGGATCGATCCCGGGGGCTATCTGAACGTGGCGTTCGCAATAGCGGCGGTTGGCGAAACTGCCCGCCGGCACCAGCCCCATGAGGGCAAATTCCCGGGCCGCGGCCAGAATCGGTACCCGGGAGGCGTCTATGGTCATGCTGACTCGAGAGCCTTGGGCCATCTCCAGGGCATGGCCGAAAAATCCGAAACCGGTGATGTCAGTGGCGGCGTGGATATGACCCGCCGCCAGGATGTCTTCAGGAATCCGGTTCAAGGTGCGCATGATGTCCGCGACCTGAGCCTCAATCGCCGGGGAGGCCAGCCGCCCCTTGCTGGCCGTGGCGATAACTCCGGTGCCCAGAGGTTTGGTCAAGATCAGGCTGTCCCCTACTCTGGCGCCGGCGTTCGTGAGAACCCGGTCAGGATGGACTATACCGGTGACGGCCAGCCCGTATTTTAATTCGGCATCTTCAACGCTATGGCCCCCCACGAGCAGGGCGCCGGCCTCGTGAATCTTTTCCAGGCCACCGGCCAGGATGGCTTTAAGATCTGCTTTCGACACCTTTGTGAAGGAGACGCATAAGATATTCATGGCAGTCAAAGGTTTGCCGCCCATGGCATAGACATCACTTAAGGCATTGGCCGCCGCGATCTGTCCGAACATATAGGGATCATTGACAATCGGCGTAAAAAAATCGACTGTTTGGATCAGGGCGATCTCCGGAGTCAGACGGTATACCCCGGCGTCGTCTGCGGTTTCCATGCCGACCAGGAGATCAGGATGCTGCTGTCGGGGCAGGCCGCCCAAAATTTCCTCCAATTCCCCGGGAGGAATTTTGGCCGCTCAACCGGCGGCGCGAACCTGCTCCATTAAGGGTTTAAATTCGTTTTCGGTCATAACGGCTCCCGTAGATTTCCAGAAATTTAAACAAGAGGAATATGTATGTCTATTTCTGATTGACGGCTGCGGTGAGTCCGATAAGATGAGCAAGTGAATGGGTCTGGCAGATTACCGCGGCTTATTGCTCCCGGCAGCCATACGGGCCTGCTCAGGTAAAGGCGGCAGGAAACTTAAACAGAGATAAACTAGACATAATGTATTATCGTCTAGATAAAAAATATATGTCAAATAGGAAATATCTATAAATGCTCAATTATCGATAGAGAAAACCCGGATAATTAACTCAAAAGATTGGCGGGTCCGCCCCCGCTCTTCATTCTAGACTGGACGCACGGCAGGCGGGGGCCCTGCATGTGAGTAAAATTATTTTTGAAAACAGCTAAAAAAGGCAGATTTTTGCAGAAGCTGATATATCTTAAAATAACAAGCTCTTTTTCAGGGCAATAATGAAAAATATCCTTCTGGCCGAAAAGAAGTTAGTAGCCTGCCGCAGCGGCGGTGAAACGAGGTAACGGTCCATGTTGTTGTCGCAGTTGACGATGCCGGAGTTTGAAGCTGCCCTGGCTAAGACGACTACGGTGATTGTCCCTTTCGGCTCTGTGGAGGAGCATGGGCCCCATCTGCCGCTGGGCACGGATACCATGCATGCCCTGGAAGTGGCGGCGCGGGCGGCACGGCTTTATCCCATGTTCATCGCCCCGCCCGTGTATTATGGTCTGTGCCGTTCTACCGGCGAGCATCCCGGAACGTTAAGTATTTCCGGGAATACTTTAAAATTATTGACCCTTGATATCGGCCGTGAATTGTACCGCCAGGGCTGCCGACAGCTGGTATTATTAACCGGCCACGCCGGCGGGACGCATGTCGCGGCACTTGTGGAGGCGGGGGAACAGCTGCTGCGAGAGTTGCCGGAGATCAGGGTGGCGGTGGTGAATGTTTTAGAGCTGCTGCGGGAGGCCTTGCAGGAGGCCCCCGGCCTGGTGACAACCCCGGGTGATGCTCATGCCGGGGAAGTGGAAACGGCAATTATGCTGGCAGCTCATCCCCAATTAGTCAAAGGCGGCGCCCCGGCGGAATGGCCGAACTTCCCGAAATTTATCCTGGTACGGGATAAGAGGAAGTTCTGGCCGGGCGGAGTCTGGGGAGACCCGGGAGCGGGCACCGCGGCGAAAGGGGAAAAAATTCTGGATTATGAATTAAAATTTCTGCTTAATTTAGTCAAGACATTGGAAAGATTTGAAGATTAAGTATGACAAAGAAATTATTCGATATAAAGATAACTATTTGATAAGTCTAATAAAAAAAAATTAATAATGGTCCATTCTTGTGTTGACAAAAGAGAGTTCTTTTCTTATCATTAATGCACAAGTTTGGGGAGAGGCTTGACTAAAGCCCGGAGGCGTACCTTCTATGATCCAGGAAACGGTAGAGGATTTAGCCGCAACCATCTTATCATTGGATGAAGAAGATCTAGCGGAGCATTTAAAACACTACAAAGAAATCATGGAAGATTTCAATCCCACTCCCGAATGGGAAAAAGCTGTCATCGCCTTTTTTTTGATCAATGGCGTTCGAGTCAAAAATAACCTTCTGCATGCCCAGTCGCACAAGAAGCATCTACTTCGATTTCATCAACCAGACAGTTCTCGCGCCGAAAGACGTTTACGAGTTGTAAAAAAAATAACCAATTAATTCAGAACGGTAGCGGTTGTTAATTTCTGGTCTTGCCGGTTGAGGCTCGACCTCGCCGGCGTTCTTTGCCCTTAAAATAGAGGCGGATGGGGGCATACGGCAGATTCAGCCGTTCCCGAAGCTGGTTGATGAGATAGCGCCTATACGATTCCGGCACGGCGCCGGGGATATTCGTAAAGGCGATAAAGGTGGGCGGCCGGCTGTCTGCCTGGGTGACGTAATAGAACTTGACCGTCCGATGGCGGAAGCGCGGCGGGTTGTGGGCGCTGACGATCTCGATAAACGTTCGATTTAATTCCCCGGTGGTGGCTCGAAACTGAAGCTGCTGATCAATTCTGTCAATCAGGGGAAAAACTTTGGCTACCTGATAACCGGTTTTGACCGATATGGGTAAAACCGGGGCATAGGGCATCAGTTCCAGATTTTCGTGCAGCCGGTCCAGCAGCAGCTTCCGTCCCTTGACGTCTCCCTCTGTGAGATCCCATTTATTGAGGCCGATCAGGCAGCCTTTGCCGGCTTGAGCAATAAGATTCAGAATTCTCAGGTCTTGTTCGGTCAAACCTTCCTGGACATCCAGCAATAGCACAACCACATCGGCTCTTTGCATAGCTCGCAGAGCCTGCCAGACCATCCCCCGCTCCAGGTTTTCGTGAATCCGGCTCCGGCGCCGGATACCGGCGGTATCAATTAGCACATACGGGTTCCCATCCCAAATCAGGGGCATATCAATAGAGTCACGAGTAGTGCCCGGGGTATCGCTGACCAGCATCCGATCCTCGCCCAGAACTCGATTTATAAAAGAGGACTTGCCGACATTTGGACGGCCTAAAACGGCCACCCTGGTGCCGGGGTAAGATTCGGCGTCCTCGGTTTCCCGGGGTAAATGGTCTATGACGGCCTCGATGAGGGCGTGGATGCCAAGTCCATGTTCGGCGGAGATAGGGTATAACGGGGTGAAGCCGAAGCGGAAAAATTCCGGCAGGAGCGCCTCTTGTTTGGGCCCGTCAATTTTGTTGATGGCCAAAATGACGGGTTTGCCCGAGCGCCGGAGAAATTGGGCTACTTCAAGGTCATCCGGTTGAATATCCTGGCGACCGTCAACCATGAAAAGAATGATATCGGCTTCATCCGCGGCAATTTCAGCCTGGCGCCGGACCTGGTCGCTGAGATTGTCATCCAACCCTCCAAAACCGCCGGTGTCCACGAGCAGGAAGGCATGATCATCCCAGGCAACCGACCCGTAAAGCCGATCCCGGGTGACTCCGGGGCGGTTATCCACCAAGGCCCTGGATTCCTTGGTCAAGCGATTGAAAAGAGTGGATTTACCGACGTTGGTGCGGCCGATCAGGGCAACCAGGGATTTCATAGGCTAAACAGGTCCTTCTGAGGAAAACTGTGACAACGGACAAGAAAAAGGCGGCAGGTAATGTCTGATTCACCCCTCACCCAACCACTCTGCTCTCTGTAGACCCCTCAAGGAGAGAGGGCAAATAAAGGGCAGCTGAGCAAGCGGTATAATCTTGACTCCCTGCCTGTCAAGAGGCGGGGAATGACTCCCTTCATCGCCGGGAAAGGAAAATGATTGACGCCTATCCGATCAGTAACGTCTTGCTTCTAAATTATCTGCCGGTCGTCTCCGCAAATTTTTTCGGAGGCCATTGACGCAATATTTGCACGGCTTTCGCCAACTGGGGGTCATGTTCGAGTTCCTCGGCAGAAATGGGCACAGTCCAGGCTTTATCGGTTAGACCCTCGCCTTTCATGCGGCGATCCAGGGCCTCCTGGCGCAGGTCTTTCACGGATTTCCCCTCGGGAATCGCCGGAGCCTCTACCACCAGATCCGGGGTAATACCCTTTTCATTGATGACCCGCCCGGACGGCGTATAATAATGCGCCGTGGTGAGGCGCAAGGCGGAGCCGTCTTCCAGGGGGATAATGGTCTGGACCGATCCTTTGCCAAAACTCTTGGTACCGACAATGTAACCGCGCATTCTGTCCTGGATGGCCCCGGCGACGATTTCAGAGGCAGAAGCGCTGCCCTCATTGATCAAAACGACTAATGGGATGTTTTTCTCCAGGCTGCTGCCGCTTTCATTGGCATAGAATCGATGGGTCTGGGCTTTATTGCGTCCCTCGGTATAGACAATGAGACCGGATGATAAAAATTCATTGGAGACTTTGACCGCCTGATCCAGGAGTCCACCGGGGTCATTGCGCAGATCCAGGATGAGGCCCCGCATGGGTTTGCATTTGGCGTTTAAATCCTTGAAGGCCTGTTTTAAATCTTGATCGGTCTTGTCCTGGAAATTGGTAATCCGGATATAGCCTATACCACAATCATCGAAATAACGCGCCCGGACGCTGCGAATCGGGATTATTTCCCGGACCAGGGAGAAGGTTTTGGGTTTTTCGGCATTTTCCCGAATGATGGTGAGGGTGACGCTGGAACCTTTGGCCCCTCGAATTTTGCGGACCGCGTCCAGAAGATTCATGTTTTTAGTAGTCGTACCGTCTATTTTGGTGATTCGATCTCCAGCCTGCAGCCCGGCGCGGTAGGCCGGGGTTCCCTCTATGGGTGAGACCACGATCAACATGTTGTCCTTGAGAGTTATTTCAATGCCGATGCCGCTGAAACTTCCCTTGGTTTCGATCTGCAATTCCTTGAATTCTTCAGGGGCCATAAAAGAGGAATGGGCATCGAGGCTGCTCACCATACCCTTGATGGAACCATAAATCAATTTTTTGGTTTCCTTGGGCTCCACATGATTGTCTTCAACAATTCCCAAAGCCTCAGCAAAAACCGAAAGTTGATCTCTGGTGTCTTCACTTAACGACAAAGCCGGGTGCTCCCAGGCGCTCACGATCATGACGAGCAACAGGGAAACAATAATGCTGGTTCTGATTGGAGACACGGCCGACATGCTCCTGATATCATATAAGTGTCTAAATCTAATCATTAAAAATACCTAAATTCAGAAGTAAAATAGTTATGAAATTTCTTCATCGAGACTTGGTGCTCTGGAAGCCTGTTTCTTCCTTAAGCGATTTTCCGGGGTTTTCGAAGTGCTGGTTTTTCCCCAACTTCGGAGTTTAGCCAGGGCCTGTTTAACCAGGGGATCTTGCATAACCTCTTCGACGCCGGGGATTTTTTTCGGTTTCTCTAATTTGAGGCCGGATTCGGTCACCGGTTTATCCTCGGAATCTTTTTTGGGGCCGGCGATGTCAGGTTCCAACCCTTTCCCCTGGATGAGATGGTCCCGGGGAGTATAACAGTAGCCGACGCTGACAATCAGGGCGGAGCCGTCCTTGAGGGGGAATAACTTGGTTACGGCGCAATCGCCGAAGGTTTTATACCCCAGCAGGAGGGCATTGTAATCAGCCTGCAGGGCGCCGGCAATGACTTCGGCAGCCCTGGCGGTGCCCTGATCCACCAGAATCACCAAGGGCAATTTCTCTTTGAGCGCCTGATATTCTTTGGCGCCGGTAACAGATTGTTTTTTCTCAGAATTGCGCCCTTTGACGGTATAAATCAAATCATTCCCGACAAAGGCCGAGGCAAGTCTGCGGGCCTCTTCCATTTGACCGCCGGCCGTGTTCCGCAGATCCAGGATAATTCCTCTCCTGGCCGGGTTGGCCTGGATGGTGCGAAGGACCTGTTGCAGTTCCTGGGCGGACCGCTCCCGGAAAGTGCGCAGGCGAATATAGTAGAAGCCGTCTTCCAGGGGGAAAGAGGAGACGCTGTCAACGGTACTCTTCTCCAGGACCAGATCAAGGTCCTGGGGTTTTACAAAGCCGGTACGGACTATTTGCAACTTGACCTTGGTTCCCGGGGAGCCCTGAAGTTTTCTGGCTGCTTCTAAAGCAGTTAAATTGCGAGTCTGCTGGTTATTAATTTTCAGGATATGGTCATCAGCTTTGATGCCGGCTTTCCAAGCCGGGCCACCTTCCACCGGGGCGATCACGGTCAAGGAATTTTCTTTAACTGATAGTTCCAGGCCGGCATCCGCCTCAGGTTGGCCCCCGCTCAGAGAATCCTGATATTCCGAGGGAGACAGGAAGGAAGAGTTGGGGTCGAGGGAGGCCACTAATCCTCGGATAGCACCATACATCAGATCCTTATCTTTTTTTTCGGTAACGTACTTGCTATCGATTTCATAGAGGGCTTCCACCAGAAGCCTTAGCTGGGTATAGGCCTGGGAAGAAGCGGCGGTTACTTTTTGGGAAGGCGTGTAGAATACTGCCAAAAACAGCAACAGCGCGACGACTGACCGCCGGGAGGATGACTTAAAGGAAGGCTGGCGACGACTTAAGTTGTTTTTTTCCATCTGTCTTTTTGTATCAACTCTTTTTGTTAAGATGATTTGCGTTTAATGGCCTGATGGGCAGCCTTGACAACGTCCTGGGGCATCAGACCGAAATGTTCCAGCAGGATCTCCGCTTTACCGGAGACGCCGAAGGTATCTTTGATGCCGACTCTTTTTAGAGGGATGGGATAATACTCCCCCAGGACTTCGGCCACGGCGCTGCCCAAACCGCCGGTTACCAGATGTTCTTCGGCGGTGACAAAGGCCCCGGTCTGCCGGGCGGATTCGACAATTAACTCCCGGTCAATGGGTTTAACGGTGGACAGGTTGAGAACCCGGGCCGAAATGCCGTCGGCAGAGAGCATTGCCGCCGCCTCAAGGCACTGGTGCACCATGAGACCGACGCCGGCCAGGGTGACATCCCGCCCTTCCCTGAGAACCTGACTATGACCGAGTTCAAACTTAAATTCAGCATCAAAGATGACCGGAAAAGGATGACGGGAGGTCCGGATGTAAACGGGACCATAATAGGATACGGCCCACTCCACCATGCGCTGCACTTCAATGCCGTCGGCGGGAACCAGAACGGCCATATTCGGCAAAACTCGCATTAAGGCGATATCTTCGATGGCCTGATGGGAACCGCCGTCTTCACCCACGGTGACGCCGCCGTGGCTGGCCACAATTTTAACATTCATAGCCGCGTAAGCGATGGATTGGCGGATCTGCTCCCAGGCCCGGCCGGCCGCGAAGATGGCGAAGGTGCTGGCAAAAGGTATCTTGCCGCTGGCGGCGAAACCGGCGGCCGTGCTCATCAGATCCTGTTCGGCAATACCAAGATTGAAAAAGCGCTCCGGAAAAGCCTTGCCGAACTTGGCCGTGCCCGTGGACCCGGATAAGTCGGCATCCAGGACGACGATATCTTTATTTCTAGCACCAAGTTCCACCAGGATTTTGCCGTATTCGACTCTGGTGCTCAGTTTATCGGTCACGGTAAGTAATCTCTATTCCTTTAATCCCCTCTCTCCCACCTGGGGGAGAGGGTCAGGGTGAGGGGGCTGATAATTACAATTTTCAAATTACTATGATAATCATTACCCTTTTATCCCGCAATAGTGGGTAATGCCTGGCCCCTCAAAAAGAACCGGAAAATAAACATTTGTAGGGTGGGCACCGCCCACCATAATAAAGGCATTGAATTCTTTGGTGGGCAATGCCAACCCTGCGCAATACAGAAAGTGAAGGGCGGGAAAACGAAGCGCCTCCCGCCTTCTGGGCTTTTGGCAATGATTATAAATCAACCCTCATACAGCCCCCAGATCGCGCCGGGCGATCTCAAGTTCCTCGGTAGAGGGCGCCACCCCATGATACTTGGCTTTGTTTTCAAAAATTGACACGCCTTTCCCTTTGATGGTCCGGGCCACAATAACCGAAGGCCTGCCCTTGACCTGCTCGGCTTCGTCCAGGGCCTGGAGGATAGCGGCCATATCGTGACCGTCAATTTCAATGGCATGCCAGCCGAAGGCCAGCCATTTGGCGGCGAGAGGTTCGATATTCATAATTTCCGACACGAAGCCGTCAATCTGTAATCTATTATTATCGACTATGGCGGTCAAGTTGTCGAGTTTATAATGCGCTGCCGTCATGGCCGCTTCCCAGATCTGGCCCTCCTGCAATTCACCGTCACCGAGCATGACATAAACCCGGGCGGGATTGTTATCCAGGCGGTTGGCCAGGGCCATGCCGTTGGCCAAAGAAAGGCCCTGCCCCAGAGAACCGGTGCAGACCTCCACCCCGGGGGTGCAACGGCAGTCAGGATGTCCCTGGAGACAACTGTCGAACTGGCGTAAGCTCATTAATTCCTGGCGGGGGAAATAACCCAGATGGGCCAAAACCGCGTAATAAACCGGGGCGCCGTGCCCCTTGGAGAGGACGAAGCGATCCCGTCCCGGCCAGAGCGGCTGCTGCGGATCCAGGTTCATTTTACCGAAAAAGAGGGCCACCATGAGGTCGGTGGCAGACAAGGAGCCGCCCGGATGGCCGGACCCGGACTCGTGCAGCATGTGGACGATGTCGAGCCTGACCTGACGAGCCTGCTCAGTCAGCGCCGCGAGGTCGCGAGTTTTTATTCTGGTCATAGACCTGCCGAATCGGTGAAATTGTGAGCCGGGGAATTAATGAACAAGAGGAAGCCTGTTCTTGATTCAAACACCGTTATTTCTACATATTTGTTAGCATAATCAAAGAGATTGCGCAATAGGCTATTCTAGTTAATTTTAAAAAGAAAAAAGAGAAAAGGGAATAGTAAAAAGGTCAGGGGCAATCGCCGAGAAACGGGGGCGCCGGGGAAGCATTGTGGAGCAGGACGCGCCAAACTAAGGGAAAAGAGCTTGCCAACCGGACCGGCATGGTTATAATTAATATGTTTAAATAAAATACGGAAGTGCAAGGCTCACTGGTGGGGCCCCCGGACTTCAAATCCGGTGTATCGTCGAGAGGCGATGGGTGGGTTCGATTCCCATGCACTTCCGCCATATCTAATATCCATTAAATCTACTTCCATTTTTAACTCCCAAATAATTTTTCACCGTCAGGGCGGGCGGAACGAGCTAGCCGGTGGGCGGGTGGAATTTGCCTGATAGAATGATGTCATCCCAGGCGGGATGCCTTAAGGCAAGACAATTGACAAGTATATATAAAATGTATATATAAAAATATGACATTTGAGTGGGATGAGAAAAAGCGGCAGGCCAATCTTGAAAAACACGGGATTGATTTTTTAGAAGCGACAATTATTTTTTCTCATCCTATGATTGTCAAGCCGGACAGGCGGCGGGACTATCAGGAAGATCGTTGGGCGGCGCTGGGTAAGCTGAATACTATGGTGGTTTATGTGGCCTACGCCATAAGGGGCGAGAATATCAGGTTGATTTCATTGCGCCAGGCCAACAGGAAAGAGAGGAAAATATATGACGAAACGTTCAAAGACTGATTGGCGGCGACTAAAGGCCATGACCGAAGAAGAGATTGAGCAGAACGCCCGTAACGACCCGGATGCCCCACCTACTGAAGAGGAATTTTGGGCCGAGGCGAAAATTATCGTCCCACCCAAAAAAGTGTTGATTTCTATTCGATTGGATGCGGACGTGCTGGCCTGGTTCAAAGACAAAGGGATTCCTTATCAGACTATGATCAACGGGGTGCTGCGGAATTACATGAAGCACCATAAGGAGTAATAGAGGGTTTAAATCCGCTGTATCGTCCCAAGACGATGTCTGGGTCCAATTTCCATGCACATCAACGGCCTGTGAATTGAGTTTTTACAGAATGTTGTGATATAGTCCTCCCCAGAAAATATTCCCGGGAACGTATCCTGATTGCCCAAAATTCATCTGAAAAGCAGATGTTAATGGAGCACAGGCGCCCCCGCCTGTGCAGCTTTTCAAGCTTCGTGGTGATTTCTCATCATGGATGTTTTTTCCTTCTGCCCGAAAGGGCCTGCCCCACGGATTTCATATGCTGGTCCATAAATTATTACTGCCCGAAAACATCGAGTTGAATTTTGCTCCCCCCGCCGCAGAGGCCCCCCAGGCCTTAAACCGGCTGGTCTGTTCCCGGATCAACTGCGAAGCAGAGGAACTGGACCTGCTCCACGGCTACCAGGGCGAGGGCCTGGCGATTTTTCATAAACTTTCCGAGAACGTGGACCAAACCGTGTTATTGCTGGCCCTGTCTCCCGAGGGCGTTGCCTTGAATGGGCAAAGCTGCCAGGTGCTGGCGGTCCTGATCACGCCCCTGAAAGAAAGCGGCTCCCATTTCCAACTGCTGGCCAGGCTTACCGGCCTGTTGCGCAATCCCCTGGTGCGCCGGGAATTACTGGCCAAAGAGACCCCCACGGCGGTCTGGCGGGCCATCAGGCGGGAGGAGGAGTCCGGCCACGAGAATTACTGGGTGTTGTCCCGGGAAGAAATCTTTGAGGAACTCACCACCGGCCTCCCGGGCCTCTCCCCGGAGGAGGCCCGGCGCCGTCTGGAAGAACTCGGCCCCAATCGGATCGTCCGGGGCCGCCGCCGCCCTCTGCTGCTGCGCTTCGGGGCCAATTTGGTCAATCTCTTCGCCCTGCTGCTCTGGGCCGCGTCCGGCTTCGCCTACCTGGCCGGCATGCCGCAGTTGGCCGCCGCCATCCCCCTGGTAATTCTCATCAATGCCATCTTCAGTTTCTGGCAGGAATATCGGGCTGAGAAGGCCATCGAAGCCCTGGCCAGGCTGCTCCCCGCCAATACCCGCGTCTGGCGGGGCGGGGAGGTCCGCAAGGTAGAAGCGGTCGAACTTGTCCCCGGCGATATCATTATTCTGGAAGCGGGTGACCAGATTCCCGCCGATTGCCGGCTCATCGAGGCCCAGGATTTCCGGGTGGACAACAGCCCCCTGACCGGGGAGTCCCTGCCGGCCTATAAAACCGCCGAGCCGGTGGAAGATGGCCAGGAATTTCTCTGGACCGAGATGCCCAACCTGGTATTCGCCGGCACCGCCGCCCTCTCCGGTGTCGCCCGGGGGGTGGTCCTGGCCACCGGCATGGACACCCAGTTGGGCAACATCGCCGCCCTCACCCAGGAGGTGCAGGAAAAACCCAGCCCCTTGCAGCAGGAGATGCAGTTTGTGGTCAAAGTTCAGGCCGCCGTGGCTTTCGGCATCGGCCTGCTTTTTTTTCTGGTCGCCTTCTTAACCGGCAAACTCGCCTTTTATAGCAGCCTCATCTTTGCCATCGGCATGATCGTCGCCTTTGTGCCCGAGGGCCTGCTGCCCACCCTCACCCTGTCCCTGGCCATGGGCGTGCAGCGCCTGGCCCGCAAGAATGCCCTGGTCAAAAGGCTGTCGGCCGTGGAAACCCTGGGCGCGGCCACGGTTATCTGCACCGACAAAACCGGCACCCTCACCACCAGTGAGATTATGGTGGCCCGGCTCTTGCTGGCCGGCGAGCCTTTGACCGTCACCGGCAGCGGCTTTAATCTCTCCGGCAGCCTGGAACAGGACGGCGCTCCCCTCTCCGCCCCGAAGCTCCAGGCGCCGCTCCTGACCCTGGTCAGTCATTGCGCCGTTCTGTGCAATAACGCCTCTCTCGGCGCCGCCGACGGGAAGGTGACGGGCGACCCCACCGAGGCTGCCCTCCTGGTCCTGGCCGCCAAACTCGGGCAGGATGTGGCGGCCATCCGCCGGGACCAGCCGCGCCTCCAGGTCTTTCCCTTTGAATCCGTCCGCAAGCGCATGAGCGCCCTTCATGCCGCGCCCGACGGCGGGGTGCGCAGTTGGGTGAAAGGCGCCCCGGAATCCCTCATCCCCCTGTGCACCACTATAACCGAGTGGGATGGGACAACCCGCCCCCTCACCCCCCAGGATCGGGCCAGGCTGAGCCAGGTGCTCAGCGACATGGCCCAGCAGGGCCTCCGGCTCCTGGCCCTGGCCTCTAAACCGGTGGCCACCGCAGATGTGAGCCTGGCCGAAGCCGAGAGCGATCTCTCTTTTCTGGGTCTCACCGGGATGCAGGACCCCCCCCGGCCTGAGGTTGCGGCCGCCATTGACAAGTGCCACCGGGCCGGCATCCGCATCATCATGATCACCGGCGATTTTGGCGGCACCGCCTGGGCCATCGCCGCCGAGATCGGCATGAGTCTGGGGAAGGTTAAGGTTCTCACCGGTGAGGAGATCACCCGCCTGTCCGAAGTCCAGCTCCGGGGGCTGCTCAAGCGGAAAGGCGATCTCGTCTTCGCCCGCACCTCTCCCGAGGAGAAGCTGCGCCTCGTCTCGGCCCTGCACAACCTGGGAGAGATTGTCGCCGTCACCGGCGACGGGGTGAACGACGGCCCGGCGCTGAAGGCCGCCGACATCGGGGTGGCCATGGGCCAGCGGGGCACCGAGGTCAGCAAAGAGGCGGCCAGCATAGTGCTGACGGACGATAACTTTGCCACCATCGTCACCGCCATCGAGGAAGGGCGGGCCGTCTACGCCAATATCAAAAAGTTCATCACCTACATCTTTAACAGCAACATTCCCGAAGCCGTGCCTTTTGTCCTGTTTGTGCTCTTTAGCATTCCCCTGCCGTTAAACATTATGCAAATCCTGGCGGTGGATCTGGGGACCGACCTCCTGCCGGGTCTGGCCCTGGGGGTTGAACCGCCGGAACCGGGGATCATGGACCGGCCGCCTCGTTCCCGCCGGGACCGTCTCATCGACTGGCCCGTGGCCCGGCGTTTCACCTTTCTGGGGCTGCTGAATGCCGGGGCCTCCATCTGTGCCTTTTTCTTTGTCTATCTGTCGGCCGGCTGGCGGCCGGGATTGGAGATGGCGGCCGCCGGTCCCCTCTATGAACGCGCCACCACCATGTGCCTGGCCGGCATTGTCGCCTCCCAGATCGGCAACGCCCTGGCCATCCGCACCGACCGGGAATCCATCTTTACCGTGGGCCTGTTCAGCAACCGCCTTCTTCTCTGGGGCATCCTCAGCGAGGTCCTCATTCTCCTGGCCCTGAGCTACCTGCCCTTTCTCCAAAGAATCTTCGGCACCGCCCCCCTCACCGGCTACGACCTGCTGTTTCTCCTCATCTTCCCGCCGATAATGCTGCTGGCCGACGAGCTTCGCAAGGCCTGGCACCGCCGCCGCCGCTGAGACCGGGGAAAAATCATTGCCTATCCGCAAGCGCCTGTGGTAAAAGCTGAACTGGAGATGTAGAATAATCTCGAAAGCTTATATGAAAAGAAGTGTGTATTTCGGAATATACTTGTTGCCAAAAATTTTGTCTTTTATTTTCCCCTCTCCCCTCGGGGGAGAGGGTCAGGGTGAGGGGTGAATCGGTCAGAACTTTTGGCAACGGCTATAAATGTGCCTTAGTGTACAGGTCTAAGAGATGCTAAATTATAATCCTTCTTACGGAAGGCCTGTAAATATGTCTGCATCACGGCATCCGAGGTAAACGCCATATCCAGTTGGCGGCTGAAGGCCATCAGCACCGCCAGCGATTCCAGAATGGTTTCAATCTCCTCCCGGGAAAATTTTACCAGCCGGCCCTGCACCAGATCCTGCTTGCTCGTCACTTTAAAACCCAACTCCTCCAGAATGACCTCCAGCATGTATGCCCGCCGTTCCCGCCGGTCAATACTGGCGGCGCCGCCCTTGAACTGAAAGCTGATGTAGTTGTCATTTATTTCAGGAGAAATATACGCATCCACCAGACCGAAGTGGTAGCCCAGGCGAGAGCTGAAATTAAGATAATTATCTGATATAATAGCGAAACTTTTTCCTCCCAAACCGCCCTCAGCCTTCCCCTGGTCATACATGGTATTGGCGAACACCGAAATAAATCCCCTGAGATCGGGGGCTACCTGCCCCGACCTGATTTCCGGATGATGAAAGCCCTGCAGCATTGCCTGGAGAGGTCGGCAGAGGATATCGTTCTCGGCAGCTACTTTCTGAGCTCCCGGCGCCAGGCCCCCCCCTAAATCCATGATAAAAAGGTTAAAAGGCAGATCCGACTGTAAACGAACTACTCCCGGGGCGCTGACCATCTCTTCCACGTTCGGACTGAACATGGCATCCATTGCCTTTTCGTGACAGAAACGGGTGATATCGTGGAGGGTAGTGCAGCGGTCCGCCTGGAAATCCTGACTTTCGGGATCAATAAGGTGCAAGGGCACAATCCTGCTAATTATCTGCCGATATTTCCGGAAGACAATGGTTTCCTGCCAGGAGTCTTCCTTTTCATACCGGTGCTGCAGCAGTTCTACCACAATACCGGGATAGACCCGGACATGATCTGCATCCAGGGTCACCAGCTGCTCGCTTTGCAGGTTGCCGACCACTGGCCCGGCGCCGACAATGGTGGGAATTTTAAATTCTCTGGCCAAAATGGTCATGTGATCGGTCGGGCTGCCGATTTCCGTAATAATGGCGTTGAGGCGATCCATTACCAGGACCAGCCGTGTGGAAGGGTGGCGTAAGACGACCACTGCGCCGTTCGGAATTTTATCCAGATCACGATCGTTATGCAGCCAATATACCGGACCGGAGGCAACTCCGCCCACCGCCCGCTGACCGCCCTCCAGCAACGGCAAAATTTCCGGCGATGCCGATAACTCCGGTTCGCCGGCCTCCAATCCCCGCGCTGTGGCACTCTCCAGGCGCAGAGGCCTGGACTGCAGAATAAAAATAGCTCCCTCCTGGTCCTCAGCCCATTCCACATCCTGGGGACCGCCAAAATGTTTTTCCAGGGCCAGGCCTATCTCCACGAGGGTGCGAATCTGCTCCTGGTTCAAACAGGCTGCGTCCGCCTGTTCCGGAGATACAATCTGCTCCTGATGGCCTCCTTCCGGCAAAACCATGAGAGCCATCGGCTTATGGGCGATCTTTTCTTCTATTAAACGGAATCCGCCTCTTTTTTCAATGACATATAAATCCGGTGTCACAGTCCCTTCAACGGCATATTTCCCCAGGCCCCAGAGTGCATTAATCATGATGGTATTCAATTCGGGGGCATGCGGGTCCAGAGTAAACATGACCCCGCTGGTCCGGGCCGGAACCATGCTCAGGACGCCCACGGCCATGGGCAGTTCCGAGACCGAGAATTGCTGCCGCCTCCAATAGCGGATGGCCTGGGGGGTAAATTTGCCGGCAATTATGGTTTTATACTTCATCGGCAAATCTTCGACGGTAACATTGAGGAGAGTGACAAATTGGCCCGCAAAGGAATAGTCTGAATCTTCGCCGACGGCGCTGGAGCGCACCGCTAAACGGTTTGATGGCAGGGCCTGGGCCGTGAGGAGTAAAATTTCCTCCAGGTCCCGGGGCAGCGGATTTTCCAGAATCAAGGCCTGGACCTCTTCACTTGCCTGCTGCAGGGCCTCGAGATTATCCTGGTCCGTGTCCGCCAATTTTCGGCCGATAATGTCAGCCAGACCGGAAGCTGCCATGAAAGCCTGATACGCCGCGGCCGTAATTGCAAAGCCCCGGGGAACATTTAATCCCAATCTGTTGCGAATTTCCCCCAGGTTGGCCATCTTAGCGCCTACGGCAGAAGTCTTTTCCCGGGTCAGGGCATGCAACGGCAGAATATAAGGAGTTTCCGGAACTTCAGGCGTCTTTTCTATTTCCTGCTGCAGGTCTTCGCGAATATTTTGAAAAATGGCCACCAGGGAAGCATATCGATCCTGGCTCAACTGGTTAAGTTCCGTTACCATCCGGGAGACGTGCTCTCCCAGATTTTCCACCAACGTAAATAAATAACTGCTGTCAGTATGGGTTTTTGGGGAAAAATTTTCCTCCAGGTCGGCCATTAAGGACAAGGCTTCATTATTGTGGTCCAAGAGTCGGCGAAAATGAGCAAATTTCTCCCGTAGCTTGACCTTGGGGTCTTCCTCTTCTTTAAGGAACATTTTCAGAAATTTGAACATAAACCCTCAGATGGCATACATTCCGGTGCCGAATCAAATTTTCTCCGAACCGAAAACTAAAACCATGTTAACTTTTAACCACCAGAACCGGGCAGACGGCAGAGCCGATAACTTTTTCGGTGATGCTGCCCATGAGGAGCCGGGTAAGACCGGTCCGCCCGTGCGAGCCCATGACAATGACCTCGGCGCCAATATCTTTGGCCGTCTCCACAATCAGGCGAGAGGATTCGCCGGGTTTTATAACCGCTGCCGCTGAAATTCCCCAAGAGGCTGCCTTATTCTGCAGATTTTCCAATATCCGGCTCCGGTCTGGCGGTATGCTGCATCCTAATTCACCCACTTCACCATACAGACAGGTGGGAAGTTCCAGAACTGAAATAATGGTCAACTTTGCTTCATACGCTAAAGCCAGTTCCAGGGCCCGGTTTTCCGCACCTTCGCTGTTGGCCGAAAAATCCGTCGCCAGAAGAATATGATCCCAGCCCACTCTCGCCTCGTTTGGCACCACCAGGACATCTTTGGAGGTAAAACCGATTACCTTGCGGGCAACGCTCCCTAATCAAGGAATATTTTAAGGAAGTCAAACCCTTGGCGCCAATAACAATGAGATCGCTGTTTTCTTCTTCGGCCAGTTCTATGAGGCGGGCATAAGGCTCACCCAGGGCGCAAATAGTTTTTACCTCTACTCCGGCCTCCCTGGCGGTTGCCTCACAGCGTGACAGGGCGGCATCGCAGGGTTGGCGGATGAGTTTACCGGCATCCTGAACCCCCAATAACCGCAAGTCACCATTATATTGGGGCGCCACGGAGACGGCTACCAGCCTGCCACCCCGGCCGGCCAGCCTGACGCCCTCTTTAAAGGCATGCAGGCTGGCGTCCGAGCCGTCGACCCCGCAGAGCAGATTGTTATGTGCTGAGTGTGATTCTTGCTTCATAACCATCCTCCTGTTTTGATTCCGCCACTTTGGCCCGCCACATGGCTCCCAAAATTATCACGGCCCCGGTGATCAGAGCAATGCACATGGAAATAAAACTTGTGGTCTTCAGGAAGCTGATAGTTTCCTTGCTTAATACCATAAGTTTCAAGTCAACCAGGTATTCCGGCACGGCCAGGGCCCGGCTCACTGCCACGATGAGCATAATCGTGCCCATGACGATCTTGATCATATGGTCTTTGACATACGTGGTGCCGATAGCTCCCAACTGCACCCCCAACAACGAACCGGCCAGGATGATCAGGGTCAGGCGAATATCCACCATCCCATGGATGGCCCATTTTACAGTGCCGCCAAAACCCATCAAAAAGGCAATAACCAGTTCTGTGGCTGAGGACACCAGACCGGAGGCACCCAAAACATAGATCATCCCGGCACACCCACAAAGCCGCCCACGGCAATGGTCGCGGCCAATAATCCGGTGGCAAAACCGATGGGAATGGTAAACCACAAGGAAATTCTGACGTTCGCCGTTTTAAAGGTGACCATGGGCGGCAGGTTGATGCTTTGCAGCCAGCGCGCCAATGGAGTGACTGCTTCCACACCGCCTTTTTTAGACAACTTCCAGGCATCATAGAATACATAGCCGCCAACGATGACCAGGACGGCCACAAAGGAAAGGCTGACATAGAGGTTGGAACCGGCCTGCCCCCAGGTTTTCAGAACCCATTCCTGAATCTTGATGCCCACCTGGACTCCGACGGTGGCCGAGACCGCCATCACCAATCCCAGCTTGATGTCCACCTGTCCATATTTATAACGCTTAATCGCCCCCACCAGGGCCTTGGGGAACTTATGGCACATGTTGCTGGCCACCGCCACGGTGCCGGGCACCCCCAGGCTCATCATGCCCGGGGTGAGCACAAAGGCCCCGCCGGAACCGATAAAACCGCTCACCAGCCCACCGATAAACCCGAGAATAAATAAGAAGAGAATAGTGACGAGATTTAAGTCGATAAATTGAATTGATTCTACTGCTACATCATGCATGCCGGTATCTCCTCAGCCAAGTCATTGCTGCAAAACATTATGTCTAGCTGCTCCAGGGCCGGGGAACCCGACCCTGGAGCAGCATAATAGTTGATAAAATATTCTTCTTAGACATTGAGGCTTAAGCGAGGGCGAGGCCGCTGACGGCGGACCGGACGCTGCGTCGCCTTCGGCTGCGGCGGTCTTCTGAGGTGCAGATATTCCCATGACTTCCCAAACATTGTGGGAAAAGGTGCCATGGACCCAAGAAACTAAAAACACTGTGGCCACCGGCAACGCCGCATACCAGCCGCCCCGGGTGAAATAATTCATCACCGTCTCCGAGTTCAAAAATACTGCCGCATATAATGCCACTGTCCCCAGTCCATAAGCTATGGTTTTACCAATAAGCTTGCCGCCGCGAGTTGTTTCTTTTGCCATGATCGTATCTCCTTGATTCCCTTTAATTGTAAACACCGGTAATGAAACCCCACCCATCATCTCGGCCTCGCTCAATTCCGAGGCATTTAAGACGAATTCAATCCGCCTTTTTTCATTATTGAGAGCTTCTACTGCAGTTCCCACTTCACCGAACCGGACCAGATGCTCAAACCCCAACCCCTTGGCCTGCAAACGGTCTTTGATCTGGGCCGCCGCCTTCCTGGCTTGGTTTTTAAATTTTTCTCCCAAGAAATGTTGATAGGGAGAATGAAATAATCCTTTTGGCGCCAAACCCGATCTCACATTCAAGGCAATGAGATCGTATCCCAGCCGCTCGGCCAGATTTACCGCATAATTTATTACCGATTCGCTGAATCGGTCTTCCCGGCTGACCACAAGGATTTTGCGATTTTCCTGGGGCAGGCCTGCTGTCTCCACTCCGGCGCCGGCCGCTGTCGACCTCATCGTGCCTGTTGGAGTTAAATTTGTTAGTTGCATCGTCTGTACCCCTTTAACTGTGTCATGCTTATCTATCGTTAAATGCAAAAGCCGGGCCAATGTCATGGCAAACATCTATCTTTTGATTTTATTATTTTAAATACATCCTTTCTGTTTCTGGACATCTTTTGCTGGTGTTGCAGATTGCAATAGTGAAATAAATAATTTGAATAATATCTATAATTTCAAATGAGATATGAACTGTTGCAGTTTTATCTGCACAGGTATTGCAATATGCAACAGCATTAATCTCCGTTTCCCTTCTCCCTGCTTTTCCGATCAGTCCCTTGCCTGCCTTTTTCTGGGCGCCTTCAACCCCGTCATTTTGCTTCAGCTTCTCCTTGTCTCCGGTCAATGTTTCCTTTATACTGCTTACACGCATTGCTACAAAATTTTGACCAGGCACCGGATGAAAACCGGTTCAAATCTCCTGATCAGGAACTTTATAGTGTTTGCGAAGCTCCCCTTTGCCGCCATCACCAATCAGATCCTATAAAAATCCAGGGAGGCCTTATCCATGTTGTTTCGCAGAAATGAGCCCGAACCCAGCAAGACAAATCCCGAATTGGACGAGGAGCGAGCGGCCCTGGAAAAGGCTCAGCTTCCTGAGGTTGCTGCTCAGGTAGCCCGCAAAGAATTGGAACGTCTGGAAAAGATGGACCCGGGCCTGCCTGAGTACAGCATCGGCCTGAATTATCTGGATCTGCTGGCCGCCCTTCCCTGGGCGCATTTCACCGATGACAATCTGGACCTGGCCCATGCCGAACAGGTCCTGGACCGACTGCATTACGGCCTGCATACGGTGAAGGAGCGTATATTGGAGTACCTGGCCGGCCGCACCCTCTGCAGCCTCCAGGCCGCCCGGATTCTCGTGGTGGATGATGAAGAGATCGCCCGGACCAATATGGAATACATCCTCCGCAAAGACGGCTATCAAGTGGCCAGCGCCGCCAGCGGCGTGGAAGCTTTGGAAAAATTTCAAACCCAAAACTTCGATCTCGTTCTTACTGATCTGAAAATGGAAAAAATGGACGGTCTGCAATTGCTCCAGTCTGTCAAAGAAATATCCCCCACCACCGAACTGGTCATGATTACCGGCTATGCCACCGTGAGCACTGCCGTGGATGCCCTGCGCAAGGGTGCCGCCCATTATCTTTCCAAGCCCATCAACCTGGATGATCTTCGGGCCACAGTCAAAGAAATGGTCAGCAGAAAGCGCCATTTTCAGATGGCCCGGGGGCCGATTTTATGTTTCACCGGCCCTCCCGGGACCGGCAAGACCTCCATCGGCCAGGCCATTGCGGAATCCCTGGGGCGGAAATTCGTCCGTCTCTCCCTGGCCGGCCTCCGGGATGAAGCTGAGCTCCGGGGACACCGCCGCACCTATGTCGGCGCCCTCCCCGGCAGAATCATTACGGAAATCCGGCGGCTGGGCGTCAACAACCCGGTCTTCATGCTCGACGAGATCGATAAAATCGGCCAGGATTTTCGCGGCGATCCGGCCTCCGTCCTCCTGGAAGTTTTAGACCCGGAACAAAACCGCAATTTCGTGGATTATTACCTGGATGTGCCCTTCGATCTTTCCCGGGTGATGTTTATCGCCACCGCCAATGCTCTGGGCAAACTGCCCGCACCATTATTGGACCGTCTCGAGATCATTCACTTCCAGGGATATACCGAACGGGAAAAAGTGGAAATAACCTCCCGCTATCTGCTCCCACGGCAGCTCGAGAATCATGGCCTGGCCTCCCTGGATCTCAGCTTTACCGAGGATGCCATTGTCAAAGTTATCCGGGACTACACCCGGGAGGCCGGTTTGCGGCAGTTGGACCGGGAGTTCGCCACCATCTCCCGTAAACTGGCCCGTATCGCCTTGCAGCAGAAAACACCATCACCCTCCCTGCTGGTCGATGCCGCAACAGTGGAAAACTTGTTAGGGCCCCGGAAATTCACCCACGAAGTCCAGGCTGCCAAAGATCGGGTCGGGGTGGCCACCGGCCTGGTCTGGACCGAGTTCGGCGGTGAGATCATTTTTGTGGAAGCCACCCGGATGAAGGGTCACAAACAGCTCATTTTAACGGGGTTATTGGGGGAGGTGCTGCAGGAATCGGCCCAGACGGCGCTCAGTTATGTGCGCAGCCACGCCGATGAGCTCGGCCTTGATCCGGATTTTTTCAGCGCCAGCGATATCCACATCCATCTGCCCTCCGGCGCCATCCCCAAGGAAGGCCCTTCCGCCGGGGTGACCATCGCCGTCGCCCTCATTTCTCTCCTTACCGACCGGCCGGCCCGTCGTGAAGTCGCCATGACCGGGGAAATCAATCTGAGCGGCGGACTGCTGCCGGTGAGCGGCGTCAGGGAAAAGATTCTGGCGGCCCAGCGAGCCGGTATGAAAATGATCATTCTGCCCCAGCAGAATCAGGTGGATGTAGCCGGCACGGCACCGGAAGCCAGGGAAGGCCTGGAGATTGTTTTGGCGGACGATATTACGAAAATACTGGACCTGGTGCTGGTTAAATCCTGATAACTGCAGTCTGCCGGACGGCCGCCGCTCTTGCCGTACTGCCCGGGAAGACAAGCCCAAACAAGTACCCTCGCCGGTCCGGCAAAAAATGAATGCCTGGTGCAAAAGCCTACTCGCGCCCAGGCAACTAATTAATTTATCTGTTTTCATAGAGGAATTACCCGGCGCGTTAGACGAAAAAGAGTTCAGGCCATGATACGTTGGGTCGGTTATAACTATGATCCTCATGATTTTAAGTTAGCAGAGGCGACTAGGAGATTGGCGAGAATTAGATAATTTATTAGGAGATAGTTGAGGCGGCAGATGGTTTCATCATGCAAACCATGTCTTCAATTATTTGGGTTGTAAGAGAGATATTAGTTTGTGGCAAGATATTTTACAATCTTTCGGTGTGGGTGTAACTGTTCAGCAGTTCATAATTTATTCCATAAAAAAACATAACATTAAAGAAATTAATATTATATATTGACATATTTTTATATAAACGATTAAATAAAAATATAATCCTGATAAAGACCAACCCTAAATGTTTAGGGGGCGGAATGATGTATCCGGGCCTTATAAATAGCAAGATGGTCGAAAGCTGCCGAAGGACGAACTTTCGGTATAGTTCGGCCATTTTTTTACGCAAGATGATAATAAGTGTAAAGGGAGAAGGGAGAACAACATGGTTAAGTTGAAATGGTTAGCTATTTGGGTTCTGTTTCTCATGGTAGGGGCTCCGAGTTTTGCTGCTGATGGCACGTGCCATTTAGAAGATTATAACATCGTTCTTTTGTCCCTTTTTGCTGGTTTAGGAGGATGGTTCTCTGGATATACTTATTTTTGTAATATATGAGGCCACTCAAAAGGAAAAGGAAAAATGGACACGTTTCATTATTTCTATGGTAATAGCATTTCTTGTTGGAGTCTCTCTATCCGTAATAAATTCGCTAATTGCAACTGAAAAATCCTGGTTTATGATTGGGTTACTGTTAATAATTTTATTTTCCGGCGCTCTGGGTGGATTAATAGGTTTTTTTTATTATTCACTTCAACCGGCCACAATGATCAAAGTAAGTCAATTACAAGTGATCAAAGTCAGCTCATTACAAATAATAAAACAACATCTCTTTTGATTTACATTGTTATGGGAGTAGGAGCGGCACTTTTAGTTCCCCTGTTATTGCATATTCTTACCAGTAATTTATTGAGTGAAATTGAAACAAAACCAGAGAAATCCTTTATACTCGCAGGATTTTGCCTGGCAGCGGCCATTTCTTCCCAGTATTTTATTAGTTTAATCATCAAGAAATTTGATCAAATGACTGGATCTGGTCAACAACCTTGATTGAATGAATTTTAGGTGGCAAATGTTGAAGGGCGGATTTTCCTTCCATGGGGACGCAGAGGAAGTTTTACTTAAGGAATATCTACAAATTGCCAGGCGAGTTAAATCATCAGAAACATCGGTAAAAAGATATGTGGCATTCTTCAACCTGTTCAAACGACACGGCCTGGCAACGGGATATTTATAACGGTGTTTTGTTTTTAGGCCTTATAGCGTAGTCCGGTTCACCTCATAAAGTGGTTTGAGATTAATCTCTTTGGCTGACTTTTTAACCTGGGCAATGTCATACTGCACCTGGAGTTGCAGCCAGCTTTCGGGACTGCGCCCAAATGCCTGGGATAACCTGACGGCCATTTCCGGGGAAATACCCGCATGGCCGTTTAACAGCAAAGAGAGGGTTTTGCGAGTGACGCCCAGTCCTTGAGCGGCTTGCGTGACTGTCAAACCCAGCGGCTTAAGGCACAATTCCCGGATAATCTCGCCCGGATGCGGGGAGTTGTTCATAGCCATGAGCCTTACTCCTTAATGGTAATCTATCAAATCAACGTCGGTGGCTTGGCCACCCTCTCGTAACACGTTGCAACCAATATGATCCAAATTTTTCTTGTCTGATACCAGGTCTAAACCCTCTTGAGTCTTACTCCATCCCGTAGCGCTTCACCTTGCGCCACAGCGACACCCGGTCAATCCCCAGAATTTCCGCCGCCCTGGTTTTATTGCCCCCCGTCTGTTCCAAAATCCAGCCGATATATTCTTTTTCATTATCCTCCAGGGTCAGAAACTCCCGCTTCTGTCGACGGTGTACCTGAAACCGCCGCTGCTGCAGGTCCGGGGCCAGATGAGACATCTCCAGGCTCGGGCCCGTAGACAGGGTCACCGCTCTCTCAATAATGTTCTCTAATTCTCTGACATTCCCGGGAAATTCATACTCTGTCAGCACCTCCGACACCTCCCGGGAAATTGTGTCGATCCTCTTGTGTTGCCGCTCGCTGAATTTTTTCAGGAAATGCAGGCACAGCAGGGGGATATCATCCCGCCGCTCCACCAGCGCCGGCACCATCAACGACACCACGTTCAGGCGGTAATACAGGTCCTGCCGAAACGCGCCGCGTTCCACCTCCCGGATCAGGTCTTTATTGGTCGCTGCCAAAATCCGGACATCAACGACGATTTCATTTACCCCGCCTACCCTGATCAAAGTTTTTTCCTGAATAACCCGCAGTAATTTTGCCTGCATGGACAGCGGCATGTCGCCCACTTCATCCAGAAAAAAGGTTCCACCCGAAGCCGCCTCCATAAGTCCTTTTTTCATGGCCCCGGCTCCGGTGAAGGCCTCTTTTTCATGCCCGAAAAGCTCGTTGGCCAGCAACTCCTCGCTGAAGGCCCCGCAGTTAATGGCCATGAAACGGTTCCGGCGCCGCCGGCTGAGATGGTGGATGGCCTTGGCCACCAGTTCTTTGCCGGTGCCGGTTTCTCCGAGAATCAGCACATTGCAGTCCGTCGGCGCTATCTGGGCAATCATCTCTTTGAGCGCCACCATTTTGGCATTTTTGCCGATAAGTTCCGGAAAACCTTGGTGCGCCTCCACTTCCCGCTGTAATTCCTGCACCCGCAGTTGCAGATCCCTTTTTTCCAAGGCCTTGCGGACCAAAATCCGCACTTCCTCGTTCTGATAAGGCTTGGCCAGATAATGGTAGGCCCCTTTTTGCATGGCCTCCACCGCCGTATTGACGGTGGCATATCCGGTAACCACCAGGACCTCCGTCTCCGGCCGCAGCTCTTTCGTCCGCTCCAGCACCTGCATGCCATCCACCTGGGGCATCCGTAAATCCGTAATCACCAGGTCAAATTCTTTTTTCGCCAATTCCTCCAACGCCCGGGCGCCGCTTTCCACCGCCACTATTTCATAGCCCTCTTTCTTTAAGATGTAGGCGAGATTTTCCCGGGCAATCTGTTCGTCGTCGGCGAGGAGGATCTTACCTGGCTTCATACGTTCTGCCTGTTCTCCCGGCCGGCCGGTTGTAATGGAATCCGAATCGTGAATCTGGTGCCTGCACCCACAGTACTTTCTACGGCGATGGAGCCGCGATGCTTTTCCACAATCCCATAGACGATGGATAACCCGAGGCCGGTCCCCAAACCTTCTTCCTTAAGGGTGAAAAATGGATCGAAAATTTTATCCATGACTTCCCTGGGAATTCCCTGGCCGGTATCTTCAATGGTAATGAAGGCGTTTTCCCTGGCGTCATCTACCCTGGCGCCGATGCGAATCTGGCCCGGTGGTGCGGTAATAGCTTGTATGGCATTCATGAAAAGATTCAAAAAAACTTCCTGCAGGCGTTGCGGGTCGATATACACTACGAGGTCTTCCGGGACCTGGTCAATAACTTCAATTCCCGGCGGCACCTGGCTGGAAATAAGTTTTATGGCCCGCTTCACCACCTGGGACAGGGGCACGTCGTGAATGGCAAAATCCCGGGCCCGGGAAAATTCCAACAATCCCTTGACGATATCCCGGGCCCGATGCACCTCCTGTTCGATATTCCCCAGCATCTTGCGCAGGAATTCTCTGTTTCCCTCATCCAACTCCTCCATGACAATCTGGCAGGAAGTCGAAATGTTGTTCAAAGGATTATTTAATTGATGGGCAATACCGGCAGTCAGAATACCCAGTGAAGACATCTTCTTGGATTGCACCAACTGGTCCTGCCGCCGGGCCAATTCCCGAATCATGCGATTGAACGCCTCCACCACGCTCTGCGTCTCGTCCCGGGTTTCCAGCACCGGCAGGGGCCGGAAATCCCCCTGGGCGATGCGCTCCGTCGTCCCTTCGATCACCTTCAGGGGGCGGATGATCTTCCGGGTCACCAGGGCCGTCAACAAGCTGCCGCAGATCACGAACAGGATGGTGGATACCAGCAGTTGCGTCTTGAGATTGCTGATGATCTCCAGGATCCGCTGCCGCTCGAACGCCACCAGCTGCCCTGACAGCTCCACCAGCCGTTTGCCCTTCTCCCGCATCTGCTCTTCCTGCTCCGCGCTCACCTGGGGCCGGCCCTGTCCGGTGGGAATCTGCTGAATCAGGCGCTTATAGGCCGTCAACGCCGTTTCCAGGCCCTTCAAATCCTTGGCGATCATTAAATTACTGCTTTCCGGCATGATCTGCGCCAACGTCTGTAAGGCCAACTCCGTCTGCCGCACGTTCTCCCGCCAGTCATCCGGCGACCCGTAGAGCAGATAATTCTTTTCATAGCGCCGGATCTCCAGGATATGTTCCCGTAGGTCGTTGGCCACCTCCACCACATGCTGCTTGAGCTCGATGCCCTTGAGATAATAATAGGAATAGCCCGCAATCAGGGCGATAACTACAATGCTGGCCCCAAACACCAGACTGACTTTTTGGCGAATGTTCAGGTTCATAGTACAATCTTCACCCGCAGAATTTGCCACTATCATAGCATAGAGTTAAAATTAGAGACAAGCGATTAAACCCTTGCCCACGGCGAAGGAAGAATTCACAGAAAATGTAAAAAAATATCTTAAGGTGTAGGGTGGGCACCGCCCACCGCTTTATCTTTAATCATCTGTCACGGAATGAGGCCAGGGGCGAGAGGCTAGAGGCTATAGGGGGAAGGGCCGGTAGGGCGGGAAAGCGGCGCGCCTCCCGCCTTACGGGTTTTTGTGCAGGGGGATAATTGCCGGGAAGACAGCAAAAAAGAGCGGCTGAAAAATGAGGCATGAGGTCGGGCTAGGGGCGGTTTTGGAAGCGCCCCTAAGCATTATTTTGAAAAGACTTGAAGTAATCAATTGGAAGAACAGGTGTAATTTGGCATGAGAGATGAGAATTATTCTGGCTTTGATTTAACAATCCACCACATCCAGGCGGGTTGATCATAATAAACAGGGTTAGCCATATTTCTGCTAACCCCTTGAAATCCCTGGAGCCGGCATGGGGGGTTGAACCCCAGACCTGCTGATTACGAAACGGATACAGGACTAATCAGGAAAATCAATAATGACAGTAACATACTGAAATAACTCTATAAAGGTGTATAATCATTATAACATAAAAGCCGATTATAAACCACAATTACCGGTAAACGGTAAAACTTTGGTAAAGAATTTTATGGCCCCGGAGCTTCAAAATCTTCGGGGCTCGCGAACTCCCCCCTTCCTGCGGGTGGCGGCGGAGATAGTCATTAGCGACGCTAGGTATATTGCCGTTATTCCGGCGGGACAAGAGGTTTGATGAGAGGGATTAGGGCAGGGATGTCCTTTTCCACCACTTCCCAGACGATGTCGGTCTCAACCCGGAAATACTCATGCACCAGGCGGTTACGCATGCCGATGATCTGGGTCCAGGGAATCTGAGGGTGTGCCTCTTTGTAGGCCGGGGAGATTTTGCGGGCGGCCTCACCGATGATCTGAATCAGGCGCATGACGGCATGCTGCAAGACCTCATCAGCGGCAAACTTCTCCGCATCGTAACCCTGGGAAAATCTGACGATCTTGCGGGCCGCGAGCAGGATGTCCAGCAGATATGCCTCATCCCGCCACATAGAGGGGCTCCGCAGACTCTAAAATGTGGCGGCGGCGGATATAGTTCTCACTTTTTTCCACGGCCCGCCGTTCCACCAGATCGACTTCCCGGCCCATCATGGCCTGGAGCTCTTCCTGCATGGAATCCAGATCAACTAGGCGCCAATGGGCGTTAACGGCAAAAGTCACCAACACGTCCACATCGCTCTCCGGGTGAAAATCGTCCCGCAGAGCCGAGCCGAAGAGAGCCAGTTCGGTTATCTGCCACCGCCGACAAAAGTCGGCGAGTTTATCAGGGGAAAGGTGAAAAGGTCTGTGAGCCATATAAGCTCATAATATATCAAAAGGTTTCACCGGTCCAGTATAAAATCCGCCTGGAAACTAGGCCGTCTCTTGGGGCAGGTTCAGGTTCAGGTCGGGGGCTCGTAGTTGTCCGGCCATGATTTGGTTAAGAAGTGAATCGAATAATAAATTCATTAGGTTGGCTTTGGCTTCTTCCTTAGGAAAGCTGGAGCCGGCATGGGGGGTTGAACCCCAGACCTGCTGATTACGAATCAGCTGCTCTACCACTGAGCTATGCCGGCTTGGGCTTTAGTGTAGCAGCATCCTGTCTTGTTCGCAATGCTCATCCTTGGGGGGATGATTTTTTTGTGCCCGAATTTGTATGAAAGCCGTGAGCGGTGAGCCGCCAAAGACTGGATCGATCAATAGGCCCATTATTGTTTTCATACTTTGTGGTGAT
>CAWBKT010000028.1:0-15305 GCA_963789385.1 uncultured delta proteobacterium | reverse complement strand
ACTATCTTATGAAGGATGTGCCTTTCCGGGAGGTCTACATCCACGCCCTGGTCCGGGACGCCGAGGGCCAGAAAATGAGCAAATCCAAGGGCAACGTCGTTGATCCCCTGGAGGTCATGGACCAGTTCGGCACCGACGCCTTTCGCTTCTCCCTGGCCGCGTTTGCCGCCATGGGCCGGGACGTGCGCCTGTCCGAGGACCGCATCGCCGGGTACCCCAACTTTGTCAACAAGATCTGGAACGCCAGCCGCTTCACCTTAATGAACCTGGGGGATTTCGATCTCGCGTCGGCGGCCCGGGACACCCTGCCCCTGACCGTGGCCGAACGCTGGATCCTCAGCCGGCTGCAGCAGGTCAGCCGGGACGTGGCCGAGGCCATCGATTCCTATAACTTTGATCAGGCCGCCCACCAGATCTACCAGTTCGCCTGGCATGAGTTCTGCGACTGGTATCTGGAGCTCATCAAGCCGCCCCTGTATGACAGCCAGGATCCGGGCGTCAGGCTGCACACCCAAAAAATCCTCCAGGAAGTGTTGAGCGCCCTGCTCCGGCTCCTGCACCCCTTCATGCCCTTTGTCACCGAAGAGATCTGGCACAAACTTCCCGGCGCCCAGGGGAGTATCATGCAGGCGACATTTCCCGAGGCCCGGGACGAACTCCTGGACCCTGCCGCCGAGGCTGAAATGAACCTGCTCATGGCGGTGATCACTTCGGTGAGAAACCTGCGCAGCGAGATGAACATCCTGCCGGGCGCCAAGGTCCCCATCCAATTCTACAGCGCCAACCAGGGGGCCCTGGCGGCCTTGGGGCAGCAAACCCGGGCCCTGGAAATCCTGGCCAAGATCGACGGCCTGGCCTTCAACCCCGCCGGTGACCGGCCCCAGGCCGCGGCCAAGGCCGTGGTGGAGGACGTGGAAATCTACCTCCCCCTGGCCGGCCTCATCGACTTTGCCGAAGAAGACCGCCGCCTCACCAGGGAAATGGACAAGATCGGCAAGGATCTGACCACGGCCCAGCGCAAACTGGCCAACGAGGATTTCATCGCCAAAGCCCCGGCCGAAGTGGTGGCCAAGGAAAAAGAGCGGGTCCAGACCCTCACCGAAAAGCTGGCCAAACTGAAGAGCCACAAGGAAAAGATCAAGGCGCTGACGGAGTAAGGGGTAGGGGATCAGGGGCCAGGGATTAGGGATTAGCGGGTAAAAAATTTCTAGTGGCACAGGCAGAAAGCCTGTGCGATAAGAGAAGGGGGCAAAGCACCCGCAGTTGTGTAGCGGCGGGAAAGCGCCGCGCCTCCCGCCTTCCCTCTTGTTAAGCTGCCACCACTGCAGGGCAATCTGTATTGCTTTTTCTTACTCGCTCACAATTACATTGAGAACAACGTTGTACTGCCCGGCTTTGCCTGGCCATCTGCCATGCCTTGGCAAGACACTAAAAATCCCTGGAAATTGTATCTCAATTGTGATACAATCAATCTATATATTTATCCAGGAGGTGCGAGTCGTGCCAAAATCCGCCACCATTCATGCCCGGATCGAACCCGAGTTGAAAGAAGAGGCAGAGGAAATTCTCAAAAAACTAGGACTCAATGCCACCCAGGCCATCACCCTTTTTTATCAACAGATCAAACTTACCCAGGGGTTGCCGTTTGCCCTCAGGTTGCCGAGCCAGACGACCAGGCAAACCTTTGCGGACACGGATGCCGGGAAAAACCTGGTAGTTTGTCAGGATGCCGAGGATCTCTTTCAAAAACTGGGAATTTGATGCTTCTCCCGGTTTATACCAGGCAATTCAGTAAAGACATCAAAAAACTGCAACGCTCCGGTCAGCCTCTGGAAGATGTGAAGACAGTTATGCGGAATTTAATTGCCGAAATTGCTTTGCCTGAGAAGTATCGGGATCATCGGCTCACTCTTCGCTGATATACATTGAGTCATACATTCATGTATAGTATAATAACAATTAATTTAACTGGAAAGATTCTTTCGGAATCGAAGTTCGATGAAACGCAAACAACTCCTCCGCCGGCTGGCCCGGGGGAATCTGCAAAACGTTTCCTTTGCCGACTTTTGCCGTTTGGTGGAGGGCTTTGGCTTTCAACTGCTGCGGGTCAGCGGCAGCCACCACATCTTCGGCCGACCGGATTGCCAGGAATTTGTGAACCTGCAGGATGTCGGCGGTCAAGCGAAGCCGTATCAAATCCGCCAGTTCCTGCGCCTGGTGGAGCGCTATAATATCGGCTTCACCCCGGAAAAATAATATTTCCGCTTACTCCCGTGGCGCAGCAGGGAGAGGGATTGTATGAGCGATTACCATATCAATATCTTTTACAGCGAGGAAGACGGCGGCTACATTGCCGATATCCCCGACCTGGAAGCCTGTTCGGCTTTCGGCCCCACCCCTGAAACGGCCCTGGCCGAAGTGGACCGGGCCAAAACCGCTTGGCTGGCTGCCGCCCGGGAGGCCGGCAAGCCCATCCCCCCGCCACGGTATCGACCCGTGATCTATCAAGCTATCCGTTAAAGTAAAGAGGGTAAGGGATATGGTGTTTGTTTAGTTTCGTCATAACCTGAATACCTCCCCTATCCCGCCCCCCGCAGCTCCTCCCGGATCACCCGGCGCAAGGTCTCTTCCAAAAGATCATCCTGCCGCTGGATGTATGATCGCAGGGCGTCGTTGATCATGGTCTGATAATTGCCGCCGCCCTTTTGATTCACTTGATCTCGGAACCAATTGATAATTTCGCTGTCCAAGCGGATAGTGATCCGGGTCTTGCCGGGTAGTAACGGTGCTACCGGGCCGCGTTTTCCCTGAGTGAAATCATATTCTTTTCTCATAAGTTTTAATCTCCTTGTTTAAGGCGATTTGAGATTGCCTTTTCGGAGTCCCATTCATAATCCATGGCTATATTGTATGCACAATATACATATACAATCAAGTTATAAATTTTTGCAACGGGACCGTCAGAGATAATAAAGTGGTGACGAAGCGGAGCTTCGCGATAAAATAAGGTTCCCAAGCGGAGCTTGGGAACCAGCATTAAAAATTGAATTATTGCACAGGCGGGATGCCTGGCCATTAAGAATTTAACCAAAAATCGGAAACCCGAAACTCAAAAAACCCACCAATTGCACCAACGCCCCCAACCCTGACTTTGTGCTTTTTTTCTTCTGGCGGAAGTCTCCAGGAATAATTACAATTCTTACACCAACTGTGCAGAAAAAGGAGTCCGCGGCATGAAGAAACTGGTGATTTTGGGACACGGCACCGGCGGCACCATCACGGCCATCAAGATGCGACAGAAGCTGCCGGAGAAAGAGTGGGACATCACGGTCATCGACCAGGATTGGCAGCACCATTACCAACCGGGATGGCTCTTCATCCCCTTCGGTATCTACACCAGGGAGGACTGCGTCAAACCCAAGAGCAGATACGTCCCTCCCGGGGTCAACTTCGTGTTGGATGAGATTGTCGGCGTTGATCCGGAGAAAAAACAGGTCAAGACCAAACAGTACACCTTCCCCTATGACTGGCTGGTAATAGCCAGCGGCTGCCGCATCATGCCCGGAGAGGTGGAGGGCATGGCCGGGGCCGGCTGGGGCCGGGAGATTCACAATTTTTACACCCCCGACGGGGCTGTGGCCCTGGGCGAAAAAATGAAGTATTTCGACAAGGGGCGGGTAGTCCTCAATATCGCCGAACTGCCTTTCAAGTGCCCGGTGGCTCCTCTGGAATTCGTCTTCATGGCCGACTGGTTTTTTACCGTCAACGGGGTCAGGGATAATGTGGAAATTGAACTGGTGACGCCGCTCCCCGGCGCCTTCACCAAGCCCAAGGCCGCCGAAATCCTGGGCCAGATCTGCGCCGAAAAAAACATCAAGGTGACTCCCAATTTCCAGCTCTCCGCGGTGGACCCGGAGCGCCGGGTGATCACCTCCTATGACTGTCGGGAAGTGAACTACGACCTCCTGGTGGCCATCCCCCCCAACTTCGGGGCCCAGTACATCCTCGACAGCGACATGGGCGACCCCATGGGCTACATGGATACCGACAACCACACCTTGAGGTCGAAAAAATTCGACAACGTCTATGTCATCGGCGACGCCGCCAACCTGCCAACCTCCAAGGCCGGTTCGGTGGCCCATTATGAGGCCGATGTGCTTACGGAGAACTTAAAAAGGGAGATCGACGGCCACCCGCCCCGTCCGGACTACGACGGCCATTCCACCTGTTATGTGGTCACCGGGTTTGATAAGGGGTCGCTCCTGGACTTCAACTTTAAAATCGAGCCGCTGCCTGGCAAGTTCCCCTTCCCGGGGTTGGGTCCCTTCGACCTGCTGGGCGTCAGTTTCACCAATTACGTCGGCAAGATGATGTTCCGTTGGGTCTATTACAACCTGATGCTCAAGGGCAGCCACCTGCCCCTGGAATCCCAGTTCGTGCTGGCCGGCAAGGTACGGGGCATTCTCTCCCCGGACGTGGAGATACCGCTCAGACAAAGGAGTAGGACATGTCCGATCAAGACCTGATCCTGGAACGTCTGGCCAGAATTGAAGAGAAGCTGGACGGGGTAACGGCCCTGGAGAGGCGGTTGGACGCCTTTGCCGGTCCCTGGGACAGTCTGGCCGATCTGGGGCGAGATCTGAGCCTCCTGGTGCACCCCTCGGTCAAGCTGCTCACCGAGGAACTGGCCGAAGTGGAGACCAGCTTCCAAATGGAAGATATCCTGGCCATGGTGAAACGGCTGATGCTCAGTTTCCGCCACCTGACCTGGGCCCTGGAGCAGTTGGAGAACCTCATCGACCTGTGGCAGGACCTGGAGCCCATGTTGAAAGTGGCCGTGCCCCATCTCATCGATAAGCTCGATGACCTGGAACAGAAGGGCATCTTCCGGATCAACAAGGCCATGGTCAATATGTACGCCAAGATCGCCGAGAATTATACCGCTGAAGACATAGACGCCATCGGCGACGGCTTTGTCCGGATGCACGGCATCATCAGAAAATTGTCCGATCCCGCCATGATTGAGTTCCTGGAAAAGATGAGCGACCTGCCTTCCCAGATCAATCTGGCCCAGGCCAAACCCACCGGCCCGGTGGGGATGATGTTCAAAATGATGAACAAGGACTGCCGCCAGGGGCTGGGCGTGGCCGTGGAGATGACGAAAGCATTGGGGAAGATAAAGCCAACGGAGACTTAAAAAGGCGGTCAGTGTGCAGCAGTCAGCTGGAGACTTTGCTTATACATATCGATTATGATATTGTTTAACGAAATATGAATCGATAGAGGTAGTATGAAAGCGGTGACCGTTTCTCCTAAATATCAGGTGGTTATCCCCCGGGAAGTTCGGGAATCTATGGGTATTAAACCGGGTGCCAGAGTGCAGGTTCTGCAATACGAGAACCGCATCGAACTTATCCCTTTGAGGGACCCTAAATCCTTGCGGGGATTCCTAAAGGGAATCGAGACTGATGTGCCTCGGGAAGAGGATCGATGCTGAACCTGGTGGATTCCTGCGGCTGGCTGGAGTATTTTGCAGATAGTCCAAAGGCTGATTTTTATGCCGCTGCCATAGAAGATACCGGCAACCTCCTGGTGCCGACCATTTGCCTGTTAGAGGTTTTCAAACGTATTCTCCAACAAAGAAGAGAAGATGCTGCATTGCAGGCGGCAGCCGTTATGCATCAGGGGATCGTTGTGCCGTTAACTCCTGAAATAGTTTTAAAGGCAGCAGGAATCGGTAATGAACTCAAACTGCCTCTGGCCGATAGCGTCATTTTGGCTACCGCACGCACTTATCAAGGTATTATCTGGACTCAAGACATTCATTTTAAAGATTTTGCCGGAGTCAGATATTCTGGCCCCCAATAAGCTTGCCTTTGCTGACAGCTGAAAGCCAAAAGGTCCTTAAAATCAATAAAGCCAAATCGCCTTAACAGAAAGAAAGAGCCCCAACATTATGCTATTGCTCAACCACCACATCCACCGTCTCATCGATCTGGCCCTGGAGGAAGACATCGGCCCCGGGGACATCACCACCCAGACCACCATCGATCCGGAGGTCATGGCCGAGGCCCATATCCGGGCCAAGCAGGATTTGATCGTGGCCGGCATCCCGGTGGCCCAGGCGGTTTTCGCCCACCTGGACGCGGAGGTCATCTTCGCACCCCGGGTGGATGACGGCGAGGCGGTGAAGCCGGGAACGGTGCTGGCGGCGGTAGTGGGGCCGGCGGGACTGCTGCTGCTGGGCGAGCGGGTGGCCCTGAATTTTCTCATGCGCCTGTCGGGCATCGCCACCCGGACGAGGGCGTTCGTGGAGGCGGTCCAGCCGCACAAAGCTTTAATCGTGGACACCCGCAAGACCACCCCGGGCTGGCGGGTGCTGGAAAAATACGCCGTCCGGGTTGGAGGCGGGGCCAATCACCGCTATGGACTCTTCGACGGCATCCTCATCAAGGACAACCATATCATGGTTGCGGGGGGCATAAGCGCCGCCGTCAGGCTGGCCAAACAGGGAGCGCCCCACACTCTGAAGATTGAAGTGGAAGTTTCGGATACAGCCGGCCTGGAGGAGGCCATCGCCGCCGGCGCCGACATCGTCATGCTGGACAACATGGATGAAGCCACTCTGGCCCGGGCCGTGCAGACTGCGGCCGGCCGGGTGGTTCTCGAGGCCTCGGGCGGCATGAACCTGGAGCGGGTGGGCCGGGTCGCCGCCACCGGCGTGGATCTCATCTCAGTGGGCGCCTTGACCCACAGCGCCCCGGCGGTGGATATAAACATGAAGATCATCAGGGCTGCGGTTTTAGAGCCTGAGCCAATGCCGACGAGCGCTTAGCGGCGCTTTCCACGGCGTTCATCACCAACCCGCGAAACCCGCCCACTTCCAGGGCATGCAGACCGGCGATGGTGGTGCCGGCGGGCGAGGTCACCATGTCCTTCAGACTGCCGGGATGTTCCCGGGTTTCCAGGAAGAGGCCGGCTGCTCCCAGGATGGTCTGAGCCGCCAGCAGCAGGGCGGTCTGCCGGGGCAGGCCCATTTTGACGCCGCCGTCGGCCAGCGCCTCCAGGAAAAGAAAGACGTAGGCCGGGCCGCTGCCGCTCAAGCCGGTAACGGCATCCAGCAGTTTTTCCTCCACCACCACCGAGCGTCCCACCGCGTCAAAAAGCCGGCAGACTACTTCCAGATCCCGGTCGTCAGCCCGGGGACCCCTGGCCACCGCGGCCATGCCGGCCTGGATCAGGGTGGGAGTGTTGGGCATGACCCGCACGAGCCGGGCTGCGGGCAGCATTTCGGACATCAGGTGCAAGGGAACGCCCGCGGCAATGGAGATGACCAGGCGGGAATCGTCTAAATAATTTTGCAACTCCGCCAAAACCTCTCTTATTACCTGCGGCTTTACCGCCAGGAGCACGATATCGGCCCGGGCCGCCACCTGCCGGTTGTCCGCCGCCTGCAGGCCGTATTCCCGGCAGAGTCTTTCCACTTTCTCAGTTTCGGGGTCGGCGATAACAATTTCATTGGGCTTAACCAGTTCGGCTCTCAGCCAGCCTTTAATTAAGGCCGCGCCCATGTTGCCGACGCCGATCACGCCTATGGTGCGTCCAGCCAGCATAGTTTCTCCTCTTCGTTGTCAGGTGCAATTGAAGTTGCCCCTTTCAGTAGCAGTTCCTTTCGCCAATTTCGCCATCGATTTTCCCTGTCGCATTATTGTATCTCTTTATGAATCAAATTTTTTAAAGCTGTTGTTGCTCCTGAGACATTATGCCGCAGGTTATTTTAACCCAGGTTGTTGCGGTTGCGTCTGTTATTTTAGGATTTTTACTCCCGGCTTGACAATTTAAAAGTTATTGCGGAGACATCAGATTTTGACATCTAAAATTAACTTTCCAAATATGCCGGAGCGTCTCACATTAAACTTGACGAGGTCTTGGCTTTTCAATTAAGATTTACCGGCAAGGTGAATATTTTTTGCTGTACTCGAACCCGGCAGGGTTCATCCACATCCTGATAAACTGGAATTCCCCTATGCCATTCGTTGTAGCCATCATCAATCAAAAAGGCGGCACCGGCAAAACCACCAGCACTATTAATTTAGGTGCTGGTTTGGCCTATCAGGGCTACCGCACTCTCTTGGTAGATATGGATCCCCAGGGACATACCAGTCTTGGTATCGGCATCGATCCGGATTCCTTCAACGAGTCGATGTCCGAAGTCATGACAGTTCCTCGTAAAGATATTGAGGATGTGGTCTTGGCTACGTATATTCGAGGTCTGTATGTGGCGCCCAGTCACATTACGCTGGCCCGGGCCGCAGAACTCTTATATTCCCGCATGTACCGCGAGACGATCCTGTACCAGGCCTTAAAGGACACGAATTATGACTATGTCCTGATCGACTGCCCGCCGGCTTTGGGAGTGTTGACCACAAATTCCTTGTATGTGGCTGATTTCATTGTCATTCCCTGCCAGATGTCCCGTTATTCCCTGGATGGACTTGCCGACCTGTTGACAACCATCGAAGAGGTGAAGAATATCTCTACTGAGGACCTGTTCCGGGGTGATTTTTTCCGCATTCTGTTAACCATGTATGATCGCCGTAATCGCATCACCAACGAATTTATTATGGAGCAATTAAAGCCATATCTGGAAAAAACTTTCGGGGCCATTATCATGAAAAACGAGGCACTGAATCAGGCCCAGATATCTCAAAAGGCTATTTTTGATTACGATCACAGCAGTACCGGGGCGAGGGATTACTACCTTTTGACCCAGGAATTCCTCAACATATGCCAAAAAAGAAAAAGTTTGCCGGAAAAAAGACAAAGCTTGCAGAACATGCCTTAACCCACGTTTTGGAAAAGGAAATGGCTGACAATCCTGAAACTCTGGAAGGTCCTGCCTCGACTTTGGCTCAGGCAGTCCAGGCGTTGCGCCAGGATCAGTTGCATCTGGAAATAACGATGGCCAACGACCATCCCATCCCCACCCAGGAGCAACTGAAAATTGCCGATGCCTACCTGGGTTTTCTCCAGGAACTGTCAGACATGCGGGAACTCCTCCGGGCCCCTAACCTGCCAGCCCGGCCAAAAACAGGCGGGCAGAAGTCCTGGACTATGCCAAATACTGAAATTATCAAATATTCTCTTCAAGTTATCGGAAATACCCTTCAAGATCTGAAATTATTCATGGATGCTCAAGAAGCGTCCTGAATAAAAAATTCATTAAAATTTATACCCAACCGGCATAATAATCAGGGGATCATGGGCCGGCGGCAGACCCAGGATCTGGCTGACCGCCGTATTGTCAAAAGCCCCCACAATCCCGGCCCCCAAACTTAAAGCTTCGGCTTGCAGGAAGATATTCTGAGCAACGTGGCCGGATTCCATGTGAGTAAACATAATCCCTCTTTGGCCGTACTTGACCTGGCAGCGCCGGTATTCCCCGGTAATGAGCAGCATCACCGGCGCCTCTGCCATCCAGGTCTGGGAGAGGCTGGCGCGTGCTACACCGGCACGCAGATCGCCGGCTCTTAGAAGTTTCAGGGATTGTTTTTCCGGGAGATAATGATAGACGCCGGCGGCTACGCCACTCACCTGACGGTCTCCTATTATGGCATAGATATCCAGGGGATAAAGCGCTCCGGCCGAAGGTGCCGACCTTAATCCCCGGGAATCGGTGACTCCATAGGCGGCCCAGAGCAATTGGGATAGTTGGTTTTGAGTAAGATTCTTATTGGCAAATCGCCTGATGGTGCGGCGATTTTTCATAGCCTGGGCCACCGAGATACTACCTTGAGAATGCGGCGCCGGCAGATTGATCAGGTCCTGGGCCTCAACCTGACCAGTAGAAAACCAGGGGCTTATCAGAAGCAAGATAAGGGCTCCATACCAATAGATTTGACTCACGTTAGGCCTCTGCTATTTATGTTGCATCATCAAATTATTGATTAATTATCGCTCAACCGTTAATTCAATATTTTATTCATTAGAAAAACGGTGCGTCTTGTTATAGTCGTTAACGACCACGTTTGTATTCTTTGGAGATTTATCTGAAGTCAAATATGTTAACAGGGTTTCTGATAACAGGTTGCCTAAATGAGACCATGACATCAACCAGTTCTAGCCGGGTAAACCCATAATAAATTCCTGATTGGCGTTGAGAGGCGATACCAGGGGCACCCTGGCTGCCCCGGCTTTAGGGGCGATTTTTAATAGGTATTCCATTCGGACCAACGTAATAAAGCCATGATAGCACAAATTGCGGGCAGGCAATATTGGGGGCAAATTTTTCTTTCGCCGGTGCCCTAATCAGCAGGAAAAGCAGTTGATCGCCAAAGTGGAGGTTTGCTCCCATTTTTCGGCCAAGCAGTAGAATTCATGGTCAGCTTTCAAGTTACCAGCCGGCTACATTTATGCAATTTGGGCGGTACCTGTTAAGGTTAAATTTTAACCCTCTGCAAAATGTCTGCCGACAATTCTGCTGCGATTAATTTTTATATATAAGTTATCGCTACCATCTGTTATTTTATGGTAAATCAGTCTCTGCAGCCGGCGACACAGATCATCCGGATAATTTAATAAAAATATAAAAGAAATAGGACAAAAACCTTTCCGGCGCCTAAAAGCAGGTGAAAGGTTACTATGGGGGAAGGTTGAGGTTCATGACACCTGTCATTGACAACAAGGGCGGAGCAGCCAAGACCATTGTAAGGAGTTGTCCCGCTCATTTCCCGGGTCTTGCCGTGACCTGTCGGAAACAGTGTTAGCGGTTATGGCACTACTGGTTTGTGAAACCTTTGCCAGTCTCATGGGGGAGTCCAGCTTTGCCGGACGGCCCGGTTTTTTTATTCGCCTGAGCGGCTGCAACCTCCGCTGTCGGTACTGCGACACCACCTATGCCTATGCCCAGGGTAGCGAGCGCACCGTGGCCGGCCTGGTAGCCGAGGCCCGGGCGTCCGGTTTGCCCCTCGTCCTGGTTACCGGCGGCGAACCCCTGCTCCAGGAAGACTGCCTGCCGCTCCTTACGGCCCTGGTAGAACGACGATTTACGGTTCTGCTGGAAACCAACGGCTCTCGCCCCCTGGGGGCAGTAGACTCCCGAGTGCATCGGATTATGGACCTCAAATGCCCCGGCAGCGGCATGCATAAGCATAATTATCTGCAGAATATGGAACATTTAACACCAGCCGACGAACTCAAGTTCGTCGTGGCCGACCGCCGGGATTTTGATTGGGCTTTGGAGACCATGGCGCCTTACAGGTCTTGGGAGCGGCACAATGTCCTTGTTTCTCCGGCTTACGGCATGTTGCCCCCCAGCAAGCTGGCCGCCTGGATTCTGGAGGTCAAGCTGCCTTTGCGACTTAACCTGCAACTGCATAAATATATCTGGCCGCCGGACGCCAGGGGGGTATAAAAATAATACTAATTCCCTAACTTGTCTTCCTGTTGACCTTAATTCAGGTTAGCCTCGTAGTCTATGATTTCATGCTAATGAAAAACTTGAGGATCATTACAGTGAAAAGAAAGGACTTCACACCCCTCATAATGTGGTTTTGTTTGCTAACGGGAATACTTGTCCTCGCTTTTACCAGACGCAGCCGGGTAATAGGCATTTGGAACGAATACCCGGTCAATGTTGATACCCTGTTTGTCTGTTTATACATTGTGTGGATGCTCATTGAGTTAAGAGTTTCAAAGAAAGATGTGAACACCCAGGATAAAAAAACATCGGATTATGCGACATGCCAACTATATGGCTTTGGCCAGGCGCTGACGTTTCTCTCGGCCCTTTGGTTCCCAGCCGTTTGGCTGGTGCCGAATATTGCTCACGTTGTTGGCATAAGTATCTTCCTCTTTGGTTGCTGCTATCGGTTATGGGCGATTCAGACATTGGGGGAGTTCTATTCACACCGAGTTAGAACTTTGGCCCAACACCACATTGTGGTTTCCGGACCATATCGCCTAACAAGGCATCCTGCCTATGCCGGCATGATCATCGCTAATGCTGGAATATCCCTGTATTTCTTTAACTGGGTGACCATAATTGTATTTTCCTTCATTCTGCTACCGGCAATCCTTTTGCGGATCTTCATAGAAGAAAAAACACTTTTCGAGATAAAGGGGTATGCTGAATATGCCAGGAAGCGAAAGCGCTTGTTCCCGGCAGTATGGTAACGTATGCAAAAAAGGTATGGACTGAAAACGAAGAAAATGGGAAAGTTGCCATGACTGATAAAAAGTTAGCAGTTGTTCTGCTCAGCGGCGGGTTGGATAGTTGCGTCACGGTTGCGGTGGCGCGCCGGGATTATCAATTAGCCTTCTTTCACGGCAATTACGGCCAACGCACCGTCCATCGGGAATTGCGATCTTTTCGGGAGTTAGTAAAATTTTTTGAACCTCGCACTACCTTTGAAGCCGAACTGAATTTTTTGGGGCACATCGGCGGTTCCAGCCTCACCGATACCCACCTGCCGGTGCCGGAAGATGCGGTTGAACCGCAGGGGCTGCCATCTACCTATGTGCCTTTCCGCAACACCATTATCATTGCCGCGGCCGTGGCCTGGGCTGAGGTAATCGGCGCCGGCGCCATTTTCGTCGGGGCCAATCTGATCGACAGTCCCGAATACCCCGATTGTCGCCCGGAGTACTACCAGGCTTATGAAAAACTTATTGAACTGGGGACCGGGCCGGACACGCACATCTCGCTTCAAACTCCTCTGATTCACCTGGACAAGGCCGGAATTATCCGTTTGGGCCTTCAACTGGAGGCCCCCCTGGAACTGACCTGGTCCTGCTATCAGAATGAAAACCTGGCCTGCGGTCGCTGCTCCTCCTGCCGTTTACGCCTGAAGGGTTTTGCCGAGGTGGGCGTCAGGGACCCGATCCCTTACGAAGCAGGTGATATTCATTCTGAGGGAAAAGGTAGGCCTGGACTTTACTAAAGTATTTAAAGATTATTCATCATGGCACAATAAAAAAGCAGGGTCTGTTTAGACCCAGCTATTAGAACTGTATTGATTTAGTTGGCTATGATTTTTTTCTCAGGCCAAGCGCTGCCATGAAGGTTAAGCCGGTCCCAAGCAAAAGAACCGCGCCGGGTATGGGGGCAAGCGTTAAACCGTTAAAGTTGATGCCTGTGGCATGGAATGATCCGGATACAACACTGCCTGTTGAAGGATCGATTAAATAGGTCCCCAGATTACTGTTGAAGGCCCCATAAAGAGTTGTTCCCCAGAAGGCCAGACCATCATTAGTAACGGTAATATTAGTCGGGGGTAGGGTGCCCGGATTAGGAATTTTGCCGAACGCGCCTATTGGCGTTGCTAACCCTGTAGTCGGATCAATGGAAACCAAGCTTGGTTTATGGCTGACCCAAGAAACAGACCCATATAAGGTTCCGGAGCTATCGAAGGCCAAGTCTCCGGTATTGCCAATAAAATCAGTGCCGGCGCCCCCGCCGGTCCCGAAATTACCCACTAATTGCCAAGTATTATTTACACTGTCATATTTAAAAAGGTTACCGGAGGCGTTGGCAGTTTTGGACCCCCCGGCATAGATGGTCCCATCAGGAGCCACGGCCAACCCAAATAGTCTGTTAGTCCCAAGTCCCGTATTAGTAATTTTAGTAGCTATAACTGTGTTGGCCACTATGTTCTGAATATCCAGACTATATAACATAGTGTTATTTATACCGTACATTTTTTGGTCTACAGGATTATAGGCAATATCCATCATGGATGGCAAAAAACCCGAACCGGTTTGGATTTTTCCGAGATTGGTGTAGGTATTTAAATCACTGCTTATTGTATAGAGATAGCTGGGTGTGCTTGTTGTCCTGACATATTGCGTCACCCCATACAGAGTATCAGTCGTGGCCGGGGAAGTCCAGGCCATGATCAGGACTGCAATTGCAGCAAAGATAAAACTCCGTTTCATTTTTTATCCTTTCCGGCTAAGGCCAAAAACATTTTTCTAAATATTTTTTGTCAATTTTTAGACATTAGTCGCATGCTATATTGATTAGAAAGTTGCCCAGATATAAATTTGTTTCAATTGATTTAATAAAAGTCAAGCACTTTTTAGAAATGTTCTTTAAATTATGAACACGAAAATTTGAGGCTCACCTCTTTATGTTAACGGTTTTTATGCAATTTCTGGACCATGATTTTCAGGCAGGCTAAAAAAACTAATTATGATTCATAGTTACTTTATAAAAATAAAAAACCTATCGGGAAAAATGATAGTTATAATTATTTAACTAAGTTAAAAAAATATCACTTGAAAATATTATTAGATATAATAAAAATATAAAAACGTTCATATTCTGAAACAATTGTTCAGAAAAATTAACAAATAACCCCTTTATTGCTGTTATCCTCTTAGCGATATTTGCATACCGAAATTTTCGTGGATTTTTATTTCCTCATTGGCATCATTGCCCTTTTGGCCGGCTTTATCCAAGGTTTGTCCGGCTTCGGTTCGGTACTCGTAGCCCTGCCGATGTTAGTATTATTCCTGGACTTTGATAAGGCTGTACCGCTGGTAAGCATTTGGGGCATGACCATCAATACCATCCTCTTGGCGCAACTCCGGGCGCACCTGCGCCTCCAACTTGTTTTACCATTGACCATGGCGGCCATCCCAGGAATTCCCCTGGGGGTATACGTTCTCAAAAATGCGGACATACGGGTTTTGGAAATGCTCCTGGGCGTCCTGTTGCTAATTTTCTCTTTATATTTTGTCTTCTCCGGAGGGAAAACGAGAAAATTATCAATTGCCTGGCTCTATGCCGCCGGCTTCTGTTCCGGTTGCCTGGGAGGCAGCCTGGCAATGAGCGGCCCACCGGTTATCGTCTACACGGCTTTGCAACCCTGGGACAAAGACGAGATGAAATCAACTCTGACGGGCTACTTTTTTCTCTCCGGCCTCGTCATTATTATCGCTCAGGCCGTGAGCGGGCTGATGACCACCGCAGTTTTCACCGGCAGTTTAATTTCGATTCCTTTTATTATTTTGGGAGTCGTGTCAGGTTCATCAATTTACCGCCGGCTGGCGACGGATCACTATAGACAGGTAGTGGTAGTCATGATAACGCTCCTGGGCCTGCTTACCGTGGTCAAGGCATTGGGAGCGTATTAAGAAAGGCAGTTGATCGGGAATACCAATACGTCAAGATAGCTGATTTAACCTGCTGATATTGCAATTGTTCGACCGGAAACAAAAAAGCAAACCGAATTAAGGTAACTCTTTCCTGCCGCCGATATAAAAGTAGGCAATACCAAGATCCTGCAGCTTTTGGGGATTGT
>CAWBKT010000027.1:0-36911 GCA_963789385.1 uncultured delta proteobacterium | reverse complement strand
CGGTCTTGAACTCCCCGGAACGGATAATGTCCAGGAGTTTCTGAAACCGCTTGTCGGCCCACGTCGTCTCCGGCACCACCAGGTCATAGCGCTCCGTGACCACCGGGATAAAGTCCAGCCCCAGGGCCTTAGCCGCCGCCATAATGCCCAGGCCCGCATCCGCAGCCCCGGACAGGACATTCACCGCCACGGCCATATGAGTGTATTCCTCCTGATCATATCCTTTAATGGCATCCGGAGAAATCTGGAGCTGTTGCAATTGATAGTCCAGCAGTATGCGGGTGCCCGAGCCCCGCTGGCGGTTGCTGAACCTCACCTCGGGTCTGGTCAGGTCCTGAAAGCCTTGAATATTTTTCGGATTGCCGGGCAAGACCATGAGCCCCTGGGCCCGGTGCACCAGGTTGACGAGCTTCAAGGGCAGTTCCGGCAGATAGCGCTTTATATACGGGACATTATACGAATTGCTTTCGGGGTCAAAGAGGTGGCTGCCGCCGAAATGAGCCCGGCGGTTCTGCAGGGCCAGCAGACCGCCGGTACTGCCGACGTGGGCCGAAGACAGCCGCAGATCGGGATGGTGGCGGCGCAGCAGGGTAGCTAACAGATCCAGCGTATTATCGTGGCTGCCGATCACCACCAGAGTCTGCCACAGTTGTTCCTCCGAGAGCAGCAGTTCGGTGAACACCGGTTTTTCCGCTTCCACGCCTTCGCTCCCGGCTGGAATGCGGATAAGACCATCGGCCCGCACCAGAGAAGTTATCGTCCCCGCTCCCCGGGGCAAAGGTGTGGCGATGATTCGCTGCCCTACCTTCCCCAGCGTCACCCGGATAAATTCTTCCAGGCCCGCTTTGGAAGGAATCTTCTGGGCCGGCTGGGCCGCTACCACCGGCCGGAGCGGCAGGCGGCGCCCCAACAGTCCGGCCAAAAGGGGCGCGGCGAATTGTTCAAAGGAAAGAGCCGCTGATACCGGGTAGCCGGGATTGCCCATAACCGCTTTTCCCTGTACCACCCCTAAAATAGTCGGCTTGCCGGGCATCATGGTCACGCCGTGCACCAATACTTCACCCAGTTCGGCGATGACCTGAGCCGTATAATCCTCAGAGCCGGCCGAGGAACCGGCGTTGATGATAACCAGATCTCCCTGTCCGAGAGCCTTTGCCAGGGCTGCTTTAATCTCCTGGTGCCGGTCGGCCGCAATCGGCTGAATCAACGGCAGGCCCCCAAGCTGCTCCACCAACGCCGCCAACATCACCGAATTAAATTCGATGATGTGCCCCGGAGGGACCTCGTCGTTTTCTATCGCCGCTACGGAAATCAGCTCATCGCCGGTGGGAATAATGACCACCCGGGGCCGGCGCCGCACCGTCAGTCGGGTTATCCCGGCGGCCAGCAAGGCCCCCAGGGCGTAGGGCGTAATCTCAGTCTTTTCCGGCAGGACCATCTCGTGGGCCACCAGATCTTCCCCGACCTTGCGGACATGTTGCCACGGATAGGCTCCGCCTCAATCTGAATCTTAGTCTCATTAATCGCATAGACGTTTTCCACCATGATCACCGCATCCGTGCCCCTGGGAAGGGCATTGCCGGTATTGACCGGAAAGGCCTGGCTCCCCAGCTCCAGCACCTTGGGTTTATCCTGGCTGGCCCCAAAGGTGCTCTCGGCCGCAACCGCATACCCGTCCATGGCGGCACTGTGATAGTGGGGCGATGACAACCGGGCAAAAACCGGCGCCGCGGTAATCCGTTCCAAAGCCTCCACCGTGGGAATCTCCTCAGGCGGCAGGTAGCTGTCCAGGTCAAAGCGGGACAGGAAAATTTACCGGGCCTCCTCCACGGATTTCATATTCAGGTAAACGTGGCGTTTCATGGATTTTCCTCTTAAGTTGATAGACTGAATCATTTTAAAATAACAAAACCTCTACCGGCTCACCTTTTTCCAATCCCTCGGAGTTCAATGGCAGACGCAGCAAACCTTGCGCCTTGACCATGGTGGAAATAAGCCCGGATTTCCCCAGAACCGGGTCAGCCCAGAGAATTTCGCCCTCGGACCGGAGCTGCACCCGGATAAAATCCTCCCGTCCCGGAGTGGAAGCCAGATTGCGGGACAGAGTGGCCTGAATCGTTCGGCCCCAGGACTGATACGGTGCGGCGTTCCCCAAAAGCAGGTCCACCAGCGGCCGCACCAGCACCTCCATGATTATCATGGCGGAGACCGGGTGACCCGGCAGGCCAAACAGAGGCTTATTATTTATTTTGGCGAAAATAGTGGGTTTGCCGGGACTGATGGCCACACCATGCACCAAGATGGCGGCTTCGGAAAGGACTGAATCGCCGCCACGGCAAGATCCCTGGACCCCACGGAACTGCCGCCGGAAAGCAGCACCAGATCAGCGCTTTGCAAGGCCTGCGTCATCTTTACCACTAAAGGTTCCAGGCAATCCGGCACCAGGCCCAGGTGGATGGTCTCACCACCCATAGCGGCAACCTGTGCCCCCAGGGCAAAGGCGTTGGCATCCCGCATCTGGCCGGGTCGCAAGGGAGCCTCAACCGGCACAATCTCGTCGCCGGTACCGATAATAGCTATCCCGGGCCGCCGGCGCACCAACACTTCCGGAACTCCCAGGGCTGCCAGCAGACCCAGGTCCTGGGGCCGCAAACGCCGGCCGGCGGGCAGCAGGGTGGCGCCGCGGGGACATCCTCACCCCGCTGCACCATGTTTTCACCGGGAGCAACACTGCGATAGACCTCCAGAGTCTGGTCGGCCAGTTCCTGGGCATATTCCAGCATGACGACGGCATCCGCCCCGGGGGGCAGCATACCGCCGGTGGCAATTCGATGACCTGTCCGGGCGCCAGCGGTACCCGGGCTTCCTCGCCCATGGACACTTCACCGCTGATTGCCAGCCAGGCCGGGTTGCCCGGACCGGCGCCAAAAGTATCTCTGGCCCGGACGGCGTAGCCATCCATAGTAGAACGGGCAAATTCCGGCACATCGGCCTGAGCGATGAGGGCTTCCGCCAGCACTCGTTGCCAGGCAGCGGTCAGCGGCTGCAACTCGGCCTCCAGGGGCTCGAACTGGCAATACAGGGCCAAAACTTCAGCGATAGTTTTTAAACGGAAAAATTCATTCATAAAATCACAAGATTGTTGAAGATCGACAGCGACTTAAAAAATATTACCAGCTTTTCAACCAAGTAGGTCTTTATTGACATATTAATGGACTTTATCCGGTAGATAAGAGGTAAGTCAAGCAGGATGGCTGGTAAAGGCGAAGAAATTATTGCCGGCCGATAAAAAAAGGACGGTAATCGGACTCCGGCCGGAGCAGGGCCGCCTCCAGAACCCGGAGCATTGCCTCCCTGTCCTCCGGCAACCTTCCCTGGACATTGACATAATTAGTATAGTGATCGCTGCTGACTTGAGTGGCTACCGTTATCCCCGCCAACAAAGCCCTAGTTTCTCGAATAACTTCGTGGGGGGTGAGCATCCGGAAGCGGCCGTCCAGGACTTCATCCAGCAACGGGGTCTTGATCTTGGGAACAAAGGTGCGCAGCCTCAGAAAAGCCGGCGTGATGGCATTGATGGCGGCGGCGGTCGCCGCGGCATGCGGCACACTCCGTTCCTGGCCGCCGATCCCCAGCATAACATATTCGCTGACTTCAATACCTGCCTGCCGCAGCATCTGACCGGCGGTAATTTGCACTTCCCGGCTGCTGCCTTTGCGAATTCGGGTCAGGACCTCGTCATCGCCGCTTTCCAGACCCACATGAATCCGTCCCAAACCGGCCTGGGCCAGCAGACGGAGATTTTCCAAGCCTTTTTGCCGGATATACTGGGCTGAGCCATAGACCGTAAGGCGCTGCAGGTGCGGAAATAACCTGTGACTGTAGCGGCAGATTTCCGCCAGGGCCTTAGTCGGCATGGCGATAGTGTTACCGGCGGGGAAAAAAATGGTCCGGACCCCGTCGCCGCAGGTGTCCCGGGCTTCGGTCAGATCATCCTTGATATCGGCAACAGGCCTGATTTTAAAAGGCACACCATCTTTGTAGACCATGCAGAAGGTGCATTTATTGTGGGGGCAGCCTACGGTCGCCTGAATGAGCAGACTGTCGGCTTCGCTGGGCGGCCGATAAATGGGTCCTTCATAGTGCATCTGAGTTGTGTCTATCTTTAATTTAGAATGCCGGGAACAGCCCGCAATATCATCCAGACAAAATAGGACTTTGAGACCGGAATGTTTAAAAGAAGGAATTTAATTAATTTTTTCTACCAGGACGACGGCAGACGCCGCAATGCCCTCACCTTTTCCGGTAAAACCCATGCCTTCAGTAGTAGTGGCCTTTATGTTAAGCGCGGCGGGTTGAATTTGCAAGACAGGAGCCAGGCAGGAGATCATTTTAGGAATATGGGGGGCTAATTTGGGCGCCTGGGCCACTACCGTGGCGTCCACGTTGCCCACACGATAGCCCTGATCATGGACCAGCGCCACAATCTTGGCCAGGAGGATTAAGCTGGAAATGCCTTTATAAGCCGGATCGGTATCGGGAAAATGCCGGCCCAGATCGCCGGCTGCCACGGCCCCGAGAAGGGCGTCGCCGATGGCATGAATCAAGACGTCGGCATCAGAATGTCCGGCCAGGCCCAAAGTATGGGGAACTTCCACGCCACCTAACATCAACGGGCGTCCAGGCACCAGGCGGTGGGCATCGTAGCCCATGCCGATTCGTATGTTGGCCATATTCAAAATAGTATTATTCCTCCCCAATACTCCGGCGGTCCACTTCCTCACTCGAGATAACCAAATAATTTGAAGTTAACTTTTCTGCCGCAGTTGATAAATTGCTTCCGCCATAATCAAATCTTCAGGAGTAGTAACCTTGATATTAAACGGGGAACCTGGTATTACCGTGACCGGGACACCCAGGGCTTCCAATAGGGAGGCTTCGTCTGTGCCGTAAAAATTACGCCCATACGCTTCCACAAAGGCTTGCCAGATTATATTGGCACGAAAGGCCTGGGGCGTCTGCGCCAGCCAGATATCCTGCCGATTCAGGGTCTTCTGGATTCTGCCCTCGCGGTTGACTTTTTTTACGGTATCTTGGGCCGGCAGGGCCAGAATGGCGGCGCCATGTTCTGACGCAGCTCTAATCACCTGGCGAACTTCTTTTTTGGTAACCAGCGGCCTGACTCCGTCATGAACCAGAATCAGGTCCCAGTCATTCTGATGATGCAAAACTTTCAGGGCATTATAAACGCTATCCTGCCGTTCCTTCCCCCCGGGCACCAGCCGTAAAACTTTTTTAAAACCGAACGGGTTTATCACCTGTTTCTGACAAAGATCTAAAGCCTCGGGCTGAGCTACGACGATAATCTCCGTTATCTCCGGCATATCCTCAAAAATTGCCAGGGTATTAGCCAGAATAGGTCTACCACCCAGGGAAAGATATTGTTTGGGAGTGTTATGCTGCATGCGCCTGCCGATCCCGGCTGCCGGGATAATGGCCGCCACTTTCATGCTTGATCCTCCGGCCGGTTTTGACATACCACAGTCCCGGCCCGTCCAGGCAAGGCTCCCGGCGCCATGAGCGCCCGGCTGATTTTTTCCGGATGCCGCCAAAGCTCCTGAGCATAATCAATCAGGCGTATAAAGCTTATGCCCCGGTCTTGCATTGTCTGCAAAAGATCCCGAAATTCCCGGCGACAAACCCTCCCCTCCACTTCGGCATGAATGGTAAGAACGTGTGTGCCGCCATCCCGGAGGCTGGTCAATATCTCCTCATTAACCGCAGCCGGACTGCGGCCGTCTAAACCTAACAATTCATCCATCGTGGGCAGGGTGGTGGGAATCTCCAGAATCGGCCAATCTTGACCTGGTGTTTTAGGAAAGTAGGGAGCATAACCCCTCGTGTTGCTGATGTAATAAAAATGTTCAGCCACCAGGGCATCCAGGGCTGCCGGCGTACATTGCCAGCCGGGGGCGGCGAAGGAGATGGCCCGGTAGCCCATGATATCTGAAAAAACCTTCTGGGCCCGATGAATTTCCGCGGCCACGGCAGTACGAGACATGCCGCCCAACCGGTCCTGCCACAGGACGTGGTCATAGCCGTGAATTCCCAGTTCGTGCCCGGCCGCAACAATTTTCCGGAGCAGGTCAGGGGAAGAGGCGGCAATGGCCGGCCCGGGCAATAACGTCCCGTAGAGCATGGTTTTTAAACCATACAGGCGGGGCGCGCCGGTGCGCAGCATTTTTTGCAGAAAACCCTTATGCGTAAAAAGCCGGCGGATAGCCCGGCCGGAATGGTCCGGCCCCAGGGCCACAAAAAAACTGGCCGGCACTCCCTGGGTTTTTAATAGTTCCAGAAGAGCCGGGACGCCTTCTTTAAATCCCACCAGGGTATCAACGTCAACCTTCAGGGCCAGTCGGTTCAATAGATCTCTTGCCCCTCTGTCCTGTCATTATAGGTTTTGGCTTCTTCCACAAAGGCATCCAGGGTTATTTTAAGAGAGGTTTCCAGATCAGTCCGGGGAGTCCAGCCGAGGATGTTTTTGGCATTGGCTATCGAGGGCTTACGGGTAAAGATATCCTGATAACCCTGGCCATAATAATCCTCATGCAGCACGTCGATTATTTCCGAATAGGATTCATCCCGGCGATGCTCCGGGTGCTCCTGAAACATCCTCTTCAGCATAATGGCCAAATCCTTTACTGAAGCTTCATTATCCGGATTACCGATATTAAAAATTTGCCCGTCCGCAATTCCCCCCGGATTTTCAATAATTTTCATCAGACAATCAATGCCGTCCTCGACATAGGTGAAACAGCGTTTCTGCAAACCGCCGTCCACCAGACGAATAGGCTCCCGGTTCACCAGATTGATAATGAATTGCGTTACCACCCTGGAACTGCCTTCTTTGGCCGCATAAATATCATCCAGTTTTGGTCCGATCCAGTTAAAGGGACGGAACAGCGTAAACTGCAAATCCCCTTCCCGGCCATAAGCCCAGATTACCCGGTCTAACAATTGCTTGGAACAACTGTAAATCCAGCGGGGTTTATTAATCGGTCCCAACACCAGGACGCTCTCGTCTTCCTTGAATTCCGGCTCCGGGCACATGCCGTACACCTCGGAAGTCGACGGGAAAATAATACGGGTGCCGTACTTGACACACTGGCGCACGACTCGCAGATTCTCTTCAAAATCCAGTTCGAAAACCCGCAGGGGGGCTTTGACATAGGTCATGGGAGTGGCTATGGCCACCAGAGGCAGCACCACATCGCATTTCTTAATATGATATTCGATCCATTCCTTATTAATGGCGATATCCCCTTCGAGGAAGCGGAAACGCGGATGATTTAAGGAATGTTCCAATTTATTATTATAAAGATCCATGCCGAACACATCCCAATTGGTGGTGTTCAGGATACGCCGAACCAGGGCATTGCCGATGAAACCGTTGACCCCGAGGATGAGTATTTTCAAAAACGCCTCCTTCTGCCAAACTTTATTAAAGCATTGGAGCATTACATGCAAAAATAATTATCGCGCTCCGCTCAAAATAACAAATTATTTTCCTGTCGGAGAATTCCTGGCAACTGTATTCAGAATCGCACCGTTAAGAAATTCAAGTTGTTGCTTCAAACTCTCTCCCGTTACTTCAGACTCACCTTCCAGTTGCGCCGACTGCACCAGCAGTACGCCCTTCCCAGTGCCGATTCGCAGGCGGTTATCCTCAGGAGCCCAAAAGACTTTACCCGGCGGCAGATCCGGACCGGCGTACCGGGTGTCAACCCGGGCAGACCAGAGAAAGATTTTTCTGTTCTTCCAACTTGTAAAAGCCCCCGGGAATGGATGGGTAACGGCTCGGATAAGATTGTAAATCTGCTCAACCGTCTGATGCCAGTCGATGCGCCCGTCTTCCGGCGTCCGACCGCCAAAATAACTGGCCCGCCTGTGATCCTGGCGTATCCTGGGGGCCGCATCCATCCGGAGCAGGGGATAGCTGCGGCGCAGCAGTTCCCCAGCAACTCCGGTCATTTTGTGGGATAAACTTAAAGCCGTATCTTCAAAAGTTATGGGCACCTGGCCCTGAGCGACGATATCGCCGCAATCGGGTTTGGCTTCCATATAGTGCAGGGTCACTCCGGTTAAGGGTTCACCATGGACCAGGACCCAGTTCAGCGGGCAGCGCCCCCGGTAGCGGGGCAGAAGGCTGCCATGCATATTAAGGGCGCCCATTTTCGGAATGTCCAATAGGGGCTGTTTGAGCATGAATCGATAGTAACAGGAAAAGATAAAATCCGGGGAGAGGCTCCGCAAAAAATCCACAAAGGCCGGGTCATTCGGATCAGGCGGCGTATAAATTGGCAGATTGTGAGCCTGGGCCAGGTTCCGCACCGACTTAAACCAGATCTGTTCCCGGGGATTATCCTCATGCGTCACCACTGCCACAATTTCATCCTGAAACTGGCGGCACAGATCGATGAGCACCTCCAGGCAGATGTGACCGATATCACTGTAACCCATGAAGATGATACGCATAGAAACCTCCAATAAAAACATAAATAGTTATATCCCCTCTCCCCCTTGGGGGAGAGGGTTAGGGTGAGGGGGTTAAGCAGTTGTCAAGTTGGTCAATATCACATTCAAAACAGTCTCAGTTTCTTTTAAAACTTCATTATTCCAAAATCGTAATACTGAATATCCATTTTTATTGAGAAATTCTGTTCTTTGTAAATCCGCAGTTATCATTTCAGCATGCTGCCCGCCGTCAACCTCGATAATTAATTTCTTGTCCAAACAGACAAAATCAACAATAAACGGGCCGATGGCATATTGACGTCTGAATTTGAATCCCTTTATCGTCTTTCACGTAGATAAAACCACAGCAATCTTTCGGCATCAGATGAACTTTTTCGTAAATTGCGGGCAAGTTGCTTGGTCAAGCCTTCACCCCTCACCCTGACCCTCTCCCCTCAAGGGGAGAGGGGATTTTTTTGTATTCTCAATATGATATATTTATATTCTTAATTTTCTTTATTTCTGGCAGCGAGATATTCGCTAATAGCGTCCTGGATATTTTCCAGTGCTTCTGCTTCAGTATCCCCCTGAGACCAACAACCAGGCAGACCGGGGCAGAACACACTATAACCCTCTTCAGTCTTTTTTAAAACTATTGTATATTTCATTAACGTCCCCTTGAATACCAAGTGCAACTTGGAAATAAGCAATAATCTATGAAGTTATCTTTTTGATCGAAAGGCTTTTTTAAAATTAATTACGGTTGTTAAAAAAAGAGTTAGCTCATCAATTATAAAATTGAAACTAGTTAGACTCATTACATAAAATAATATTTCTGTTTTGTCACCATCAAGTATTTCAACAATCTTTCCATTAAAAAAACTTTTAAAATCTTCTTTGGTTCTTCGATGAAACTTTCCTCGATGAATGACAAATATTTCATCATTTTTTAAATTTTTTGCAAATAAACCCGTATATCTTCTGTTAATGTCTCTAATTGGTATATTAATCGTTAAATCTATGTCATTTGTTGAATTTTTAAAAAGTGGAAAAAATCCAAATAAATTACTATGACATGGCCCGCTTTTACCTTCCCATGGATGGTAATGCCACCATATGTTTTTGTTATGATTTATATTATGAGTAAAAGTATAGCCTGGATCTCCAAACTTATAAGTATCTTGAAAAGATAATTTTTCCTTTAATATGTGACATAATTTCTGTTGACACCCTTTAATCTCTCTTTCATCCGTAACCGTAATTATCATGACAACCCTCCAACCATCTAGTGTTTTCCCACTCCCCCCAACTCCTGCCGGACCACAAACCTTGGCCGCTGGCGCACCTCCCGGTAAATGCGGCCGACGTATTCCCCTATGAGGGCCAGACCGAACATCTGCAGGCCGGCAAAGACAAAAAGGATGGCAAACAGGGTAAAAACCCCTTCTACTTCCGGCCCGACCCATAAACGCCGAAGCATCAGGAAAAGACCGAAGGCCAGGCCGATAATGGCGATACCTAACCCCAATAACCCCACGGCGTGAATGGGCAGGTGTGAGAAACCGGTCATGAAATCGAAATTGAGGCGGATTAATTTCACCAGGCTGTATTTCGATTCGCCTTTGGTGCGCTCGGCATGGGCTACCGGCACCTCGGTGATGCGGCGGGCAAACATGTTGGCCAGAGCCGGGATAAAACTGGTGGATTCCTGGCATTGATTAATGCTGTCGATCACTTCCCGGCGGTAGGCCCGCAGCATGCAGCCGTAGTCATGCAAATACACGCCGGTTACCTTCGACATCAGCCAGTTGATAACCGCGGACGGCAGACGCCGAAAATAAGAATCTCGACGGATTTCCCGCCAACCGCCGACAGTATCATACCCTGCCTCGATTTTGGCCACCAGTTTAGGTATCTCTTCCGGGGGATTTTGCAGGTCGGCGTCCAGGGTCACGATGACGTCTCCCCTGGTCTCTTGAAAACCTGCGAAAATTGCCGGATGCTGGCCGAAATTACGGATAAATTGCAGTCCCCGCACCTGCTCCGGATATTCCTGATGCATCCGGGAAATAATTTCCCAGGATCGATCCCCGGAGCCGTCATCTACAAAGATGATTTCATAACGGTAAGGGAGTCCGTTAAGAGTAGACAATAAACGCCGGCCAAGTTCCGGGAGATTCTCCTCTTCGTTATAAACTGGAATTACCACTGAAAGATAGGGTTTTTCATTGCTGAGTGCGCCGTTGGGCTTGACACATTGGTCCATTGGGGTCCAAAACCTCGCAAGTAGTGCTATTAATTCAGCCACCAAAAAAGCAATAAAAACAATTATGGAAATTCTTGAGAGAATTAGAGCTTTTTAAAGGCAAGATTTTCCGTTTAAGGACCGCTGGTAACATCTTGCAGCTCTGTTTCATGCTCATTTCAGGGGGTGCATCATGCATTAGACATGAGGCAAAAAAGGGGAGTTTGGCCGGCCACAAATCATCGAGAGCAGGCCGTAAGCCGAGTTCTGTTCCGGAAAAATCCGGTGATGATCATTCCTCTAGGATCGCAGTTGCCTGCGACCTCCAGCAGCCTACCCGGGAGCCTCAGACGGGCCGCCTTCAAACGCTCCCCTATTTGGCCTTGCTCCAGGTGGGGTTTACCGAGCTTCCAGTGTCGCCACTGGAACTGGTGAGCTCTTACCTCACCGTTTCACCCTTACCGCAGCAAAATATCTGCTCCGGCGGTTTATTTTCTGTGGCACTTTCCTTAAGGTTGCCCCCACTGGGTGTTACCCAGCACCTTGCCCTGCGGAGCTCGGACTTTCCTCCCGCCAACATGTTGTTGGCCAGCGATCATCTAGCCTGCTCTGATGATTTATACTTTATATTTTATGTAATTTTTCCTTTGAGGTCAATGCCTTGGTTTATAAAGGATCCTGCACCTCTCGGTCCACCTGAAATAGCACAGCCATAAAACTTTTTCAACCCGAAATTGACTCATCAGGTGAAGACGCAAGGGTTTTTGAGGCTGTCATGGTTGACAGCCTCAAAAATTATCAAGGGAAGGCGAGGTCAAGCTGCTTCGGCAGGATCAGAATTGCCATTTTCGTCATGGGGGGTAAAATAGATGATCCGCTGACAATGGGGGCAGGTCATAAGCTCCTTATCCATTTGCAATTCAATAAACTTCTGAGGCGGTAAATTCATATGACAAGCTAGACAGACCCCGTTCCGGACTCCGGTGATGGCAATTCCCTGGCGTTTTTCCCTGATAAAATCATAGCGTTTTAAAAGTTGTTTAGGGATGTTTTTCTGAATTTCCTGCCGTTGAGCCTGTAAGTCATGTAACTTTTTCATCTGCTCCGCAATCTCGGCCTGAACTTCAGCCCGCATTTTATCCAAAACTTCCTGGCGGCTGGTAACTTCCTGGGTTAAAGAAGTCAAATCGGAGCTGTGGTTTTCAACCTGGTCAATAACTTCCAGAATTTCCGTTTCCTTTTGATCCTTTCGATCTTCTTTAAAGGCAATTTCCTTAAGCATCGCCTTATATTCTATATTATCTTTAATTTCCATAAGACGCTGCCGACTTCGAGTGATGCCATCATCCAGCATGGCCATCTCTGTTTCCAATTGACGATGCTGTTTTTTAATTTCTTCCAGCTCCAGCTCTTTTTCAGAAGTTAAAGTCTTTATTTCCGCCAATTTGCTTTCAAGCCCTCTCATACTCTCCGGTAATTCCTGTTGGACCTGCATCAGGCCCTTAATTTCTAAATCAACCGTTTGTAGTGAGATTAGGTTATTAAGTTCCGGTAACAAAATTGTCCTCCACTGTCATAATTTCATTCAATGAAACGCGGCCGCCCTGCTTTGCAGGTGATTTCTGGAGCACTTTGAGCTGCATCTGAGTCCAGCCTCAGATATACACAAATGGATCCCTTGCCCAGGTATCAACAACTACCTCCACCGGCAAAGAAGCAGCTTCCAGAGCTGCTTTCAACCGCCGTCCCCATTCAGGAATAAAAAGGACCTCAGTGGCAAAATGCCCAAGGTCCAAAATTACCATATTTTCTTCGCACCAGGGAACCGCTTGATGATAACGGATATCCCCGGTAATGTACATATCTGCTCCCACTTCCCTGGCCCGGGAAATGAGTTCGCCACCACTACCCCCACAGACAGCAACTCGTTTTACCAGATTGGGGGATTTGCCGATCATCTTTATGTGGGGGACCTTAAAAATCTTTTTTAATTCGGCTGAGATCGTTTCAAAAGGCCTCGGCTCCGGCCACTCTCCTATTTGACCGATTCCAAAAGAAATGCCTTTATTTTTTAAAGGATATAAATCATAGGCGACTTCTTCATAAGGATGGGCCAATTTCAACTCCTGCAACACTCTTGCGACCAATCCTTCGGGTACCACAACCTCCAGGCGTGATTCAGCCACTCGACTAAGTTCTGAAACCTTCCCTCGCCAAGGTTTGGCTCCTGTTCCGGGTGTATACGTTCCCTGTCCTCTGACGAAAAAAGAGCAATTGGCATAGTTTCCAATTATTCCGGCGCCGACCCGGCTGACAGCTTCCCTGATATGGTCTTCATACCCCACCGGCACAAAAACCGTTAGCTTTATCAGGAGTTCATTTTTGGTTATCTCAAGGGGCTCGGTGTTGGTCAGGCCCAAAAGCCGGGCCAGATAAACATTTAAACCATTACCGGCGATATCCAAATTGGTATGCGCCGCGGCTACGGCCAAATCATGTTTAATGGCATAGGCCAAGGTGCGCTCCAGAGGCTTATCCGTACAAAATCGTTCCACCGGCTGGAACAAGAGTGGGTGATGGCTTAGCACCATCTGTGCTCCCACTGCCACGGCCCCCTGCAAAACCACCTCTGAAGCCTCCAGGGCCACAACCAGCTTATTAACCTCTTGATGCTTGGAACCTATAAGCAAACCGACTCGATCCCAGGCATAAGCCAACCCTGCCGGGGCCTCTTTTTCTACTAAAGCCAATATTTGATCGACTGGTACGCTCATATGAAAAAAATTTGGGGTGCTCTTTCGGCACCCCAGACTTCTATTAAAAAATTCTATTGTGTTGGTAGATCCAAAGTAATTTTATCTGCATGGTCATAATTTTGGTGGGCCCACCTGGATTCGAACCAGGAACCTTCCGGTTATGAGCCGGTGGCTCTGACCGTTGAGCTATGGGCCCTGGGTGATCTCTTGCCCATCTTTGAGCAAAATATTATTATAATATATAATCAATAATTATTGAATATAAAAGTTCCCGCTTTCGACTTTTGGGGAATAATCATTAATTCTCAGCAAAACTTTGTAACCGCCTGATTCGGGAGGCATGACGTAATTTTCTCAGGGCCTTGGCTTCAATCTGTCTAATTCTTTCTCGAGTGACCATAAATTTGCGCCCCACCTCTTCCAGGGTATGATCAGATTTTTCACCGATCCCAAATCGCATTCTGATTACTTTTTCTTCCCTGGGGGTCAGGGTGGACAGGACCGTGCGAGTGATCTCAGCCAGATTAAGATTCTCAATGGCCTCGGTGGGTGAAGTTATTTTCTTGTCTTCAATAAAATCAGCCAGAGAACTATCTTCTTCATCGCCGATGGGGGTTTCCAAAGAGATTGGCTCTTTGGCAATCTTTAATACCTTGCGGACTTTTTCCAGGGGTACTCCATTTTTTCCGCCAACTCCTCGGGAGTCGGTTCGCGCCCGATTTCTTGTACCAGATATCTGGAAGTCCGCAGTAATTTATTAATTGTCTCAATCATATGCACAGGGATTCGAATCGTCCGGGCCTGGTCCGCAATAGCTCGCGTAATCGCTTGACGAATCCACCAGGTGGCATACGTGCTGAATTTATAGCCTCGCTCGTACTCAAATTTTTCCACGGCCTTCATGAGGCCGATATTTCCTTCCTGGATCAGGTCCAGGAACTGCAAACCCCGATTAGTGTATTTTTTGGCAATGCTGACGACCAGACGTAAGTTAGCTTCCACTAATTCACTTTTTGCCCGGGATGTCTGGCGCTCCCCTTTTTTAAGCCTGCCCTGAATATCCAGGAGAGTATCTGCGGTCACTCCGGTTTCCTGTTCGATTTTTTTCAACCGCCTCTGAGCCTGGCGCCATGTCTCCGCCAATTTCATCGCCTCAAGGGAATAATTCTTCATTCTCTTTTGTGGGTCTTTTCGCGCCTGCGCCAGCCTGCAGAAATCAGCTTCCTTGAGAGTGGCTTTTTCCCAACAGGCGGTCATTTCTTTCCGGCAAGTTCGCACTATACAGCTTAACTCATTAATTTTGCGAAATATTTTTAAGAAGTGCAGCGGTGGAATTTTAATATGCCTCTGGATCTGAATCATCTCTTGATGCTTCCGCTGCAACCAAGCCTCTAATCGCAGTCTTTGCGCCTCGGGCAGATTTTTCTTCAGCAAACAATGCTGCATCCGTTGCATCCGGTTATGCAACCTACGTGCCTCTAATACAAGTTGCCCCCAATGGTCTCGAGGCACAGGCTGTTCTAGATCTTCTTCTTCCGGAAAATCTCCGCAATCTTCAAATTGGCCTTGTTTCTCCTGGTCCAGATGATTGGCAAGGTCTAAAATCTCCTTCACGCCCCAGGGAGTTTCCAACAAGGCCAACATCATCTCTTTGGTGCCCTCCCGGATTCTCTTGGCAATCTCAATCTCTCCCTCCCGAGTGAGCAAAGATACCGTTCCCATATCTTTTAAATACATTTTCACCGGGTCGTCAATGCGCATTAGAGGATTGGCTTCAATCTGTAGTAATGATTCTGTAGGCTCGGTCTCCGGCGGCGAGGATAAAGTATGTTTGGCAGACATTGTTAATAACTCAAAATCGAGGTCTTCCAGGGCCATAATCTCCTCGGCGCCTTCTGAAAATATCGGCGTCGGGACCTCGGTTTCGGTATACTCTTCAAAAGAAATATAGCTATGCGGATTTTCCAAAGACAATACCCCCAATTTGTCAATAGTCACTCCCTTGCCCATCACCTTTCTCCTTTCCCCCCCCAATTAGTGAGAGCTTTCTAAATTTTTCAGCCTTTGCCTGAGATCTTGCCATTGGGCCTGCAAGGCTAAATAATCACCTCCTTCTTTGCCAATTTTATACACATTAGTCATTTTTTCCTTTAACTGTTGAAGTTCCCTTTTGAGCTGATTTTTCTGAAAGCCGCGCCTGTAGTCCATTAACTCCGCTTCCAAATTTTCCAGCCGATACTCCTCTCCTCCCAACGCCAGGGCACAAACTCGGCGACAGATAGCTTCTTCTTCAATCTGGGTTACTAACAGGCTATGATCCAGGTAACCTACCTGCTGATAACAGGCGTGGATGTAGTGCGCGATCGTCTGCATCTCGGGATGCATAAATTGATCCAAATATTTTTCCAGGTCAAAACTGGACAGCACTTCCGGATACGTTAGAAGTAATTTAATAAATCTCTTCTCCAGATTTAAGGTTTCTTCCTGGCAGGTCTTAACTGCAGGTATGATTGTCGGCCGCTGCGACTGTAAAGATGCTTCTAAAGCAGATTCCGGGACGGCTAAACGTTTGGCTGCCATCTGCAGCCAGAGGCTCTTTTCCACCGGATCTACTTCACCCTGGAAATATGGTTTAAGGCTCTCGAAGGCTGCCAATTTACTTTCAAAATCATCCCCTGAGCCAGCGGTCGATTGATCAAGTATAAAGCTAAATAATGGCTGGGCCTGCTCCCACGGATCGGTAAATATTTCCACCCCGTGCTTGGCCGCATAGCTGTCCGGGTCTTCCCCGACCGGCAGCGTTAGAACCCGGGCCGACAAGCGCTCTCCGGCAAAATGCGGTAAACTGCGCTGCATAGCTTTTAGTCCGGCGGCATCGGCGTCGAAAACCAACAACACCCGGGAAGTGTAACCCTTAAGCAAACGGACCTGCTCCCGGGTCAGAGCTGTCCCCAGGGTCGCCACCACCGGTTCGATCCCTCGGGACCGCAACGCCAGCAAATCTATATATCCTTCCACCAATATGGCTAGATCTTGTTTCCGAATAGCCTCCCGGGCCTGATATAAACCATACAAGTTTCGGGCCTTGGAATAAAGCTGGCTTTCAGGTGAATTGAGGTATTTGGGCTCCCCCTCGCCGATAATTCTCCCGCCAAAGGCAATAATCCGCCCTTGCATATCAAAGATCGGAAAGATGAGCCGACCCCGAAAACGATCGTAGTGGCCGCCGCCGTTTCGCTCCGCAATCAATCCCAGATGCAGCGCCGCCTCCAGATTAGCCTGCTGATTTGATAAGGTCCGGGTCAGCAAACGCCACTCTTCCGGGGCGTATCCCAATCGATAATTTTTAGCCACCGCCTCCGGCAATCCCCGCCGGGCCAGATATTGTCTGGCAATCTCTCCCCGTTGCGGCTGGGCTAAATTATTTTCAAAAAATTTCGCCGCCAGCTCGTTGACTTCATAGAAGGCCTGACGCTGCCGATGTGCTTGGGTCTGGGCCGAAGTACCCCCTTTTTGCCATTGCAGGGAGATGCCGTATTTTTGGGCCAATTCAGCCGCGGACTCCGGGAAGCTCAGCCGCAGATGCTGCATCAGAAAAGTAAAAACATTGCCGCCGGCTCCGCAGCCGAAACAATGAAAGATGTTGCGTTCGGGATAAACCGTGAAGGAAGGGGTCTTTTCGGCGTGAAAGGGGCATAAGCCCACTAAATAACGCCCCCGCTGGTTTAACCTGACATACTGTCCGATTACTTCAGCGATCGGCGCTGCTTCTTTAATCTCCAACAGCTTTGCTTCCGGGATGAAAGGAGACATAAGTAATTCTACAAATTCCTGGGTGTGATAATTAACACCGCGGTTGTTAACAACACCTGTTAGTCCTTAAGCTCGACCACGGTAACGCCTCGTCCTGCCGGCGTTTTTTCCGCGGCTTGAATTTCTTTCACCATGCCGTGTTGCTGCAAATGTTGTCGCACCGCCTGCTGTAGACGACCGGTGCCGATACCGTGAATAATTTCAACCTGGCGGCAATTATGCAAAACCGCCTGGTCTAACAGCTTGTCCACCAGAGGCAAGGCTTCAGCCACCCGCAGGCCGATAATATTCAGGGTTGGCGATCGCCAGTCCGAAGGTTCCTCGGCCATACTGACACCACCTGTGCTCCTGCCCCGAAAAACTCGTCCTTGGTCCAAACCTCCCGACGCCGCCTGCATGTCTTGAGGGGCGAGACGAAGCTTTACCGCCCCCACCTGCACCTCTTGGCGACCTTCTTTGTCCGGCCCGGAAACCACCACGCCTCTCTGTCCCAAAGGGATAATATAGACTTTTTGACCAGGTTCCGGTTTAAATTCTTTGGCCGGCTTGGATTTCTCAGAAGGCGTGACCAAAAGTCGTAATCGTTTTTGTCCCGCCGAAAACTCCTGGCGCAGTCGCCCCCACGAATCCTGGCGATTCTCCAAGCGTTGCAAGATCTCTTTGAACTCCGCCTCCGCTTTTTTAATCGCCGCAGTTATTTCCCGGCGTTCCTCCTCCATAAGTTGCCGGCGCTCCCTGGCCAGATTATCCCGAAGATTTTCCAGTTCTTCTTCCCGGCGCTGTAATTGGACTTCCGCCTGCCGCAAATCCTGTTCCCGCTGCGCCAGGTTCTGCTGAGCCGATTCGCACTTAGCCAACTGCTGTAAGGCCTGCAACCCTTCCTGCCCCAGATAGTTCTCCGCCTCCGTAATAATTTCTTCAGGCAATCCCAATTCCCGGGCAATATTTAACGCATTACTTGGACCGGCTACCCCGTAAGCCAAACGGTATAAAGGCTTCTGCGTCTGTTCATCAAACAGCACCGCCACATTGGCAAACCCTGGCTCTTCATGGGCAAAGGCCTTGATCAGGTGGTAGTGGGTGGTCACCAACCCATAGGCCCCAGACCGGCCCAAGGCTCGAAGCAAAGCCAGGGCCAAGGCGCCACCTTCAGCCGGGTCGGTGGCTGTGCCCAACTCATCAAGCAACACTAAACACCTGCCTGCAGTTTTGGCCAATATGTCTGCCGCCCTTTTTATATGGGCTGAAAAAGTGCTGAGATTATGGGTGAGATCCTGGGTATCGCCGATATCGGCAAAGATTCCTTCAAAAACACAGACTTCACTTCCCTCCGCCACCGGTAAGGGGATGCCGCATTGGGCCATAATACAAAGCAATCCTAACGTTTTTAACGTTACCGTCTTACCGCCGGTATTGGCCCCTGATAACACCAGGAAGCGGGACTGCGGCCTGAGTTCCAGTTCCACCGGGATGGTGGTCTGAAATCCTTTCTCCAACTTGTCGCGCTGGAGCAGTAAGGGATGGCGGGCTTCTTTTAATGTTACGCGCCCCTGGCGAGTTAATCCCGGGGTTCGGGCCTGATATTCCCGGGCATATAACACCCTGGCCTGCAAGGCGTCAACTTCACCGATCAGCTTAAGATTTTCCTGAATAATTTCCACATAGGCCCGCACGACATTGGTTAACTCCAGGAGTATCCTTTCTTCTTCCCGTTTTTCTTCCCCCGCCAATAGATTGAGATTGTTATTTAAACCTACAATTTCAAAAGGTTCCAAAAACAGCGTGGCTTTACTCTGGGACTGGTCGTGAATAATGCCGTTAATTTTTCCTTTAAAATCAGCCTTTATGGGAATAACATAACGCCCGTTCCGTTGAGAAATTACCTGATCTTGTAAAACTTCACGTATGGCTGCCTGGCCGAAAAGGTGGTGTAATTTACGGCTGATCTGTTGGCGGGAAGCCTGCATCTCCTGTCGCAAACGTCCCAATTCCTCACTGGCCTGATCCAGAATCATACCATGCGGGCTGATCGCAGCTTGTATGGCTTGCTTTAGTTCGACCAGATCTCGCAACTGCTGGCCATAACGGGCGATGAGCGGCTGCCGCTCTTTTATTCCTTGAAAATATCTGCGCACCCGGCTGATCAGGCGTAAAACCGCTAAAATTTGATTTAAATCATCCGGAAGCAGAATACTTCCCGGCACCATTACTCTCTTGAGAATGGCCGCCAGATCAGGACAACCCTCCAGAGGACAAGGTCCTTCCACAAGCGTCAACTCTGCAAGTTCATCAACTTCCTGCAGTCGGGCTTGCACCTCGTCAAAATTCCAACTGGGTTGCAGATTCGCCAGGTTCCGCCGCCCCGGCAGAGAAGCGGCAAAACGTTGCAATATTTTTATTAATTGGGGAAATTCAAGAACTTTTAATGTCTGCTGCGCCATTTTACTGCCAAATTACTGAACCAAACTATGGACCCGGACGAAAAATCTAGTCCCCGGACAATAATTCCTTTGCGACTAAATTTATTGCTTTGCCATCAGCCCGGCCGGCCATTTTAGGCATGGCGGCTTTCATTACCCGGCCTAAATCTCCTGGACCAACAGCTTTTATTTCAGAAATAATACTTTCTAATTCCCGCCGGATTTCTGTCGCCGTCAATTGCTGGGGCAAAAAAGAAAGGAGGAATCGTAATTCCTCCTCTTCTTGTTGGGCTAAATCGTTTCTCCCGGCACGTCTAAACTCCTCAATTGAGTCCCGCCGCTGTTTTACCTGACTAGTAATAACTCCTACGACCTCCGCCTCGGTCAACGAACGTCTCTCCTGGATCTGTCGATTTTTCAGTGCCGTTTTAAGGAGGCGCAACGTCGAAAGTTCCAGGCGATGCTGATTTTTTAGCGCAGTTTTAAAACAGTGGTCTATGTCGTTGAGAAGCGACATTATCTGGCCCCTAATTTCCGTATTCTCTTTAGAGCCCGCTTCTTTGCCGCCAAAGCTTTTTTCTTCCGCTTTATGCTGGGTTTTTCATAGTGTTCCCGTTTCCTGATTTCCGATAAAATCCCAGCTTTTTCGCATTGTTTTTTAAATCTCTTTAAGGCGATCTCGAAGGGCTCATTTGCTTTGACCCTTACGCCCGGCATCCATTTTCGCCTCCTCCCTTATTAAATCAACCTGACGAAAAATTTCTGTGATAAATCCGTTTATTGCATTTTCATGATCTTCCACTTTGAGGCAACCCGCCAATCCGTCTGGTTGTCAAGAATTATAAATGTATCTTATATTTTTCGGCTGTCAAGTCGTTTTGCTTTAATTCGCCTGATAATTCCTGCAATTTTCTGGCTTTGAGGCAAATGGTCAGGCATTATCCTGGCTTGTAAATCTAATCAATTTTTTGATACTGCCGCCTCTTAACCCGCCAGGGTAATAATTTTGACCTGAGGCAATTGGCGGATTATTTCTCCAGCCACATCGACCACCTGCTCTGATCGATCAATGAGATACGTGTCGCTGCTGCCTATGACTCCCCGGAATTCCAACAGGTATTTTTCGGGAACCGCTACTGCTTGAGCGTCTCCGGTTATCTGATAATTTTGCAGAATCCGGCGAGTTATCGCCGCTAATTCGCCACTTCGACTCATGGGCCCATCATACCAAAACAGTACCGGACCTAGGCCATGAGAGCCTAAGTAACAGCTTATATCCTGTAAAACTTTCTCAGTCAGGGAAGTAAGGCGAAATCTGTGGGAGACTTGACCGATATCCCGGATAAAGCCATCATCCGCCGCCATCACTGGTGTGCCCCGCAAGGCCCCCTCCAAAGTGATCACAACATTATGACCATCCAAGGCCAACGGTCGGCCGGCTAAATTTCGCACCTGAGCCAACTTCCGACGTCGCTGCCCGGCTACCGCCGGATTGAAGACCCCCCGGCGCAGACATCTGCCGAGAGGCAGCGGGGAGGTTATAGCGATTTCCCACTAAAGCCAGGCTCGCCTGGCATGGATACCCTTTCCCCAGGAGTAAACGATAATCTTGGGCCGCGGGCAGCAGTTCAGCTTCATCCACACCGACAGCTCTACATTCCCTCTTTGGCCAGCTCTTCGATCAGGGCTTTCTGTTTTTTATTGAGCAATGGGGGAATATCTATAATAATCCGCACATATTCATCCCCCCGGGTCTTGCCGTTGCCCATGGGCAGGCCGTGTCCCTTCAATCGCATTTTAGTATTGCTGTTGGTCCCGGGAGGGATTTTTAGACTTAAGGTTTTGCCATCCAAGGTCGGAACCGTAAGTTTAGTCCCTAAGACGGCTTCGGAAAATTTTATGTGCTTGTCAACGTAGAGGTCATGCCCCTCACGTTTAAAAACCGGGTGAGCAATTTCCTTAATTTTGATATATAGATCACCCGGTTGACCACCGCCGGGATGGGGGTTGCCTTTACCGGGAACCCGCAGCTTTTTCCCATGCATCGTCCCCGGTGGAATTTTAACGGAAACCTTCTCCACCTGCCCGTGCCGTTGAAACTCCACAACCTTTTCCACACCAAAAGCCATCTCGTGGAGAGTTAAGGGCAACTCCAGCTGCAAACTTTGACCCTGGGAAGTAGGCTCACCACTCCCCAAATCCCCAAAGCTCGAAAAGTCGAAATACTTGCTGCGCCCTTTTTTCCCCAATCCGGTAGCGGTCCAGCCCTGCCCCCCGAAGATGCGGCCAAGGATGTCACCCCCCAAACCCATATCCTTGAAGGTGCCGAAATCGAAGCCGCGGAATATGTCTTCCTGGGAAAACTTGCCTCGAAAGGCCGAAGATCCCATGGCATCATACTCCTGCCGCTTCTCCGGGTTGCTTAAAACTGCATAGGCCTCACTAATCCTTTTAAACATTTCTTCGGCTTGACTATCACCTTTATTTTTGTCAGGGTGATACTTATTTGCCAAAGCCCGATAAGCCTTTTTCAATTCTTCCGGGGTGGCAGTGCGGGGCACCCCCAAGATCTTATAGTAATCCTGTTCAGCCATAATGTGCGTTCTAATCTTCTAACTGTAATGAAATATATAGGAACGTGTAAAAAAAATCTGATGGGTATTTTTTATCACTATTATTATAAAAACCTTACGGTCATTTGTCAATAATACTAAATTTTTAATCTATTCAGACACCTAATCATCTTATCCCGATCTTGAGAAAAATGGTACAGGATAGTCTTGCTTAAATCTTTAAAGTATGATATTTATCGGATGTTTAAGAATGACATAAGCGAGATTCGGCCATCAAGGCTCAAGAATTTTTTTCAAAAAATGAACTAGGCTCATGGAAAATTAAGGAGGTAATTGTATGACGGCATTAACTGGCGGTCTGGCGGCACTGGCCCTGGGTCTTATCGGGCTGGGCATCTGGTGGAAACAATTTCTTAATCTTTTAGCCGGCTCCATTCCCCTGCTGTTGCTCCTGGGTGGAGCGCTGGCGGTTTATTTAGGGTATGAAGAAGCCAAAGATAAATTTTTCAAGAAATCCGATACCGCCACCCCGGAAACATCTGTTGGCTCCGAGGATGTGGAGCGTTATAAAGCGGAAGTAGAGCGCTTAAAATCTGAGATCGAAGGTCTCAAAAAATAATTCTTTTTTTCGTTAACGGCCTCCTGACCCTACCGGCAGGGGGCCTTCTATTTCACCGGAAATTATTCTTTGGACTTCCCCACCCGGTTTCTCCACCAGCAGGGCTCCATCCGGAGCTACGTCCACGGCTAGCCCGGAAATTTCCCGCCCCCCCAGTTTCACTTTTACCGGTTTTCCCAAAGTTACCGCGGCCCGGCGCCATAAATCCAGAATTTCCGGGAACTTTTGATTTAAAAAATTCCCATACAATTCATCCATGGCGCTCAAAAAAGCCCTGACAATGGCAAGGCGGGAATAGGTCCGGCCCGTGCCGGCGAGAGAAGTGGCCAGCATCTGCAAATAATCCGGAAAAATTGCCGTATTAATATTTAGCCCCACTCCTAAAATCACGTAACTCATGCGGTCGCTTTCCGTTTCCATTTCGGTGAGAATTCCCCCGAGTTTTTTACCGTCCAGCAAAATATCATTGGGCCACTTGATCCCGATTTTTAGGGGTGTAATCTTTTTGAGGGCCTCCACCACTGCCACCGCTGCCGTCAACGTCAGCTTGGGAAGCTCCGTCGGGGGCAGGGGCGGCCGCAAGATTATGGAAAGATAAATTCCTTTTCCTAATGGTGATTCCCACACCCGACCTAAACGGCCACGGCCGGCAGTCTGGGTTTCCGCCAACAGCACCGAACCCTCCGGATACCCTCGGCGGGCAAAATCTTTGGCTAAATCATTGGTCGACGGCAGGCTGACAAAATGCCACACCGGCCCCTTTAGCCGCTGCAGCGGCAGCTCAGCCATAATTTCTGCCGCCAGCAGAAGGTCCTGTTCGGGTTCCAGCCGATAACCCCGACGGGAACTTCCCTCCACCAGATAACCGCAGGTCCGTAACCGCTCAATCCGCTTCCACACAGCCGTCCGACTTAAGCCCAGGCGGCTGCCCAATTCTTCACCGGAGAGAAAGGTCCCGGTCTGTTTCAGCATCAACAGCAGGTCCTGCTGCACCTGATCAAGTTCCAGAATATTTTGTACCGCTTTCTTTTCCTGGATGTCCGCCGGCACCGACGTCATGGCCTGGAACTCCGAAATTGATCCTGCCGCTCCATTAAATCCGTCTTTAAAGAATTATTATATACTGCGGCGCCGATTATGCCCCCCAGCACAAAACCGACAATGGCCGCGGTCACCGAAGGCGAGACCAATAAGGCAATACCCGTGCCAATGCCGGCATAAGCCAGTGGAACAAATATCCGGGTCAGATTTACACTGCAGCCGGGCAATAAGGCGCAGACCAATCCTATAACCAAGATCCGGCGCCAACTCCAGGCCCCGGGTAACCGTACCCTGACCACTGACGACTGACCGCCGATCATTTTTTTCAACTAAGTCCTCTCAGATAAAGCACCGCCAGCAGCCACAGGCTCAGCCCCACCAGAAAAGCTGTTGACATCCAGGCCAGGATGACGCTGTTGCGATATGACGCATAGTATTTCCTTTTGATTAACTCCTGGTTCAGCACTGCCGCAGTCGCCAAAACCCAGGCGCCCCCGCGCCCCGGTAATGGCGTCGGCGGGAAAAACCAGATGAGCAGCAAACCGCTAATAATAAGAATATTAACCAGGGTAAAAACCAGCCCTCTGGCCGCGCCGTCCGGAACGTTAGGTGTTCCCTCGGTTATGAGTAATTTCCATTCCTGCTCCCATCTCTGGGCCAACAAAGCATTAAAATTCGCCAGAGTCAGTAAAAAACCTAAAATGAATAATTCACTCGCCCAGTGATGGCTTTGAAGATAAAACCCGAAACAGGCCGATAAAAATCCTAGCATAACACTGGCGAAGATATCCCTGCCCCAGCGAAGTCGCCAGATTACCGCACCCTGCCCCAGGGCCAGGACTGCTGCTGCTCCCAAACTTAAAACGATTTTTACCGGATAGCCGTTGATCTGCGCCAACAGCGCTCCGACCCAGAATGATGAGGCTCCGCTGATCCAGAGTAGATAGAGCAATCCCGACCTCGCTCCTTAAATTGCAAAACTTGCGCTTTTTTTCCATTTTATAGTAAAATTCCGAAAAAGACAAAAAATTCAGCTCTGCCGGGAGCTTGTCCGGCGATAATGTCTTAGGCCGCTCGGGCGGGAAGCGACGGGCCTCCACCCGGTGCCTCGGGATGAAAACCGTGAGCCGTAAGCCGAAAAGATTCAAACTCAACAGGCCAATTTCGGTTTTCATTCTTTGTGGTGATTTTAAACATGATGACTTTGGGCAATCGGTAAAAATAATCTATGAATAATACTGAAGCCCGACCAGGCAATCTCCCGAAGCCGAATCGAACTTGTTCCTCCGGAAATCTCAGCCAGGCTCAAGCTGTTGACTTCTCTCGCCGATTCTCTGAGAAGCCATCAGGAAGCCCTGGTGGCCGCCGCGGGTGACGATACCGGCACTCCTTGCCGGGTCGCCGCCATTGAAGTGCAGCTCGCGGTCGAACATCTGGAGACCATGGAAAAAGACGTGCCCGAGGTCCTCGACAAAACTCCCTACGGCACCGTTGCCGCCATCTTTCCCTACGATGCCGTGCCGGTGATGTTGGGTCGGGTGGGAGGCGCCGCCGTCCTGGGCGGCAACACCTTCCGTTTCAGTTTCTCTTCACAAACGCCGCAGTCCGCCAAACTCCTGACTGAACTGCTGCGCCCCTTTCCATCTTTTCAGCCCCATCCCGGGCTCGACAATAAAAAATTCGGCGCCGCCTGCGTTGCCGATCCGGAGGTGCAGGCTTTTTTCATTTCCGGCGGCGGTGAAGTGGGCCGACTCTACGAGGCCCGGGCCGCTGTCCTTTGCCAAACTCTTTTTCGCCGGTCCCAGCGGTATGCCGGCGGCTATCCTGGCCGCTGACGGGCCGGTGGAAGCTGCCGCCCGTTACCTGGTGCGCCGGGCCTTTATCAACGGCGGCCAGTACTGCACCACGGTGAAAAAAGCCTATATCGCCGCCCCGATCTACGAGGCGGTCAAAACTGCGCTGCTGGATCTCCTCCCGACAATGAAGGTGGGAGACCCCCGGGACCCGGAAGTCTGGATCGGCCCCATTAAAGTCGAGCGCACCCGCCTTCTCCTCCAGGAAGCCCTCCCCCGCCTGGACAGCCCCAAGTTTCTCCAGCCTCCCGATCTGACCGGGGACTTCATTAAACCCATTGTCTGTGAAGTGACCGATGTTCCCGACCTGGAAATGTTCGGTCCCTTTCTGGCCCTGATTAAAGTTACCGATGCCGCCGACGGCATCCGGCGAGCCGTCCGCACCCGTTACCCCTTCGCCGCCTCCCTTTTCGGCAGCGCTCCGGCCGCGGCCGTGGAACTCCTGCAAAAAACCTTCGGCATGGTCTATCTCAACCCGGATTTTACCTTCACACCGTTGCGTCTGCCCTTCGGCGGCAAAAAAGACAGCGGCTGGATTCTGGAAAAACGCCGGGGCCAGATGGTCCGGCGGGAAGGCGCCTTTATCTACAGCGCCGAACTGGTGCATGATCCCTCCAGTCTGTAAATTGCTGGCCAGATGGTAACTTTCAGAATATAATTATTTATTAGTTCACTAGAAGGAATTATTATGGCTCTCCAAATGAGAATAGACTATCCCGAGATCCTGCCCGATGCCTTGCAAAAAAGCCGGGATCAGTTTGAACACGAAGCGAAAATGGCCATGGCGGTAAAGTTGTTCGAGATGCAGCGACTGTCTTCGGGCCAGGCTGCTTCGCTGGTCGGGCTGGACCGGGTGACTTTTCTTTTACAACTGCACCAATTCGGCGCTGCCATGTTAGACTTGGCAGATGATGAATTGCTGGCAGATGTCGAACATGCCTAAAACCGCCGAAATTGTCATCAACACCGGGCCTCTTATCACCCTGGTGGCCGCTACCGGCAATTTGCATATCCTAAAACTACTATACCAACGGGTCATAGTCCCTTTTGAAGTCTGCCAAGAAATGCTGCATAGTGGACCCCGGCGTTTCGCCGCCCCGGAGTTTCAGCAGGCGGACTGGCTTCTTAAAAGCCGGCACCCACTGAATATCACCTCGTTTCTCAAAAATTCACTTGATCTGGGGGAGGCTTCAGTCATTGAGTTAGCCCTCCGGGAAAATATCAAGACTGTTTGTATTGATGAAATGGCCGGCCGTCGCTTGGCCCGCTTGCATAATCTGTCGGTTACCGGCTCCATCGGCGTGTTGTTACGTGCCAAACGAGAGGGCCATCTAGCCTCTCTGACTAATGCCATTCACAACATGCGGCGCCAGGGAATTTGGTTAAGTCAGCGGGTTATTGATTTTGCCTTGATGCAAAGCGGCGAAAAACCTTAGACCAGTGTAAAGGCGCCTTCATCTACCGGGCCGAACTTGTGCACGATCTCCAGCCTTTTTAACCACCGAGTAAATATTGGCATCTTCTGTTCCGTCCTCAGTCCTCAGTCGTCATTGCTTAGACTGGCCCCAAACCCCTGCCGAAGCCCTGGCCTGCCAGGAACGCCTGCGTTCCCAGGTGCGCCTGCAGCCTCTCCCGGCGCCGCCAAGATGGATTGCCGGGGTAGATGCCGCCTATAGCAAGATCGATGGGAAAATCTACGGTGCTGCCGTGGTCCTGTCCCTGCCGGAACTGGTCCTGGTCGAAGCCGCCGGCGTCTCCGGGCCGGTGCCCTTTCCCTATATCCCCGGTCTCCTCACCTTCCGGGAAGCCCCTATCTTAATTGCCGCCCTGCAGCAACTCCGCCGGCCGCCCGACGTCATTCTAGTGGACGGCCAGGGCATCGCTCACCCCCGGGGCCTGGGCCTGGCCGCTCATCTGGGATTGCTGGTCAATATTGCCACCATTGGCTGCGCCAAAAGCCGACTCTGGGGGGAGTATGGCGAATTAAACCTGGAGAAAGGCAGTGTCTGCCCTCTCCGGCTATAGTCCTTTAAAAAAACAAAAGACGTTTTGAAAAGGAAAAATAATTAACTTTCGTTCTTAAAAGTGTTACCTATGTCCCCAAACACTTGTAACCCATCTCTCTGTTCTGTACACCCCGCAAGCGTGGGGAGAGGGGATAAAAAATAAAATTACTCATTTGAAGGCTACTTGGTATCAGCAGGTTTTATACTGGTTGCCAAAAGAGGCTCTTGCAAAATTCATTTTTTCTTTCTTTGTCATTCTGAGCGCAGCGAAGAATCTCAGGGTTCCAAGATGTTAAGATCCTTCACTTCGTTCAGGATGACAAAAACAGCTATTTTGCAAGAGGCTCAAAAGTTTTTTCCTTTATTTTCCCCTTGCCAATTGAAGGATCAGGGGGATTTTTGTAAGTCCAGCCTACATATACTTCAAAACATTTTTAACGTCCCCGAAGATGGTGCGGCTGCGGAAATCCTCGTCCCGGCGGCGGTTGGGGATGGGTTTGGGGGGATGGCCCCGCTTGTAGCCGTGAGAGATTTCGAAGAGTTCATCAGCCCGGCGGGCGGTCTCGTCGTAGGGGGGAGGGGGTTTGGTTGCCGGAAGAGGAGTTTCGAGTTCCAAGTTCCGAGTTTCGAGAGAGTCCGGGGGCGGATCGGCAGGGCAAGGTTCGGGGCCCGGGAGAAGCCAGGGGTCGGCAAAAGAGTGGTCAGGGGGCAGGGGGCAGGGGTCAGAAGGGCAGTGGTCAGTGGTCAGGGGCCAGGGGTTAGTTAAAAGATCGGTTTCCGGAAGGGGAATTTCGGGTTCCGAGATGAGAGTTTCGAGTTCCGGGTTTTGAGTTTCGAGAGAAATCGGAGGGAAGAAGGGCTTCCTCTTGGGGCGGGAGTGAGATTTTGCACGAGTTTTTTTGCTTTGGAGATATGTTTTTGATTTCGCAGCATTTTTCTGAGCAGGCGGCGTTGGCGTTTCGCTTTTGTCGCGCTTTTGTCGCGCTTGTTTGCCGAAGCTGTTGCCGGCGGTGACGCAACGGCGGCGGGAGGCGCGGCGCTTTCCGGCAGACCGGCATAAGCGGGCGGGGTGAATTCCTGAACGGCGGGAGGCGCGGCGCTTTGGCTTTCGCCGCCCTGCGGGTCCCGCCCGACATTTGCTACATTTGCGTCAGGGGCGGGAGCCTGAATTACAGAGGTTTCCGGAGGGTCGGGAGGGACTTGGCATTCCTGCCCGGCGCTGAAGTTTTGGAAGAGATTTTTTTCCTGGAAAAGATGTTTTTCCTGGCGCAGCTTTTTGCGGAGAAGATGTTGGTTTTTGCGGGCGGCTTTGGCGGTTTGGCGGCGCTGTTTTTTCGATTCCCGAGCGGGGGGAAGCTGGGGCAGGTCTTTTTCCGGGACGGACTGCTCCGCAATTTCATCAGCTTCATTCTCTGCCGGGGGCGGACAGGGGGCCAGGGTTTTGTCCCGCAGGGCCTGGTGCAGGTCGGCGATGATTTCGGGGCCGGTGGGCAGGAGGCTGTCCCGGGAGGTCAGGCCGGGTGAGGAGAGGAGGCGATAGGCGGTGTCCGGCTCCAGAGGCAGGTCCATCTTATTGATCTGGTGAATGAGGCGGCAGCCGATATGGGAGCCTTTATAAACCCGGTCGGTGTCGTCGTCAGCGGCGGCAGCCTCAACCCGGGTCTGGACATGGTCCAGGAAGGCGCTGAGTTTGAGGAAGGAGACCTGTTTCCGGTGATTTTCCAGGCGCTCCAGGGTCCGGGCCATTTTTTTCTCCAGGTGCCGGCCATGGCGGAAAAAGGCGGAGCGGCTGGGGCCGAATTCCTGGCTGAGCTCGTCCAGAGTATAATCCCCGGAGAGAATGGCCGGGTCGATTTCATGAATAAGATGATGGTTACAGACGGTGCAGCGAGATTTCATGGCAGACTCCGGGAAAAAGATGGTCTTAGATGAAATGGCCGTAAGCCGTGAGCATGAGCAGTGAGCAGTGAGCCGTAGGGAGGGTACCGGCCACCGTTTTTTTTAATTATCTTCATAGCTTGTTTATACTAAAAATGGGCGGGGAATCACAGAACACCTGGGACAGATGTCACGAAAAGAGGAGAGCGTCCAGCCGTTTCGTCAGAAAGAAGGCTTTTTTGGAGGCGGCGCTAGAATCAACTATCTCCCCTGATTTTCTGGGGGCAGCCGCATAGGCCTTGAGAACCGCCTGCATCCGGGAGTATTATTCCCGCCAATGCCCTTTGGCTCTGGTGAAAATATCCTCAATGGTTTGACCTTCATAGAGGCGGCGGGAAATTTCCACATAATCAGTGGGCTGACGATGCAGAAGACTGAGAAACCGCAGAGCCGCAGCGGGCCCAAGCGCTTTATTTAAAGCCTCGATCCCTTTGATTCTGATTTCATTGTCATCCCAAGTTTTCATATGCGCCATTAAAATTTTCAAAAATGATTTAAGGGGTTAACAAAGCCACGGCCTCGCTCAGCACCAGGCTGGCCGACTCATCAAAGTAAAATCGGTGAGGCGGCGGGTGAGGTCGGTGGTTTCCAGGTTGATTTCGACGATGCGGGCGCCGTGGTTTTTGGCGGCGTAGGGGAGGTAGTTGGCGGGCATGACCGCAGCGGAGGTGCCGATGACCAGCATCAGGTCGCAGGCATCGGCCAGCTCAAAGGCGGCTTTATTGGCGTCCCTGGGAATCTCTTCGCCGAAAAAGACGATGTCGGGTTTGATAAGACCCTCGCAGGGGCAGTAGAGGGGCACTTGGGTAAAGTCAAGGGATTTGGGGTCAAAAGACCGGCCGCAGCGCAGGCAGACGAACCGGCGGGCATTGCCGTGGAACTCGATGACGTGGCGGCTGCCGGCCTCCTGGTGCAGGTTGTCCACGTTCTGGGTGATAACAGCTTGGAGCCGGCCCATTTTTTCCAGGGCCGCCAGGGCGTAGTGGGCCGGGTTGGGACGGGCCCGGGCGATGGTTTCTTCCAGTTCCCGGAGCAGTTTCCAGACCTTCCCGGGATTAGTGGTAAACGCCTCAATATGGGCATATTCCGTGGGGTTGTAGCGGGTCCAGAGGCCGTGGGCGCCCCGGAAGCTGGGAATGCCGCTTTCCACGGAGATGCCGGCCCCGGTGAGGGCGACGGCTTTATGGGAGCTTTTTAAGATTTCTGCCAGTTCGGCGGGGGTGCCGGTTTTCATAATGGCTGTATCCCAGAGTTGGCGAGTAAAGAGCCAGGAAGAAAAACCCCCTCACCCTGACCCTCTCCCCCCGCTGCGGGTGGAGAGGGGATAAAAGAGCTTAGGAATCAGTTTTTCAAAACGGTAAAAAAATCCTAAAAGGCGGGAGGCGCTGCGCTTTGGCTTTCGCCGCCCTGCGGGTCCCGCCCTTGTATATTTATCATATCCAGGTATGGCATCAAGGTTCGCCGATAATGATCCGGGCGTCCAGGGCCATGGTGCCCTGTCCTTCGGGGAAGACCCGGACGGGATTGAGGTCCACTTCCTGAATCTGGGGGCAGTGCATCATCAGAGCCGAGAGCAGGACCAGATTCTGGGCCAGGGAAGTAACGTCCAGAGGCGGCTGGCCCCGCAGGCCCTTGAGGATCTTATAAATTTTAGTTTCGGCGATGAGGTCCCGGGCGGCCGAAAGATCCAGGGGAACCAGGCGCATAGCCACGTCTTCCAGCACTTCCACCCAAATGCCGCCGGCCCCGAAGACGATCATGGGGCCGAAGGCCCGGTCCCGCTTGGCGCCGATGATAACTTCCAGTCCACCCTCAATCTGCGGCATGACCAGGACCTGCCAGGCCTCACCGGCAGGAAGATTGATTTTGGCCACCTGTTCCAGGGAATTAAAACCTTCCCGGACTGCGGCCATGGAGGTGAGGTTGAGCAGCACGCCGCCCAGATCCGATTTATGCAAAGCGCTGGGAGCGTCAAGCTTCAGGCAGACCGGCAATCCCAGGCTGGCCGCGGCCTCCTCGGCGTCGGCCGCAGAAGTGACTAGATGCCACATGGGCATGGAGATCCCCAGGGTTTGGACGACTTCCATGGCCACCGGCAGGGGCAGGGGCCCGGGAGTGGCCAGGTGCGGGGCCAGCAGCCGGTCTATGGCCGGCAGGGAGGCAACTTCGGGCGGCTCAGCCGGGGGCGGCAGCAGTTGGCAGACGTTATAACTCCGGGCCAGCGTCAAGGCTCGAATGGCTTCCCCGGGAAAGGCAAAGACCGGCACCCCCAACTCCTGCCGGAAGAACTGGCGTTCCTCCAGATTGCCGATAACCGTTATCAGCAGGGGTTTCTGGTGCTGCCGGGCCAGGTCGATGAGGTTTTTGGCCATGGCCCGGGCCGGCTCCTGCTCGACGTCGGTGAGGGGGCCATAATTAAAAACGATGGCGTCGAACTCGGGGTCGGCACAAAAGGCCGCGGCCACGTCCTGGTACAGGGTGAAATCGAAAATGTCGCCCAGATCCAGGGGGTTGATGGGCTTGATGACCCCGGCCCGGGAACGGCTTTCAATGAGCCGGATGATTTCCGGGGACAGGGGCGGCAACTGGAAACCGGCTTTTTGACAGGCGTCGGCCACCACGACGGCCTCGCCGCCGGAGCGGGACAACACCACCAGCCGGTCGCCTTTCAGGGGAGGCTGCTGCAGGGCGATGGCGGCGTGCAGAAATTCATTACGGGTGTGCACCCGCAAAATTCCCGACTGACAGCAGGCCGCGGTCACCACTTCATCGTCCACCGCCAGGGAAGCGGTGTGGCTGCGGGCGATATCCGCACTCATAGTGCCGATATTGGCTTTATGCAGCAGGATGGGTTTCCTGGCGTGTCGGCCCAACTCCATGAGGCGCCGGCCGTCGGCCAGATCTTCCATGTAGAGGTAAATAAGCGTGGTGCCGGGGTCTTCCAGGAAAAAAGCCAGGATGTCATTTTCGTTGACGTCCAGCTTGTTGCCCACGCTGACGAATTTGTTCATGCCCAGACCGGATTGGGCCAGCCAGGCCATGACGTTGCTGCCCACGCCGCCGCTCTGGCAGATGAGAGAGACGCCGCCCAGCCGGGGCATGATCGGGAAGGTCATGAAAGGCAGGCACAGGCCGATTTCCTGGTTAATGACGCCCAAACCGTTGGGCCCCATCATGCGGATGCCATGCTCCCGGAGCTTTAGCCGCACCTGGTCCTCCAGTTTGCGGCCTTCCCGCCCCAATTCCGAGAAACCACCGGACTCCACCACCACCCGTTTTACCCCCAGGCGCCCGCAGTCATCGAGGATATCCGGCACCACCCGGGCCGGTGCCAGGACCGCCACTAATTCAGGGGCCTCAGGCAGATCCAGCAGGGAGGGAAAGATGTGCCGGCCGAAAACCTGCCCGCCTTTTGGACCCACCGGCAAGATCTTGCCCTGGAAACGATACTGCACGAGATTATTAACAATATTTTGGCCTAAATTATCGGGGCGTTCTGAAACCCCGACTACGGCGACGGATTCGGGATAAAAAAATTGTTTCATGGGCTCTCAATTCAATATTAAGTATTGGCTTACATTCCCCCCTGACCCTGCTTGAGAAAAGGGAGGGATAATGCTACTACCTTTTAAGCGGGAGAAATTATGCTTATAAAGTTCCCCCTTTTGTAACGGGGGATTCAGGAGGAATTTCACTAGATTAATTTTATTCACGAGCATTTGGATTTAGACAAACCCGTATAATATTATACAGCACCGGAATAAGACGGGGTAGGCTTCAGGAAAATATTGCTTACCCTTTTTTAATTAAAGCCGCGGCAAAAAAACCATCCAGCCCGTCCCGCTCCGGCAGAGTGCGGAAGTAACCCTGGTGATCGATAAAATGCTGCGCCTCGGGGGGCAGGGCGGCCATCCGGGTGTGAAGGGAGAATTCCGGCCGGTGGTCAAGGAACTCCTGCACCAGCCGCTCATTTTCTTCGGCCGCGGTCGTGCAGGTAATATACAGCATGACCCCCCCGGGGCCAGGTATGGCGCCGCTTGTCCAAGAATAGCCTGTTGCAGCCGGGCAAAACGGGAAAAATCCTCGGGTTGCCGCCGCCAGCGCAGTTCCGGGTGGCGGCGCAGCACCCCCAGACCGGAGCAGGGGGCATCGATGAGGATGCGGTCAAAGCGGTGGTCTGAGCGGATGGGTAGAGCCGCGGCGGCGTCGGCCCGAGTAGATCGACGCCGGTCAGGGCCATCCGGTGGAGATTGTCCCGGAGTGCTCCCAGGCGAGGCGGCTGTTGTCCACTGCCACAATCTGACCCCGGCCGGCCATTATCTGGGCCAGATGAGTGGTCTTGCCGCCCCGGCCGGCGCCGATTTCCAGGATGTGTTGTCCGGGCTCGGGCTGCATTATCATGGTCACCAGTTGGGCGGCTTCATCCTGAAAGAGCCAGAGCCCCCGTTGATATGACGGCAGAGTCAAGGGCGGCTGGTTCATGCCTGCCAGGATCAGGCCGCTGGAGGAGTAGCGGCAGGGATTGGCGGCAAGGCCTTCGCCTTGAAAAACGGTTATTAATTCTTCCCGGCTGATTAAACTGGTATTCACCCGGATGGTCAAGGGCGGCTGCAGGTTGCCGGCCTCAGCCCGGTTCCAGGCTGCCTCCCGGCCCAGGTCCTCCAGCCAGCGGGCCGCCAGCCACTCGGGCAGGGAAGCGGCGGCCGCCAGGGCCGCCATGGGGCTGGGAAGCCGGGTCAGGGAGAGGCAGATGGTGAATTTTTTCGGAGAGGGTGCGGCTGACCGCATTGACAAAGGCAACCAGCGCCGGTGGCAAGCGGCGGGCTTTGGCCAGTTTGACGGATTCGTGCACCGCGGCGCGCGGCTGGAATGCGATCCAGGAAGAGGAGTTGATAGGCCGTCAGGCGCAGGAGATCGAGGACCAGCGGATGTAATCGGTTTAAGGATTTGTTTGCGGCCTGGCCGATAAGATAATCCAGGCGCCCCCGCCAGCGCAGCATGCCGGTGCTCAACTCCCGGAGCAGGGCCTGGTCGGGGCGGGAGAGGTCAGGGTAAGCCGCCAGAGTTTTGGCAATCAGGTCATCCAGGAAAGGACCGGCGGCGCCGGGAACGTTTTGGCGCTGCCAGGTGCCGATAATTTCCAGGGCCAGACGACGGGCGCCGGGGGCAGGTGGGAGTTTTTTTAAATTTGTCTGCCAATACAAATGGTTCTATTTTTTAGAAAAGCCTGAACCGCATTTTCTATCCGTTCCAGGTCCACTTCGGTGTCGAAACAGGGGCCGTGGGGCCGGTGGTTGAGGACGCCAAAGACAGGGAGAGGATAACTGTCCTGGAGCCCGCTCACCATATCCCGCTCGCAGGCCACCGCGATAATGATTTTCGGACGTCGTTCCACGATGATCCGCCGGGCGATGGTGCCGCCGGTGGCCACCGCCAGGCCCACCCGGTATTTATCCGAGATATCAACTAATCCTTTTATATGGCACTTGCCGCAGCGTTTGCAGTTTTCCACATTGCCGGTAATCCTGACGGAGCAATCGTGAAATTGCAGGCAGTGGGGCATCAGGAGCAGGATCTTGTCAGGCGTGGTTTTGATCTTTTGCGCCAGCACCAGTTGATTGTTGATTTCTATGAAAGACTGCTGTACCCGGGCTTTACTGACGCCAAAAAGCCGCCCGACCCCAATGAGCAGGGGAAAAACGATCTTGACGACTATGCCCCGCAGCTTTTTGGAAATAAACAGGTCGCGGCCCAGAATAATGGTCAGGATCAGGAGGAAGACGCCTCCCAGGATCAGAACTACCAGCACTCCGAACAAAATACCTAAAATCAGGGGTAAACTTGGGTGGATGTGGGTAAAACCCACATAGGGCACATACCAGAACAGGGCCAGCAAGGGGCCCAGCAACAGGCAGGTGGCTACCAGCAGACCGATAAAAATACGCTTCTGGGGGCGGAGAGAATTGCCGCCGTTCAGTCCCAAGGGGGTATCGGAGACTGAAGCTTTATCCATGTCTATCCCAGACGAAGATTGCCAAGCTGCTGGCCTCGGGCAAATTCCAGGGCCGGCAAACGCTTCCGACCTGCCAGTTGCAGTTCCTGCAGCCACAGAGTACCGTCGCCGCAGGCGACTTCGACCCCGGCTGCACCTACCTGCAGAACTGTGCCGGGAGGCGGCAGATGCGGCCGGCGAGACCCTAACTGCGGTTGAAAAACTTTGAGCACCTTTTCCTGATACAATGTGAAGGCCCCCGGTTTCGGGTCCAGACCTCGAATCAGGCGGTGCAGTTGGGCCGCGGGTTGGGAAAAATCCAGGCGTTGCATCTCTTTGGTTAGCGCCGGGGCAAAAGTAATACCCTGGGAGGGTTGAGGTTTCCTGACGATCTGACCATTTTGAACGGCCTGCAGGGCCTTAACCAGCAGGCGGGCGCCCTTGTCGGCCAGGCGGGCACCCAAAGTGCCGGCCGTATCATTGGCCTGAATCGGTTCCGTCTCCTGCAAGAAAATATCACCCGCGTCCATTTTCAAGGTGAGCCACATAATAGTAATGCCGGTGGCGGCGTCGCCGTTAATAATGGCCCAGTTTATCGGCGCGGCGCCCCGATAGGCCGGAAGCAGGGAGGCATGGACATTTAAAACTCCCAGTCTGGGTATGTCCAGAACCTCCTGGGATAACATCTGACCGAAGGCCACCACCAGGATCAAATCCGGCTGCAGGCGGCGTAATTCCTCCACGATATCTGCCTGGCCCTTGAGTCGGGGCTGCCAGACAGGGATGCCATGGGCCAGAGCCTCGACTTTCACCGGCGGAAATGCCAGTCGCTGCCCGCGTCCCTGGCGGCGATCCGGTTGCGTCACCACGGCCGCCAGTGTAAAACCACCAGCCACAACGGCCTTCAGACTCGGTGTGGCAAAGGCAGGCGTGCCCATAAAAATCAGGCGCAGGGGGCGCGTCATTTTTTCTGATTTTTCTGAAGCTGCCGTTTGTACAAACTGCGTTTCAAGCGGCTGATGCGGTCAATGAATAAGATACCGTCAAGATGGTCATTCCGTGCTGCAACACGACGGCCAGCAGGTCCTGGGCCTCGATCAGCAGCGGTTTGCCTTTCCGGTCCAATCCTGCCACGGTAACG
>CAWBKT010000026.1:0-107035 GCA_963789385.1 uncultured delta proteobacterium | reverse complement strand
CAACTCCTGCCGGAAGAACTGGCGTTCCTCCAGATTGCCGATAACCGTTATCAGCAGGGGTTTCTGGTGCTGTTGGGCCAGATCGATGAGGTTTTTGGCCATGGCCCGGGCCGGCTCCTGCTCGACGTCGGTGAGGGGGCCATAATTAAAAACGATGGCGTCGAACTCGGGGTCGGCACAAAAGGCCGCGGCCACGTCCTGGTATAGGGTGAAATCGAAAATGTCGCCCAGATCCAGGGGGTTGATGGGCTTGATGACCCCGGCCCGGGAACGGCTTTCAATGAGCCGGATGATGTCCGGGGACAGGGGCGGCAACTGGAAACCGGCTTTTTGACAGGCGTCGGCCACCACGACGGCCTCGCCGCCGGAGCGGGACAACACCACCAGCCGGTCGCCTTTCAGGGGAGGCTGCTGCAGGGCAATGGCGGCGTGCAGAAATTCATTACGGGTGTGCACCCGCAAAATTCCTGACTGACAGCAGGCCGCGGTCACCACTTCATCGTCCACCGCCAGGGAAGCAGTGTGGCTGCGGGCGATATCCGCACTCATAGTGCCGATATTAGCTTTATGCAGCAGGATGGGTTTCCTGGCGTGTCGGCCCAACTCCATGAGGCGCCGGCCGTCGGCCAGATCTTCCATGTAAAGGTAAATAAGCTTTGTCCCGGGGTCTTCCAGGAAAAAAGCCAGGATGTCATTTTCGTTGACGTCCAGCTTGTTGCCCACACTGACGAATTTGTTCATCCCTAAACCGGATTGGGCCAGCCAGGCCATGACGTTGCTGCCCACGCCGCCGCTCTGGCAGATGAGAGAGACGCCGCCCAGATGCGGCATGATCGGGAAGGTCATGAAAGGCAGGCACAGGCCGATTTCCTGGTTAATGACGCCCAAACCGTTGGGCCCCATCATGCGGATGCCATGCTCCCGGAGCTTTAGCCGCACCTGGTCCTCCAGTTTGCGGCCTTCCCGCCCCAATTCCGAGAAACCACCGGACTCCACCACCACCCGTTTCACCCCCAGGCGCCCGCAGTCATCGAGGATATCCGGCACCACCCGGGCGGGGGCCAGGACGGCGACTAATTCGGGAGTCTGCGGCAGGTCCAGCAGGGATGGAGAGATGTCCAGGTCAAAGATCCGGCCACCTTTGGGGCCCACCGGCAAGATCTTGCCCCGGAAGCGGTACTCCAAAAGATTATTGATAATATTACGGCCTAAATTATCGGGGTTTTCAGACACCCCGACCACGGCGACGGATTCGGGATAAAAAAATTCTCTCATGGGTTCTCAATTCAATATCAAGTATTGGCCTACATTCCCCCCTGACCCCGCTTGAGAAAAGGGAGGGATAATGCTACTACCTTTTAAGCGGGGAAATTATGCTTGTAAAGTCCCCCTTTTGTAACGGGGGATGCAGGGGGATTTTCAACAGATGACATAATATTATACCTGACCTTAATAAAATGGAATAGATTACCCTTGTTTAATTAAAGCCGCGGCAAAAAAACCATCCAGCCCGTCCCGCTCCGGCAGAGTGCGGAAGTAACCCTGGTGGTCGATAAAATGCTGCGCCTCGGGGGGCAGGGCGGCCATCCGGGTATGAAGGGAGAATTCCGGCCGGTGGTCAAGGAATCCCTGCACCAGCCGCTCATTTTCTTCGGCCTCGGTGGTGCAGGTGATGTAGAGCAGCATTCCCCCAGGGGCCAGGTATGGCGCGCGACCTGTTGGAGAATGGCCTGTTGGAGCCGGGCAAAGCGGCTGGAATCCTCGGGTTGCCGCCGCCAGCGCAGTTCCGGGTGTCGGCGCAGCACCCCGAGACCGGAGCAGGGGGCATCGATGAGGAGGCGGTCAAAGCGGTAGTCTGAGCGGATGGGTATTGAAACGGCGGCGTCGGCCCGCAGCAGCTCGATGCCGGTCAGGGCCATTCTCTGAAGATTACGGCGGAGCGCCTCCAGGCGGGTGGCGCTGTTATCAACTGCCAGGATCTTCCCCTGGCCGGCCAATATCTGAGCCAGATGCGTGGTTTTGCCGCCCCGGCCGGCGCCGATTTCCAGAATCTGCTGTCCTGGCCGGGGCTGGAGCAGCAGGGTGGCCAGTTGGGCGGCCTCGTCCTGGAAGAGCCAGAGACCTCTGTTGGTAGGAGGGCAGGCTGAAGGGAGATTGGGACAAGGAAAGAATGTTCAGACCACAGGGAGAATAGCGGCAGGTTTCAGTGGCAACGCCTTCAGCCCGAAGGATTTCTCGCAGTTCGGCCGGGCTGATTCGGCTTGTATTGACCCGGATGGTTAGGGGCGGGTGGACGTTATTGGCTTGGCTCCGGTTCCAGGCCGCCTCCCGGCCCAGGTCCTCCAGCCAGCGGGCCGCCAGCCACTCCGGCAGGGACGCCGCCGCCGCCAGGGCCACCACCGGCTCGGCCACCGGGTCGGGGAGCGGCAGCCGATGAATTTTTTCAGACAGGGTGCGGCCGACCGCGTTGACAAAGGCCACCAGGGCCGGCGGCAGGCGGCGGGCTCTGGCCAGTTTGACGGATTCGTGCACCGCCGCCCGAGGCGGGATGCGATCTAAAAAGAGAAGCTGATAGGCGGTCAAGCGCAAAAGATCCAGGACCACCGGGTGAAGTTGGCGGATGGGTTTAGCGGAGGCTTTCCCGATCAGATAGTCCAGGCGGCCGCGCCAGCGTATAACTCCGGTGACCAGTTCCCGGAGCAGGGCCTGGTCGGGGCGGGAGAGGTCAGGGTAAGCCGCCAGAGTTTTAGCAATCAGGTCATCCAGGAAAGGACCGGCGGCGCCGGGAACGTTTTGGCGCTGCCAGGTGCCGATAATTTCCAGAGCCAGGCGACGGGCGCCGGGGGAGGGGAGATTTTTTAATTTGTCTGCCAATACGAATGTTTCTACGTTTTTAGAAAAGCCTGAACCGCATTTTCGATCCGTTCCAGGTCCACTTCGGTGTCGAAACAGGGGCCGTGGGGCCGGTGGTTGAGGACGCCGAAGACAGGCAGAGGATAACTGTCCTGGAGCCCGCTCACCATATCCCGCTCGCAGGCCACCGCGATAATGATTTTCGGACGTCGTTCCACGATGATCCGCCGAGCGATGGTGCCGCCGGTGGCCACCGCCAGGCCCACCCGGTATTTATCCGAGATATCAACTAATCCTTTTATATGGCACTGGCCGCAGCGTTTGCAGTTTTCCACATTGCCGGTAATCCTGACGGAGCAATCGTGAAATTGCAGGCAGTGGGGCATCAGGAGCAGGATCTTGTCAGGCGTGGTTTTGATCTTTTGCGCCAGCACCAGTTGATTGTTGATTTCTATGAAAGACTGCTGTACCCGGGCTTTACTGACGCCAAAAAGCCGCCCGACCCCAATGAGCAGGGGAAAAACGATTTTGACGACTATGCCCCGAAGCTTTTTGGAAATAAACAGGTCGCGGCCCAGAATAATGGTCAGGATCAGGAGGAAGACGCCTCCCAGGATCAGAACTACCAGCACTCCGAACAAAATACCTAAAATCAGGGGTAAACTTGGGTGGATGTGGGTAAAACCCACATAGGGCACATACCAGAACAGGGCCAGCAAGGGGCCCAGCAACAGGCAGGTGGCTACCAGAAGACCGATAAAAATACGCTTCTGGGGACGGAGAGAATTGCCGCCGTTCAGTACCCAGAAGGGTATCGGAGACTTTAGCTTTATCCATGTCTATCCCAGACGAAGATTGCCAAGCTGCCGGCCTCGGGCAAATTCCAGGGCCGGCAAACGCTTCCGGCCGGCCAGTTGCAGTTCCTGCAGCCACAGAGTACCGTCGCCGCAGGCGACTTCGACCCCGGCTGCACCTACCTGCAGAACTGTGCCGGGAGGCGGCAGATGCGGCCGGCGAGACCCTAACTGCGGTTGAAAAACTTTGAGCACCTTTTCCTGATACAATGTGAAGGCCCCCGGTTTCGGGTCCAGACCACGAATCAGGCGGTGCAGTTGTGCCGCCGGTTGGGAAAAATCCAGGCGTTGCATCTCTTTGGTTAGCGCCGGGGCAAAAGTAATTCCCTGGGAGGGTTGAGGTTTCCTGACGATTTGACCATTTTGAACGGCCTGCAGGGCCTTAACCAGCAGGCGGGCGCCCTTGTCGGCCAGGCGAGCACCCAAAGTGCCGGCCGTATCATTGGCCTGAATCGGTTCCGTCTCCTGCAAAAAAATATCACCCGCGTCCATTTTCAAGGTGAGCCACATAATAGTAATGCCGGTGGCGGCGTCGCCGTTAATAATGGCCCAGTTTATCGGCGCGGCGCCCCGATAGGCCGGAAGCAGGGAGGCATGGACATTTAAAACTCCCAGTCTGGGTATGTCCAGAACCTCCTGGGATAACATCTGACCGAAGGCCACCACCAGGATCAAATCCGGCTGCAGGCGGCGTAATTCCTCCACGATATCTGCCTGGCCCTTGAGTCGGGGCTGCCAGACAGGGATGCCATGGGCCAGAGCGTCGACTTTCACCGGCGGGAATGCCAGCCGCTGCCCGCGTCCCTGGCGGCGGTCCGGTTGCGTCACCACGGCCGCCAGTGTAAAACCACCAGCCATAACGGCCTTCAGACTCGGCGTGGCAAAGGCAGGCGTGCCCATAAAAATCAGGCGCAGGGGGCGCGTCATTTTTTCTGATTTTTCTGAAGCTGCCGTTTGTACAAACTGCGCTTCAAGCGGCTGATGCGGTCAATGAATAAGATACCGTCAAGATGGTCAATTTCGTGCTGTAACACGACGGCCAGCAGGTCCAGGGCCTCGATCTGCAGCGGTTTGCCTTCCCGGTCCAATCCCGCGACGGTAACGCAGGCGTGGCGGCGGACATCGCAGGAATAATCGACCACTGATAAACAGGCTTCCTGATGCACCAGGCTGCCTTCCGAAGCTATGATCTCCGGATTAATTATGACACTGAGATTGCGGCCTTCCTCTTTGGGAGTGACATCGAAGACGATTACCCGGTGGAGGGCGCCTACCTGGTTAGCGGCCAACCCGATGCCCGGAGCCTCATACATGGTGTCGGCCATATCGTCGATGAGACAGAGAATATCATCGGTAATCCGTTCAACCGGTCGAGCCTTTTCCTTCAGCACCGGCTCGGGATATTTTTGAATATCTAATACTGCCATGATCCCACGATCCTGATAACTTCCAATAATGTTAGTAAGGGAAAATTTGAAATAAATAAAAACTTTATTATTATAAATTATTACTCGTTGAAATTCAAGGCAACTGTCGAAGGGGAACTTTTTGGCGGCGTCCGGCTACACAGCTAATATGGCTGCCGGTGGGGAAAAGTGCTCCCGGGCATGATCATCGGGGCAGGAGATAAAAAGGCAAAGGAGTACTGGAGGGGGTTACTCCTTGCCTGATCGGATAAAAGGCAGTTCAGAATACGCTTCGGAAGCCCTCGCAGATTTTTAGGCTGCGATCAGACGAGGTCGAAGCGGTCGAGGTTCATGACCTTGTTCCACGCCGCGACAAAGTCGTGCAGGAACTTCTCCTGGGAGTCCGCACAGCCGTAGACTTCGGCGACGGCCCGGAGCTGGGAGTTCGAACCGAAGATGAGGTCGACCCGGGTGCCGGTCCACTTGAGTTCGCCGGTGGCGCGATCACGACCCTCGAAGACGTTTTCGTCTGCCGAGGTTGCCTTCCAGGTCGTTCTCATGTCGAGCAGATTGACGAAGAAGTCATTGGTGAGCGTCTCCGGCCGCTTGGTGAAGACGCCGTGCCGGGACTGGCCGAAGTTGGCATTCAGGACGCGCAGACCGCCAAGGAGAACCGTCATCTCAGGAGCGGTCAGCGTCAGCAGTTGGGCCCGATCAACCAGCAGTGCCTCTGCCGAGACGGCGTATTTGGTTTTGAGGTAGTTACGGAACCCGTCGGCCGCCGGTTCGAGTACGGCGAATGACACCACGTCGGTTTGCTCCGGCGACGCATCCGTGCGTCCCGGCGTGAAGGGCACGGTCACATCGTAACCGGCCTTCTTGGCGGCCTGCTCGACGGCGGCGCAACCGCCCAGAACGATCAGGTCGGCCAGCGACACCTTCTTGCCGCCGGACTGGGCGGCGTTGAACTCCTTTTGAATACCCTCAAGGGCTTTGAGGACCTTCGCCAGTTGGGCCGGCTGGTTGACTTCCCAATCCTTTTGCGGCGCCAGACGAAGGCGGGCCCCGTTGGCACCGCCGCGCTTGTCGGAGCCGCGGAACGTGGATGCCGAGGCCCAGGCGGTGGAGACCAGTTGGGAGATCGACAGGCCCGAGGCGAGGATCTTGCCCTTGAGGGCGGCGATGTCCGGCGCCTCGATCAGCTTATGATCGACTGCGGGCACCGGGTCTTGCCAGATCAGTTCCTCTGCCGGGACCTCCGGGCCGAGATAGCGCGAGCGGGGGCCCATGTCGCGGTGGGTCAGTTTGAACCACGCCCGGGCGAAGGCGTCCGCTAATTCCTTGGGGTTCTGCAGGTAGCGCCGGGCGATGGGCTCGTAGATCGGGTCGAAGCGCAGGGAGAAGTCCGCCGTGGTCATCATCGGCCGGTGCTTCTTCGACGGGTCGTGCGCGTCAACCACCATGTCCTCTGCGGCCACGTCCTTGGCCAGCCACTGATTCGCCCCGGCCGGGCTCTTGACCAGCTCCCACTCGTATTTGAACAGCACTTTCAGATAGCCCATGTCCCATGTGGTCGGGTTCGGCTTCCAGGCGCCCTCGATGCCGCTGCTGATCGTATCGCCGCCTTTGCCGCTGCCGAAGCTGCTCTTCCAGCCGAGTCCCTGTTCCTCGATGGGGGCGGCTTCGGGCTCAGGCCCCACATGGGACGCCGGGCCGGCGCCGTGGCATTTGCCGAAGGTGTGGCCGCCGGCGACGAGCGCCACGGTTTCCTCGTCGTTCATCGCCATGCGGGCGAAGGTCGTGCGAACGTCACGGCCGGAGGCGACCGGATCCGGATTGCCGTCCGGGCCTTCGGGGTTGACGTAGATCAGGCCCATCTGCACGGCCGCCAGGGGGTTTTCCAGCTCCCGGTCGCCGGTGTAGCGGCTCTTGGGCTTGTCGCTCGTAGCCAGCCATTCATCTTCGGCACCCCAGTAGATGTCTTCTTCGGGTTCCCAGACGTCCAGGCGCCCGCCGCCGAAGCCGAAGGTCGGTAACCCCATCGACTCGATGGCGCAGTTGCCGGCGAGGATCATGAGGTCGGCCCAGGAGATCTGGCTGCCGTATTTCTGCTTGATGGGCCAGAGCAGCCGGCGCGCCTTGTCGAGGTTGACGTTGTCGGGCCAGCTGTTAAGGGGCGCCAGGCGTTGGGAGCCGGACCCGGCGCCCCCGCGGCCGTCGCTGATGCGGTAGGTGCCGGCGCTGTGCCAGGCCATCCGGATGAAGAGCCCCCCGTAGTGACCGTAATCGGCCGGCCACCAGTCCTGGGAGTCGGTCATCAGCGCATAGAGGTCCTTCTTCAGGGCCTTGAGGTCGAGTTTCTTGAATTCCTCGGCGTAGTTGAACTCCTTGCCCATGGGATTGCTCAGGTCGGAGTGCTGATGCAGAATCTTGAGGTTCACCTGGTTCGGCCACCAGTCCCGGGTCGACCTGCCTCTGCCGACAGTGGGTTTGTTAGCTTTGCCCGTTACCGGGCACTTGCTATCTTCATTCATAACGTTTCCTCCTTTCGTTGTCTGATGCTAGGCACCGTGCTGCTAAAGATATACTTTCTTCTTTTTTCGCTTTGTCTCTAAAAAATACAATAATTAGACAGTGATAATTCTAATTCCTTATTAATAACTATTTTCCTTTGCCGGATAAAAAAATTTTCCGGTTTAACTCTTTGCCTGGCAATCAGGACAGATACCGAAAAAATCCAGACGATGGTCGGTAATGTAAAAACCTGTCCGTTGCGTCGCCTGCTCAGTTAATTTCTCAATGCCGTCCAGATCCGGGTCTTGAATTTTTTTACATTTAAGACAGATGATATGGGGGTGCGGGTAAGGCTTGTTGCCATCAAAGCGACTGCTTTCCGAGAAACGGATTTCCAGAACCTCATTGACTTCCTTTAGGAGGGCAATAGTTTTATAGATGGTGGCCAGACTGGTAGTGGGGAAAGTTTTCCTCACCTTTTCATAGGTCCGCTCCACACTGGGATGGTTTTTGCTGGCCGCCAGAATTTTAAGGACTGCCAATCTTTGGGGGGTGAGCCGAAAATTGAGATCCTTAAGTTTGGTAATCATCTCTTGCAAACGTACCTGAGGGTCAGCCATATCTTAATCTCTCTCAATTTACAGACAATAAAATTAAATTTAAATAATTATAATTAATATTACTTGTTAATATTAATTTGTCAAGTTTTTTTGTTTTGGTGAAATTACTTAGAAAAAATAAGATGTTGCTGGCTAACGTTCTGATTCATAGAGTGTATTTTTGTCTTAATTAGTAGGTTCTTTTTACCTCAATTAACATGAATTAGTAATACATTTTAATCAGTTGAATCGGCTGTTAACCGACGACGGTTTTATAACTCAACCCCGTTGGCAATGATTCTTGTGTTCTATTTCCGGCGATGCTATAGTAGAATCATCTTAACGCACCGGCGTGCAGAAAAAGTTTAGGATATAATGCTGCATCCGATCCACAAGCGGGAAACTCCCCAAAAGCTCGAATTGACCTTAGCGATGTACATTGACCGGGTCAGCCTTATTTTGGATAAATCCCGCTGCCTCAAATGCGAAATCTGTTCCACCGTCTGTCCTCGGCAGGCCGTCAGCATTATTGCCGGCGAGTCAGATTTGGATATCACCATCGATTCCCGGCTCTGTGTTTTGTGTGAAATCTGTTCGCATTTTTGTCCCGCCGGCGCCGTGACCTTGCTTTACAACGGCCAGCCCAAAGCCATCCTGGCCGAACACCGGGCCCTGGCAAATTTTTATCCTGCCATAACCATAGATGCCACGAAATGTCCTGAGCCCTGCCCACCGTTACCTGAAGGTGAAAGCCATTGGTGCCGGCAGGAGCGCCGCCTGGTTGCCAACACCCTGACCGACTGCCCCAAATCCTGCCGGGTCTGCCTGACCGCCTGTCCCAGACAGGTGGTTAAGGTGGCCGAAGACGACAGCGGCGTTGAACCGACCCCGGAACTGTGTTTGCGCTGCACCCAGTGTCTTCAGGTCTGCCGCACCCAGGCCATCCAAATCATCCCCAAGTTTATCGGCCGGGTGGTCATCCAAGACGAACTCTGTCCCGAGGATTGCACCAGATGTATTGATCTTTGCCCGGTAAAACTTATTGTCCGGGATGGTGCACGGGTCTACCTCAAAAGCGAAGTGTGCAGTCTCTGCGGGATCTGCCGTAACATCTGCCCTGAAAACGCCGTCAGCCTGGTCAGGGAAGAGGTGATCGCCCTCCCTGGAGAATTTTCTCATGCCTGGGAAGAGGCGGTGGCTAAGTTGACCAAAGGTTCCGAGACTGATGACTGAACCCCTGCGCCTCGGCCTGTATATCTGCCACTGCGGCCTCAATATTGCCGGAGTCCTGCGCCCTGGACATCTGGCCGCCTTAAGTGAAAAACTGCCGGACGTGGAAATCTGTCGGCATCAGCTCTATAGCTGTTCCGAAGCCGGTCAGCATGAGATTCTCGAGGATATTGCGGCAAATCGCCTGAACCGGGTGGTAATTGCCGCCTGTTCGCCAAAAATGCATGAGTTGACCTTCCGGCGCATGTTGGCCGGAGCCGGCCTCAATCCCTATTTTCTGGAGATCGTCAACCTCAGGGAGCACTGTTCCTGGGTGCATGCCGGAGACCCCCAGGCGGCGGAAGCCAAAGCCCTGGAACTCATCCGCATGGGGTTGGCAAAAGTGCGCCTGTCCCGTCCCCTCTATGAGCGGCGGGTGCCGGTGACCCGGCGGGCGCTCGTTATCGGCGGCGGTCCGGCGGGTTTGCGCACCGCCCTGGACATCGCCGAGGGCGGCCACGAAGTAGTCTTAGTTGAAAAAGAGCCTGTCCTGGGGGGATGGGCAAATTATCTGCACCGCACCTTTCCCCGGAACCAAAAAGCCTTTACGCTCATCAATCCTCTCATGGCCGCGGCCAGTCTCCACCCGCAGATCACAGTTCTGGTAAACAGCGAACTCACAGAGATAAAAGGGCATTTGGGAAATTATCAAGTTACCGTGACCCAACAAGCGGCCCTGGTAACCGCGGCCTGTGATCTCTGCGGCCAATGCCGGGCCGTTTGTCCGGTTCGAAGACAAGATGAACACCCCGCCATTTATCTGCCCTCACTGCACGCCTTCCCGGCCCGCTATCTCATTGATCCGGAACAGTGCAACCGCTGCGGCGCCTGTGTGGCGGTCTGCCCCCAACAGGCCATCGATTTGGCGGCCGTGCCGATTTCCCATGATTTTATGGTGGGCAGTCTGGTCGTGGCCACCGGTTTTAAACCGTATGATCCCAAGGGCAGCCGCTATGAGTCATGGCATGAGCTTCCCCGGGTTTTAACTTCCCTGGAATTGGAGACTCGGTTAGCCGCCGTCGGGTCAGGATCGGCAACCGAGATCCTGCCTGGAAAGGATCTCAAAGATATTGCTTTTGTTTTATGCGTCGGCTCCCGGGAACCCGCCGGCAATCGCTATTGCTCCCGTATCTGTTGCGCCACCGCCTTAAAACAGGCCCTGGAGCTTAAAGAAAGATTTCCCCAGGCGCGTATCAGGATGTACTACCGGGATATCCGCACCGTCCGGCGGGAATGGGAAGAGCTTTATAACCGGGCCCGGCAGGCCGGGATTTTGTTCTCTACGCGGCGCGGTGCGAGATATTCTGCCATATGAAGGCCGACTGCTGCTCACCGCGGACAATGAACTGTTCCGGGCGCCCAGTGAGGATGTTCTGGACCTGGCGGTGCTGGTAGTGGGCATGACGCCGGGAAATAATCAACCTCTGCGCGAGACCTTAAAACTGCCGGTGGGCGAGGATGGTTTTTTTCTGGAAGCCCATCCCAAACTGAGGCCCCTGGACACGGTTTTGGACGGCGTTTATCTGGCCGGAGCCTGCCAGGGCCCCAAGGATATTGCCGCCTCCATGGCTCAGGCCAGTGGCGCCGCCGCCAAAGTCATGGCTATGTTCGCCCATGACACTATGACGCTGGACGGCATCGTCTGCGAAATTGATCCGGAGAAGTGCACCGGCTGTCAGCGTTGTTTTCAGCAGTGCCCTTTTCAGGCGGTGGAAATGATCAGCGCGGCTGATAAAACTGTTGCCAGAGTCATTAACTCCGCCTGCAAGGGGTGCGGTGTCTGTGCCGGGGCCTGCCCGGCCGGAGCGGTGCTTGCCCATGGCTTTACCGACGAAATGCTCCTGGCCCAGATTGACGCCGCCCTGGCCGAGGCTCCGGAAAATAAAATCCTGACCTTTGCCTGCAACTGGTGCTCGTATGCCGGCGCCGATTTTGCCGGGGTCTCACGTTTGGAATATCCGCCCAGCGTCCGGCTGATCCGCACCATGTGCGCCGGACGGGTGCATCCGAAACTGGTGCAATATGCTTTTTCCAAGGGGGCCGGCCTGGTGCTGGTGACCGGCTGCCATCCCCCCGGAGACTGCCACTATCTGAGCGGCAATCTTCGGGCCCAGGCCAGAGTGGAAAAATTAAAACCCAAACTGGCGGCCCAGGGCATTAATCCGGATCGCCTGCAACTGGCCTGGATATCGTCCACCGAAGGCCGGGCCTTTCGGAAGTTGATCGTTGATATGACCCTGAAACTTGGTGAATTAAACGCCGGAGAACCCCTGGCGCCAGCACCGGATTCAACGTTAGCAGAAGCTGGTCTTAATCCTGAAACCGAAAACCGAAAACCGAAAACCGAAAACTAACCCATGGCGGCAAAAAAACTTCTTCTCTGTAATTGCCCGGATTTAAAGGTTGATCTGGCTGAAGTGGTGGCCGAATTGGCGGCCCTGCAGGTGGAGTCGGTGGTGCTGGAGCCTTGCTGCACTCCCGCGGGTCTGGACAAACTACAGAAGATTCTCAGCGATCATCCGGAGCAATGCGTGTTGGCAGCCTGCGGCCCGGAGTTAAGCAAACGGTTTTTTAAATTGCTGACGGCCTTGCGGGCTCCGGTGGTGGATCTGTGGGCCTGGCAGAACCCGGCCGACGCTGCGGGCGAATTGTTGCTGGCCCTGGAAAAAGGCCCGTCACCGGCAATCCGGCCCGCAGAAATTCATGGGGCCGTCCTGGTCGTCGGCGGCGGTATCGGCGGCAGTGAGGCCGCTCTGGATCTGGCCAAAGCCGGGCATAAGGTGTATCTCCTGGACGAATCTCTGTCCATCGGCGGGACCATGGCCAAACTGGATAAGACCTTTCCCACCCTGGACTGCTCCATCTGCATCCTCGGCCCCAAACTGGTGGAGGTGGCCACCCACCCGAATATCGAACTGTTGACCTATGCCCAGTTGAACCGGATCAGCGGCGAGCCGGGAAATTTTGACGCCGAGGTCACTCTGAAGCCGCGCTATGTCGACATGAATCGCTGCGTGGGCTGCGGCAGTTGCGCCGAAGTCTGCCCGGTGATTGTGGCCAGCCGGTGGAATCTGGGGATGCAACCCCGCAAGTGCATCAGGATTATCTTTGCCCAGGCCGTGCCGCTGCGCGCCACCATTGAGAAAGAATACTGCATCGACTGCCGGCAATGCGCCAAAACCTGCGGTCGCCAGGCCATTAATCTGGACGATGTGCCGCGCACCTTGAACCTGAAAGTCGGGGCCGTGATTTTGGCCACCGGGGCGGCGCCTTTCGACCCGAGCCTGAAAAGCGAATATGGCTATGGGCGTTTGCCCCAGGTGCTCACCAACCTGGAATTTGAAAGGCTGGTCTGCGCTTCCGGTCCGACGTCGGGAAATCTGGTAACCCCGGCGGGGACGCCGGTCCACAAACTGGCCTTTATCCAGTGCGTCGGCTCCCGGGACCGCCGATTTTTGCCTTACTGTTCCGGCTACTGCTGCACCGCCTCCATTAAAGAGGCCATGCTGGCCCTGGAACACGACCCGAAGATCGAAGTGACAATTTTTTACAATGATATCCGCACGTCAGGCAAAGGTTTCGAAGAACTGTATCTCAGGGCGCAAGAAGCCGGCGTTCGTTTTGTCAAGGCTTTGCCCGGCCGTATCCGACCGGAGGCCGGAGGCTCGCTGATTATTGCCTATGAGAATCCGGCCACCGGCCGACAGGAACACCTGGCCGTGGATCTGGCGGTTCTGGCCGTGGGGCTGCAGGGGGGGCACCTGTCACTGCCATTTACCGATCAGGCCCCGGAGCAGGGCGAGCAGGGTTTTTTTAAGGTACAACATCCGATTATGCACCCCGTAGAATCCAGCCGACCGGGGGTCTTCCTGGCCGGCACCTGTCTGGGACCGCAGGATATTGCCGAGACGGTCTGTCAGGCCAGCGGCGCCGCCGGCCGGGTGCTGCGGTTGTTGGCGGAACTGGAAAAGCAAAAGCTCGAGGATTAATCTGCCGGTAACACTAATTTGCTGTCAAACCTGAAGTAAAATAACCAAGAGTTAAGCTGACAGCCATCAGATTTAAGATCAAACTAAATCTGATGCTTGAAGTGAAAATTTACCAGGTGGCATGAGTTGATGTGCAGCTATGGTAACGTTATGGAAATTGGCTTGTTAAATTAGATGGTTAGGATATATAGAAGTAACTAACGCTTTTGTCTGGTTGAATATCATAAATATCCTGCCTTTCCGGGGGTAAACGACTTAATCCAAAAGCAACAATTGAGTCGCCGGGAACGCGCCCCCTCTGGGAATCAGCAGGTAGGCTTGATAATTGCTGGCCTGGCCCACGATCCAGCCCCGGTCATTGATGCCGTAAGCATTTTCCAGGACTATCCCGGGGGGGAGGTTGACCGTTATGTCATTGAGGTCATACATGACCCCATGATCCCAGAGCACGGCATGAAGCTGCAGCGGGTTAGCGGCAAGATTGGCCGCCCCGACTATCTGGCCTGTTTGGTTAATGCTTTCCGCTCCGGTATTCTGGAATTTATCCAGGATAGGGAGCGCTTGCATAAGTTCACCGGGGTTCTTTAAGAAACCGCGATTCAGGCCGGGGGCAATATCGCCGGAACCCACAATCTGCCCGGCGCCATTGATGGCTTCCGCTCTACTAGTAGTTCCCCCCGTCAAGGTGCCCAAGTCCTCCATGGGCTGACCGGGGTTCTTTTGGAAAGCATGATACCACCCACTGCTTTTTTGGGAAAATCCCACTATCTGCCCCGTATCGTTGATACCCCTGGCCTCACTGACGTTTCCCCCGAGGGTGCCCAAGTCCTCCATGGGCTGGTCAGGCTTTTTTAGGAAGGCGTGCGAGGAGAAAAGACTCCCCTGAGTGCTTCCCACTACCTGTCCGGCGTCATTGAGGCCGTAAGCCCGGCTCTTGGCCCCCCCCAGGGTGCCCAGGTCCTGCATGGGTTGACCGGGGTTTTTGAGAAAAGCGTGTTCCTTCTGTGAGCCTGCATCAGCTTCGGACCACCCCACCACTTGGCCGGCGTTGTTTATGCCTTCAGCCATAGCATAATTCCCTCCCAGGGTGCCCAGGTCTTGCATGGGTTGGCCGTAGTTCTTGAGAAAAGCACGATCATATATGGGGAGAGGATACGCTTGAGTCCCGAACCCTGCCACCTGGCCGGCGTTGTTGACGGCATACGCCTGGCTACTGTCACAATTCGGCGGGACGCCCAGGTCCTGGAAGACATAACGGGGCGGCGCGGCCACCAGGGGGCCGGCCACGACCAAGAGGTACTGCCAGGACGCATAACCCTGCGGAGGTAAATCGGATTCTATTCATGTGATCCTTCTCTTATTCCCAGGGTTAGGGAGTCATGAAATGGAGGGGGGTGACTGCTGCTTGTCCCGGGAAGACAAGATAAATTATAGCCGGTTTGTGGAGACTTTACAAGAAACCATCTGCCGCCAGATCGGATTTCAGGAAAAGTGAATGTGGGATGGTAGTATTTATCTTTTGCTAAGAAAGAAGATCATAATTGAAGAGCTACTTGCCTTAACAAAATATTTTACAAGAAATCAAAAAGTTATAGATATGATCTCGTGATCGAAACGATCTTGCCGTCGGGGGGATTCCGGAATTTAATGGCTGATGTTGGTTGGTGGCACAGGCATCTTGCCCAGGCGTTTTTGAAAAGCCTGTTCCACCAATTTCATTACAGTGCTCTGGAGGTATTTTTCTTAAGTCTATCTTTGAGTTATTTGATTATTACTCATCATAGCGCCGGATCAGCACGACGCCGGCGAGGAAGGAGAGCAGACTGTAGCCGCCGATGACTGCCAGGGAGATGGCTGCCTGGGAGGACCAGGCCGGATGGCGCAGCAGATTATTGACATGAGTCAGGGGCAGAACCAGGATTAATTTCTGCACCAGCCAGGGCATTTCTTCCACCGGGAAAAAAGTGCCGCTGAAAAAAGCCATGGGCATGATAAAAAAATTGGTAAAACTGGCCGCATCGTCATGCGAACGTGAAATCAGGCCGACAATCACCCCGAATGAGGCCGAAAGAAAGCAGTTGAGCAGCCAGGCAGCAACAAAAATAACCGACAAGGCCAGATGGCTCCCCACCAGATAGCCGCAGCCCAGCAGAATGACTGAAGCAAACAGGCCCCGAGCCATGCCGGAAAGCACCTGCCCCCACATAATGGCCGTGGCGGTTATGGGCGCCTGAATATAAATCTGGAACGTCCGGAAAAATATCCTGGATACCGTCATGCCGTTGGCGATCCAGGTATATGAGTTGATCATGGACGTCACCGCCAGCAATCCCGGCATCAGGAAGTCCAGATAACTGCCGCCGGCGATGGCTACCCGCTTTCCCAGCCCGACGCCGAAGACCAGGAGATACAACAGCGGCGTCAACATGGTGGACAGGACAAAACCCAGGCGGAACAGCCGGCGCTTAAAAATCAGAATTTCTCTGAGAAAAATCGGATACCAGTTCATATTTAGTGGTCAGTGGTCAGTGGTCGGTGGCCGGTGGATAATCACTAACTGATCCCTGGCCCCTGATCCCTGACCACTGTTTTACAGCGCGCTGTCGCCGCTTTCTCCGGTCCGAATGCGGATTGCCTCCGCCACCGGGTAGACGAATATTTTACCGTCGCCGATCCGGCCGGTGCGAGCCTCTTCCTGAATAATTCTGACAATGTCGTCAACTTTATTGTCCGGGGCGACGATTTCGATTTTCACTTTGGGAATAAAATCCACCTGATATTCCATGCCCCGGTAAACTTCCCGAATCCCTTTCTGGCGACCGAATCCTTTCACTTCCGTTACGGTCATGCCCTCGATACTCATTTTATGCAAGGCTTCTTTGACCGCTTCCAGTTTAAAGGGTTGAAAGATAGCTTCAATTTTTTTCATACAGTTTCCTTCCGTTACTCGGGTTAGGGGATAGCCATTACTTCTTAATGGTTGGTAGTATAACGGAAAATTAGCCGATTGCTAAGATGAAAAAAAACATTAAAATTATTTGACTGGGGCAGCTCCCATTTGACAATTTCGGCTGCCGTGTTTATATTGAAAATCAGCGAATTTAGGCCCGTAAACTATTCTGGGAAGACAGTCCGCCGGCTGTCTGCCCTTTTTTCTTTTTGAAAATCACGTGCCTGATAATTAAGGAGAATGGAATGTCTGAAATAAAAGATGGACAATTTGTCCAAGTGCATTATGTCGGTTCACTGGATGATGGCTCGGTTTTCGATGACAGCCGGGAGCGGCAGCCTTTGGAATTTCAAATCGGCAATCGCAGTGTCATACCCGGCTTTGAGCAGGCAGTTAAGGCTATGGCCATCAATGAAGAAAAAAAGATTTCCCTGACGCCTGAGACCGGCTATGGTGAGCGCCAGGAGAATCTTATTCGGGAATTCCCCACTACTATGTTGGGTGAAGACAAGGTTGAAGTTGGTCAAGACGTCTGGTTTGAAAGTCCACATGGACCGGTACCGGGTAAGATCCTGGCAATGGCAGGTGAAAATTTCACCGTTGATTTCAATCATCCCTTAGCCGGAAAAAACCTCAATTTTCAGCTGACGCTGGTGGGTGTGACTGACCAGGCCACTCAGCCTGTGAGTTGCGGCTGTGGTTGCGGATCAGAACCCGCCGACTGCGGTTCCGGCGGATGTAGCTGTTAACTTGGCCAAAGGCCGGATTTAATCCGGCCTTTGTTAAATAAATTCAATTATCTTATCTAATTAATCCGCTAGGTAGACCTTCGCCTTGATAATTCTTCCCTATTAGTTTTCACCCTGCCTGCCTCGTTCCCTTTTTGTCAGTGGCTAGTATAATACTGGCAATATTTGTCCAGGTTAGATATTGTCAAAGATTAAGCACGGTGAAATTTTTTTCTCCTTGCCTAACTTATGAGAATGCAGGCTAACGTAACTGCTGCTTTGGTCATGGAGAGATATTATCTCAGTATTATTCCGGAAAGACAGGAAATATGAAGGAATCCACAAGAGAAGAGATGCTGGCGGAATTAGCTGCCCTGAACGGATTGGAGCCGCAATATTGCGATGTGTGCGGCAACCTGCATATCACTGCGGCTGAAACTCAGACTGCCATTCTGACTGCCATGGGCTGCCGATGCGAGACGTTGGCTGATCTCCGGCAGGAGTTGCATCGCTGCCGATCCCGGCCCTGGGCCGAAATGCTGGAGCCGGTGCTGGCCCTGTATCAATCGGAACTGCCGGCGACGTGGGACCTCTATCTGCCCCTGTCGGATGAAAAACTGCCCTCGGGCTCTGGAAATAACCTGGGAACTGCAGGATGAATCCGGTAATTGCCTCCAGCAGGGAGGTTCTGCGGCCCGACCCTGCCGGTAGAGGAGGTCCGCAGCTTTGGCGAAACTGCCTATGGTCGGTTGAAACTGCCGCTGCCGCCGGCGTTGCCGTTGGGATACTATGATCTGCAGGTTCAGGTAAATTCTTCCGGTTTTCAAAAACAGGGTCACATGCTTGTCGTCATTGCTCCTGAGCGGATGTATATCCCCGAAAGCCTCAATAACGAAAGAATTTGGGGAATTACCCTGCCTCTCTATGCCATCCGCAGCTCTCACAACTGGGGTATCGGTGACTGCGGCGATCTGCAGCGGCTACTGTCTTCTGAAAGTCAATTATCCGCCGATATCATCGGCCTTAACCCGCTGCATCACCCCGGGGTCCGCCTCGAAAACGGCGTCAGTCCCTATTATCCCACCAGCCGCGGCTTTTTTAATCCTCTTTTTCTGGATCTGGATTCGGTGCCGGAGATGTCCGCCTCTCCGGAAGCTCGGGAATACCTGGCCCGGCCTGACATACGGCAGAAAATAGCCGCGCTTCGGGAAAACCGGCAGGTTGATTATCCGGAGGTCGAGCGTCTGAAAGCGTCGGTGCTGGCGATGCTGTGGGAAATTTTTATTGACACCCACGGGCGGCCCGATTCTCCAAAAACCGCCAGAGGCCGAGATTTTATGGCTTTTTTAGCTGAGCAGGGGAAAAGTCTGCATCAGTTTGCCACCTTCCTGGCCCTGGCCGAATTTTGGCACGCCCAAGGCAGGAATTATCACTCCTGGCAGGAGTGGCCGATGGAATATCATGATGCTGCCGGCCCGGCTGTGTCTGACTTCGCCCTGAGCCATGAGCGCCAAATTTTGTGCCACATGTATGCCCAATGGCTGTTTTCCCGGCAAATTCAAAATACCCAGGCTGAGGCTAAAAAGAAAAATCTGTCCCTGGGACTTTATCTGGACCTGGCCGTAGGAATCAATCCCGGGGGCTTTGATACCTGGGCTAACCAGGATTTATTTGCCATGACTGTCAATATCGGCGCCCCGCCGGATCCTTTCAGCCCTTTGGGCCAGAATTGGGGCCTGGCCCCTTTGCTGCCCCGGCAGTTGCGCCGGCAGAAATATCGATATTTTATCCGGATGCTGCGGCAAAACAGTCCTGTCGGGGGGGCTCTGCGCCTGGATCACGTCATGGGGCTCTTTCGCCTGTTTTGGATTCCCTGGGGAGCCGGTCCGGCCCGGGGGGCCTACGTCCGCTACCCGGCTGAGGAGATGCTGAAGATTCTGGCCCTGGAGAGTGTCAAACAAAAAACCGTTATTATCGGCGAGGACCTGGGCACGGTTGCACCGACCATAAGGGAGAAACTAGCCCAATCCCGGGTTTTGTCCACTCGGTTGTTTTATTTTGAAAGACAACCGGATGGCGCTTTTACCCGGGCTTCGCAATATCCGGAATGGGCCGCGGCCTCCATAACCACCCATGATCTTCCTACCCTGGCAGGTTTCTGGCAGGGGCGGGATATTGAGGTCCGACAAAAATTGCAACTGTTTCCCGATGACCGGACTGCGGCTCATAACTGGGCCGAACGGCATCAGGCCAAGGCTGCCATCCTGAAGTTACTGGGAGAGAAAAATTTAATTGATGGGAATGCGGTTTCATTTCCGGCAGCTCAAGCAGAGTTGCCGGACCAGGTAAAATGGGGTGTTATCGCTCACCTGGCCCAAACTTCATCTCGACTGGTCCTCCTTAACCTGGAAGATATCTTCGGCTGGCTGGAGCAACAGAACCTGCCGGGCACCATCAATGAATATCCCAACTGGCGACTTAAATTTCCATTACTGCTGGAAGAAATACTCCAGGCTCGAGAACTGGGGCAGGTTGCAGAGATTATGCGTTGCTACCGCCGTGGTGAATCTGAAACAAGAGATTATTAAGAACTGATTTGATAATTATTTAATATCTACTTTAACCAGCTGGAATCTTTATAAAAGGGAATTATTCCTGTATGCCCTGTCAAAGTCCCATTATCTATAATTTTTTCCCGCTCTTGGCCGGCTCCATAAAAGATTGGGGAAACCACATCCCCAGAATCGCCGGGATGGGTTTTGACTGGATTTATCTGAATCCTTTTCATTACCCCGGGTTTTCCGGCAGCCTCTACGCCGTCAAGGATTATTTTGCCTTTAATCCGCGCCTCCTCGAAGGCGTAGAAGGGGATCCATTCCAGGCCCTGGGTCATTTTTGCCGTCTGGCCGAGGAAAAGGATATGGCAGTCATGATGGATCTGGTTTTAAATCATACCGCCAGCGATGCCCTGTTAGTGGCTGAACATCCTCAGTGGTATGCCAGAAACCCGGACGGCGCCCTTAAGCACCCCTGCGCCATCGACCCGGCAGATTCCAGGCGGGTGACGGTCTGGGGGGATCTGGCCGAACTGGAATTTTCGCCGCCGCCTGACCCTGACGGTCTCCTGAAATTTTTCCTCGAGGTCATTTCCCGCTATCTGCAGGTGGGTATCCGGGGATTTCGTTGCGATGCCGCCTATAAGGTGCCGGGAGATTTTTGGGCAGAACTGATCCGCCAGACCCGCCGGCTAGACCCGGAGACTTGCTTTTTGGCTGAAACCCTGGGATGCCGGTTGCCCGAAATCAAACAGTTAAAAAAGGCCGGCATTGACCTGCTTTACAATAGCTCCAAGTGGTGGGATTTCCAGGCCCCCTGGTGTCTGGAACAGTACCGGGAGAATCGTCAGATCGCACCTTCGATCAGCTTCCCGGAAACTCATGACACTGCCCGGCTTATTACCGAGGCCGGGGGCAACCGGGCTGTGGTCAGGCAGAGGTATCTTTTTGCCGCTTTCTTCTCGGCCGGATTGCTCATGCCCATGGGCTTTGAATATGGCCTGCCCGCGAAACTGGATGTCATTCACACGCACCCGGGCCAGTGGCAGGAAAAACAATATGATCTGTCGGAATTTATCACGCAGGTCAATCGGATGAAGCGCGCCTGCCCGGTGCTTCAGGAAGAAGGTCCCATCGAAAGACTAACCAGGGAAGGACTGCCGGTGGTTATGTTGCGGAAATCGTCGGCCACTCATCCGGGTCAGGTGCTGGCGGTCATCAACGCCACTCTTGAGCCCCAGACCGGGGTTCAACTCACGTTACCGGAACTTATGGGCCTGCCGGGATCGGCAATTCAGGAGATAACCCCGGGAGCCGAAACCGTTGCCGCCAGGCGATGTACTTACCCTTGACCTGGAACCGGCGGCAATGCGGTTGTTTTCTAATTAATTTTTGTGATAAAAATTTAACCTATTTTTATTCCAAAACATCCGAACCGAAGGTCTCGAGATGGAACTGGATAGCTGATTTAGCATCAGCTAAAGCAGTTTCATAACTTTCGCCCTGGCCCACAACTACACCTTTTAGTCCCAAAGGATAGGCTACGTATCCATCCGGATGAGGTTCTACGAAATTTTGATATTTCTCATATTCGCTACCCGTAAAATAGGATGGCTCTTTTTAAACAAGAAAATTTACTAATTATTAAAACCTACTACTTAAAGACCCGCCCGTAAATCTCCGATAAAATCTGCGCCCCGCCCCGCTTTAAAAGGGTTTCCGCCAACTGCCGGCCCAGATCTTACGGCCTTCTCCGGCCGGCCGGTTATCTGCTCCCGATAAATCCGCTCGCCGGTGAGGTCGCCGATAAGGCCTTCCAGGATTAACGTGCCGTCTTGTAAAAGACCTCTGGCGGCGATGGGCACCTGGCAGCCTCCCTCCAGGCGCTCCAGGAAGGCCCGTTCCGCCGCCACCGCCACTTTGGTGTCGGGATGGTCCAGAAAGGCCAGAAGATTTTGGGTCTCGCGGTCATCCTCCCGGTATTCCAGGCCCAGGGCCCCCTGGCCGATGGCCGGCAGCATCTGGGCCTCCGGAATGATCGCCGTAATTTCGGCAATTCGCCCCAGCCGGCGCAACCCGGCCGTGGCCAGAATCAGGCCGTCCAGATTTTCATCCACCAGTTTGCGCAGACGGGTGTCCACGTTGCCCCGTATAGGGATAATTTCCAAGTCGGGGCGCAGGTGCATGAGCTGCGCCCGGCGGCGCAGACTGCCGGTGCCGATGCGGCCGCCGGCGGGAATTTCCATTATTGAGGAGTACTTGCGGGAGATAAAGGCGTCCCGGGGATCTTCCCGGCTGGTAGTGATGCCGATGACCAGGCCCGGCGGCACTTCCGTGGGCACGTCCTTCATGCTGTGAACCCCCAGATCCACCTCGCCGGCCAGGATGGCCATCTCAATTTCCTTGGTGAACAATCCCTTGCCGCCGATTTTGGCCAGCGGCACGTCCTGAATCTTGTCTCCCGTGGTTTTGATGATGGTCAGTTCCACGGTAACACCCGGATGGTGCTCTTCAATCTGTTTTTGCACCAGGGTGGCCTGGGCCAGGGCCAGGGCGCTTCCCCTGGTGCCGATGCGCAGCAGGTTTTTCATTGAATCTCTTATAATTAACTGGAATTATTAGTTATGGAAAAAGGTGTGGGCTTGCCTCTTTCCGTTGGTTAAGAAGAATCTGAGAAATTATTTTTTTACTTTAGTTTCAATTTCGGCAGCGATAAATTTACCGTCTTTTTCAGTCCCCTCAACCTCCACATAGGCGCCCATTCCCAATTTACCGTGTTTTTCTTTGAATATCGTATCTTTGGTAGCGGTTACGGTGCGGCCGCCCACCACCCATTCGCCCGACAGTCGCGCCTTCCGGCATCTTCTCCACATTCCCGTAAAACTCCTGTTTGGCCAGGGCCGGGGCACAGGCCAGAACAAGACACGTTAAGATTACCAGGACGGTTATAGCTGATTTTTTCATAGCGTTTTTCTCCTTACAAAGGTGCACTGCTAAAATTAGTTAAAGAGGTATATCTAACTTTAATTAAACCGCCAAAGGTGTAAGAGTATATATCCGGGCCTGTCGGGCAGCAGTTAAAAGATCTCTCTGCCGTAATGCTTCCCGGACCACATCCAGTTTCTGGACGTCTTCCAAAGAAATATAAGGTGACCAGCCCTCATCTGCATAGATCAGCTCAACATCAACCTCTGCCATGTATCCGCCTTCGTGAACCATTTTAGTTGTTCGTTTTTTTCTCATAAAGTGTCGAGATTTGACACGATACTTCGAATACGCTGATCCATTACAGCCTCCAATCTATAATCGCCGAGAATCTTACATTCCTCCTCACCCCCTCCAGCCGCTTCATCACCGTAGGAAAGTATTCTGCCTGGGTATGCGGCAGAAAGAGCGCCGCCATGTAGCGGTCCATAAAGCCCGGAGTTTCCGAAAGCTCAAAGTTGGTCATCATTAACGCCACCCGGCGCTCCTCCTCCAGCATCTCTTTGGAGAAGGCCATCATCGTCGCCCCCAGCAGGGAGCCGTTGCCCACATAGGTAAATTTTTCCAGAGGCAGGTCCGGGAGCAGGCCGATGGTAATGGCATTCTCAATGTTGATGAAACTGCCGAAGGCGCCGGCCAGAATGATCTGCTCCAGATCAAGGATGGAAAGGCCGACGCTTTCCAGCAAGGTTATGTAGCCGGCATACATGGCCCCTTTGGCCCGCATCAGGTTGTCGATGTCCACTTCGCTGAGCACGATGTCCTGGTCCACCTGGGTATTGGGGGCATAGGCCAGAACGTATTCCCGGCCGCTCTCCCCCTGCCGGATGTGGGGGGTGTCCAGGTCATCCTGAAATTTTCCTTTCGGGTCAATGAGGCCGGTTTCCATCAAGGCGGCCAAAATATTGATCAAGCCGGAGCCGCAAATGCCTTTGGGCTTGACCATGCCGATGGTCATGAGCATGGGTTCGGCAGTATCCGGATTGATGCTGATGTCTTCGATGGCCCCCTGGCTGGCGCGCATGCCGAAACGGATGCCGCCTCCCTCAAAAGCCGGGCCCGCCGAACAGGCGGCGCAAACCATCCAGTCCTGGTTGCCCACCACAATTTCGCCGTTCGTGCCGATGTCAATGTACAGGGTAAGCTTAGTTTCCTGATACATCCCGGAGCCCAGTACCCCGGAGACGATATCCCCGCCCACATAGCTGGAGACATTACTCAGGCAATAGATATACACATGCTCGGCCAATTCAATCCCCAGGTCCCGGGCCCGCACCGGCGGAATGGCGCATAAGGTCGGGCACATAGGGCGCCAACCTGATATGTTTGGGATCAACCCCTAAAAACAGATGGGTCATGGTAGTGTTGGCGGCCAGGGTAAGATGGGAAATATCTTCGCTGGATAACTTACATTTCTTGAGCAGGGCTTTGATTACCGAATTGATGGTGCTCACCACCAGTTCCTGCATGCGCTGCAGCCCTTCAGGTTTGCTGGCATAGATAATGCGGCTGATCACATCCTCGCCGTAACTGATCTGGGAGTTGTATTCCCCTAAGGATTCCTTGATAGTTCCTGTCGTTAAATCCAACACCTGTCCCCAAACCGTAGTCGTCCCGATATCTATGGCGATGGCATAGTGACGGCTCGTGGTATCTCCCGGCTCCACTCGAATCAGTCGGGGCTTGCGAGAACGGCGTTGGGCAAAATCCAGGGTCGCCGTCACTTCGAAATTATTCTCCCGCATGGCCTGGCCCAGCTTGCGGGTCAGGAAAAAATCCACGGTAATATTATCCAGACGGTGTTGTTTTTTTAATCCCTCCCGCAGACGCCTGAGATCGCAGATATTGTCGCTCATGGTCGGGGGCGGCAACCGGAGATATTTTTTCTGAAAAGCCGGATCGTATTTCCCCGCCTGCCGCAATTCCTCTGCATTAAAAGGCATGGGACGCAGGCGGGCCGCCGGCGGCTTCTGCCGCAAAAGACGTTTGTCAAAGAGCGATTCCGGGGGAATGCGGATGACGAGGTCGGAAACCACCTGGGACTGGCAGGCCAGACGGAAACCCAGGTTCCACTCCTCATCCGTCTGGATGGCCCCCCGCTGACTGAGCAATTCGCCGCTCTCCAGGATGATCTTGCACTTGCCGCAGACGCCTTCGCCGCCGCAGGAGGCATTGATGTGCACCCCCGCTTCCATGGCGGCATGCAAGAGATTGGTGCCTTCTTCAACTTCAATATCCACATCGTAAGGCAGAAAACGAACGGTCTTTTTCACAAGCCACACCATTAATTAGATTAACTGGAATCTCTTAGCACGGGCATTTTAACACATTATGTCATTAATGGAAACTTTAACCCGTCCTCTGAAAAAAACTGAATCTCAATAATGTTAGTAAAATTTCTTTTTAAAAACCCCTGTCTCAATTGCCGGGCACGCAGGATAACCGGTTGACATTAGCATTATTGATTATTAATTTACATTAAAAAATAATATAAATGATATATTTCAAGTCCAAGGAGAAAGCCATGGAACTCTATGTCCCCACTCATCAACTCAAACATGTCTCGGATATTCTTTCAGAAGAAAAGGTTCGCTTCCAGGTAACGGCAAATAAATCACTCCTTACCCTGGATGGCAAAGAAGCTTTCGAAGTTACCGAAGTGAAGGCCGAACTGCTGGAAGTCGAGGTCCCGGCGGTGGTGGATGAATATCCTCCTAAGACCATTCGGGCCTTCCGGTTGCCTTCCGGAAAAAGACTGCTGCTCACCGATGCCGATGGCAACTATGAGCGCACTGTTGAAGTGCCTGCCGGCTGGGAAAGGTAAAAAAAAAAGATCGGGAAAATCTATCCGGTCTGAGTATCTAAAAACCATTGCACCCCGGGTGAATTATCTTCAAAGGCGGTAATAAATTCATCAGCTCTGATGGTCAGCATGGTTTTTTATCCAGCCGCACCACACATTCGATATGCGCCGTATGCGGAAATAGATCAAACGGCTCCACAGTTATAATTTCATATTTTTCCTGTAGAAGCGCCAGATCCCGGGCCAAAGTGGCTGGATTGCAGGAAACCGCAATAATTTTTTCCGGCCCCAGTTCCAGGAGGGCCTGGATAACCTGGGGATGCATACCGGCTCGAGGCGGGTCGGTAATTACTACTTCGGGCCTCGGGTATGGTCCCGACTTTAAAACCTCCCGAATCCGCTCTTTCAGATCTCCGGCCAGAAACTGGCAATTGTCCACCCGGTTGAGGTCGCTGTTGACGTAAGCGTCTTGAACCGCGGCCTCCACCAGTTCAAAGCCCACCACCCGGCCCACCTTATCGGCCAGCGATAAGGCGATACTGCCGGCCCCGCAGTAAAGGTCCCACACCGTCTCCCGGCCCCTGAAGTCCCCCAGCCTGATAACCGCCCCGTACAGGGCCTCGGCCGCTTCGGTGTTGGTCTGAAAAAAAGACTCCGCCGAAATGCGAAACCGCCGTCCCTGCAACTCCTCCTCGATATACCCCGTCCCCCATAAAACTTGATTGCGTCCGCCTTGAGCCACCTGGGCCTTGCGGGCGTTCACCGAATGCACCATGGTCGTGATTTCGCCAAACCGCTCCCTGAAATGAGCCGCCAGCCTCGCCACCTCTTGCCTGTCCCCCTGATCGGTCGTAATCAGGTGCACTAACAACTGGCCGGTGCGCTTGCTCTCCCGGAGTATTAAAAACCGCCAAAAACCGGAATGTCTTTTCGTGTCATAAGCGGCAATCCCGCTCCTCCTGACCCAATTGCGCAGGTCGCTGACCATGGCGCCTGCCAACGGCGATTGCAAGTAGCACTCCGTGAGGTCAAAGACCCGGTTAAAAGATCCCGGCACATGCAACCCCAGGGCTGCTCCCTGTTCTTCCGGGTTGTGACCGGCAGCCATTTCCTCAGCCGAAATCCAGGGGCGGGGGGCAAAGGTAAACTCCATTTTATTGCGATAAAAGTATGGTTCCGGGGACGCCACCGTCGGCTTAATATGTTCCGGCCGCAACCCTGCCAGATGGTGCAGACATTCTTCCACCTGGAGCCGCTTCCAATGCAACTGTTCCTCATAGGCTAGGTCCTGCCATTGGCAACCCCCGCACAGATTGAAATGGCGACAGCGGGGAACCACATAAGCCGGTGACTGCTCCAGCAGGCCTACCACCCGTCCCTCGGCAAACTGCGACTTCTTGCGGCTTATTCGGACTCGCACCTTTTGGCCCGGAACCCCGTGATCCACAAAAACCACCATGCCTGCGACTCTTCCCAGGGCTTTGCCGCCAAAAGCCAATTTTTCGATAGTTAAATCAATCTCCGCCCCTTTGCTTATTTCCGGGGACAAAGCATTTTTAATTTCCATCTGACTCTCAGTTACAGAGGTTCTCGAAAGGGTAGCTGGACATGCCCCTGATTGACTGCTTGAATTCGTAGGGGGGAAAGCGAAGCGCATCCCGCCTTTTGGGCTTTTGAGAATAGCTATAAATTCATCTGGTTGTGGATGAGGGAAAATGTCTTCCCAGCATTCTTGTAAACTTTACAGTCATATTAAAAAACTCGTTCCCAAACTCCCGCCTGGGAACGTCATTTTCCCGTTAAGCTTCGGCTTCGCGACCTTCAATATATCATGTACGTGCCATTCAGTCGCGATTCCTCACCCCTCAAATAGAATCCCGGCATATCCCACAAAGCTGGTATCCGGCCGGATATCATAGCTGGTGTAATAATCCACCAACCTGGCCTGGCTCGCCCCCATCGCCCTGGCGGCGCTGATCGCCGCCGCGGTCGCCCCGGCGCTGCACGAACTTTGATCATTGGCCGCCGCTTGCAGCACTCCCGGAGCATCCATCTTTAAAGCCCGGTCCACATATTCTTTGTCGTTGACTTCTTTGACCCATTTTACTGCCGCCGCCCCGTACCCCTTGGGCGCCCAGCCATAGTTGGGGCCGTAATGCGTCAGGTCGGACGAGCCAAAAGCCAGTAGAGACAGGTGCAATTCCTGGGCTGCCTGGACCACGGCCTGACCCAGTTGGATGGCCTGCTGGGAATGAGGGGCGCGTATCGCCAGGAGTTTGGACTTCGGGAAGAAATACTTGACCATGGGAAGCTGAATTTCGATGGTATTATCGCCCGGGGGTTCCGGACGGCAGGCAATTTTTTGCTGCAAGGGACCAAACATGGCCGTGGCCATGGGTATGTCCCCTAATGGCGTCTCCCAGGCCTCGTCTTGTACCAGCAGGGGAGGGGAGTTGCCCCCCAGATGTCCCCCAAAAATACATACCACCTGCGGCTGCTTGATCTGGGCCGCCAGAAAAAAAACCCTGGCTGCCAGACTGCCGGAAAAATACCAGCCCGCATGAGGCATAACGCCGCCGTAAACCTTGGTGCCGGCCGGCAGGGGTTTGACTCCCGAGACAAAAGCGGCCAGCTCACTCTGACATTCCGAACCGGAGCCGGGATACCAGCCCACCGGCAGGGTGCGAGGGCGGACTTTCATAGCAGCCTCCTGTAACCCCCAGGAAATAACCCTGAGAGTTCAAATCCAAAAATCCTAACCCAATTCCTCTACTTTAGACGCTTTCTGTTTTTTTATTTACTGCTCACGGCTCACCGTTAGTCCACCTGCAAATGCTTGATGAGAAACTCTTCCACCTTTTCATTAATGTCCAGAAAGATTGGGGTGTATTCTTCCACTTTGGGAAAAACTTTCTTAAACTTTAAGCGGTAGGTCTCGCCATGGAGGGTGATGAGATACTCCGGCATGGTGCCGCTGCTGGAGACTATGGTAACTTCGATCTCCTCGGTCATGTCCCCGATATTAACAAACAATGTCTGTTTGTTGCCTCGCAGGGGACTGATTGCCTCCAAACGGGCCCCCACTTCTTCACCCTTCAGCGTCAAACTAAGTCCCCGGGGAATAGCCGGTGCCAGCGGCGCCCTGGTCGGCTTTACCGGTTTAGGTGTGGGAGGTGCAGCCTGTTTTTCGGTTCGGGCTTGAAAAAAGCGCGCCGCTTCGGCGGGAAAAAGAGAAAATGTCAGGATATCTTCCTCCTGAGTAATACCGGGAGGTTGCCGCAACCGACCCTCCCAGGATTTCCCCCGCTCTGCCTCCCTGGCTTCCAGGGCGAGCTGGCGCAGCTTTTCATCGGCTATGGAATATAAAGGTCCATAACGCCCTTTGATCAAATCTACCATATCTTCGGTGAGAGTTTTATAGCGTTTCTCGGAAAATACATTGGCCAGGGCCTGCCCCCCGATAATCTCCAAAATCCTGCCCTTGAGAGGGAGTAAGCCTAAATCCCTCCAAACCTGGCGTGCTTCCTTAAAGGCTGCATGTTGCCGGTCCCGGGCATTTCGGCTTTTTAATTCCTCTCTGAGATACTCTTTCAGCAACTCCGGAAGATAGCCTCCCGAGTGGCTGTCCTCAAATTTCCGGGCCAACGGTTCCTGATAATGGTGGGTTTCTTTTAAGTTCTGCAGATATTCGGCCACAGCTTCCAGAGCTGTCAGATCTATTTGAGCATTGTATGACGTATTCATCAGAGATTTTAAGAGATTTTCCACCGCCGGCGGACCTTCGGTCCAGGCCAGCGGCCCCATCAGGGTATCCACCCGTTCCACTCCGGCCCTGATTCCCAAAAGGTAGGCCTCAACGGCTTTTTTCTGGTTGTCATGCAGGTGCAGGCGCAACGGCTGATGATAATTCCAGCGGTAGGTGGTGACCAGAGAGGCGACCTGCTCCGGGGACATGATTCCCAGAGAATCATTGATACAGATGGCATCAGCCCCCAGGTTAATCATGTCTTCGGCCAGGCGAAGATAATCTACCTGGGTGACCGCAGGATTGAGGGAAAAGAGCACCGTGGCTTCAACCTGCTTGCGCAGTTCCTTGGCCATGGCAATAGCCAGCCGCATATTTTCCAGATCGTTGAGCTGGTCGTATATCCGAAATATGTCAATTCCCAGCCCTGACGCCTTGGCTAAGAATTTCCGCACCACCTCCCTGTGGTAAGGTTTAAAACCCACCAGCATCTGACCCCGGACCACCATCTGCAAAGGCGTATTCGGAATGGCCCGGCGCAGTCGTTTCAAACGTTCCCAGGGATCTTCCTGCAGTTCGGTTAAAGCGGCATAAAACGTGGACCCGCCCCAGCAGTCAATGGAGTAAAATCCGGCCCGATCCAGCAGTTTTCCCAGGCGCCCCAGCTCATCCTGGTGCAGCGCCTTAAGCACAAAACTTTCCACCCCGTCCCGCAGCGTCGTATCTGTCACATGCACCGGTTGAGACATTATTGCATCTCCGCATAGAAATAATTCATCTCAAAAAACAAGGCCGCGGCGGCGATATAAAATATATCAAAAGGCTCCTTGACGTCTTCGTAACTTAAATCCCTGAATCTTTTTTTCCATATATTCCGTGGTATAGCGCCCATTTCGAAAATCTTCATCTTGTAAAAGTTTCTTATACAAAGGAATGGTGGTCTTAACGCCGCGAATAATATATTCATCCAGGGCGCGTCCCATGCGATTCACCGCCTCCTCCCAGGTCAATCCCCAGGCGCACAGTTTCGTCAACATGGGATCAAAATACGGCGGCACCTCATAGCCGCCGAACACGCAGCCATCGATCCGGATACCGATGCCTCCCGGCGATTGATATTTGGTGATCTTGCCCGGCGAGGGAAAAAAATTATTGCGGGGATCTTCGGCGTTGATCCGGCACTGAATAGCGTGGCCCCAGAATTTTATGTCCTCCTGGGCGCACCAGAGGCGCTCCCCCGCCGCCAGTTTTATCTGTTCCTTCACAATATCAATCCCCGTGATGATCTCTGTGATCGTGTGCTCTACCTGAATGCGGGTGTTCATCTCCAGAAAATAATAATTAAGATCCTGGTCCACCAGAAATTCCACCGTGCCCACCGTGTGATAATCGATCTCCCTGGCCGCTTTTTTCGCCACCTCCCCCATGATCTCCCGTTTTTCCGGGGTCAGCACCAGGGACGGGGCGATTTCGATGAGCTTCTGATGCCGCCGCTGGATGGAACAATCCCGTTCCCCCAGGTGGACGACGTTGCCATACTTGTCAGCCATTATCTGGATTTCTATGTGTTTCGGCTGGGTGATGAATTTTTCCAGATAGACCGCCTCATCGCCAAAGGCCTTTTTGCCCTCGGCCCGGGCTTGGGGCAAGCCTTGCCGCAATTCTTCGTCATTATTCACCAGCCGCATACCCTTGCCGCCGCCGCCGGCCTTGGCTTTAATCATCAGGGGATAGCCGATGCGGGTTGCCCATTCCACCGCTTGCGTATCAGCTTCAATTACCGGGGAGCCCGGCACCAGCGGCACGCCGGCTGCCGTCATCATTTCCCGGGCCCTGATCTTATTGCCCATGGACCTGATAGCCGTCGAAGTCGGCCCGATAAAGGCAACGCCGGCTTCTTCACAGGCCTGGGCAAAACGCCAGTTTTCGGAAATAAAGCCGTATCCCGGATGAATGGCGTCAGCGCCGGTCCATTGGGCGACTTTAATAATCTGGTCGAAATCCAGATAGCCCGCGATCGGGCCCGGTGTCACCAGGATAGCCTGATCCGCTTTCGTGATGTGGAGGGCATTGGCGTCCTGTTCCGTGAAGATACTCACGGTGGCAATGCCTAATTCTTTACAGGCCCGGATAACTCGAATGGCAATCTCTCCACGGTTGGCGATCAGGATTTTTTTAAACATGCAATGCGGCCCCTTTGACGCAAATATACCTTAATTTAATTATATTTCCCAGCTTATTGTCAAGAGCCCAAGCCCCATCGGGATAGGAGGGGAAACAGAGAAGAGATCGTCGATAAAGGCGAAAGATCATGACGCAGAAAAGAAAAACGGCGCTCTGATTTCCATCTCTGAGCACCGTTTCTGCCTGCTAACAAGCCGAATCTCAAATTAAAGTCGTTTTTGTCTGCTCCTAACCCGGGCAAACCTTCCTGGGCAGTTCAGGTTCAATCCGGCCCGGCGGCGGACACTGCCGGGGCATAATCCTTGGGGTCGGCAGTTCAGGGCAGACCTCTGCCAGAAAATCATAAGTCCTGCCCAGGAACGTATATTTTGTCCCAGGTCCGATGTTGATATTCTTATGATAAACCTGAGTCCCGTTCACATACCCGCAGATATCAAATTTTGGTTTCCAAACCGTGTATTCCATCTGCCCGCCCGCCGGTAAAATCAGGGTGGCGCTGCTGTCCTGCGAGGGAATGGAGATCGCGCTGGCGGAAAAATTCCGCAATAATCCTGTATAAGGCTGAATCTCCTGCCCCCGGATGTCAACATCTGCAACCACAGCAGGACTGGAACACCCCCAAACGGTCAGGACAAATCCCAGCACCCCTAAATATTTACCCAGCAGCATGTATCCGGCCTTTTCTGGTGAATTGACAGGTGCGGCAGCCTTCCAGGGCGCTTATCCACACTATCAATACTATCATCGGGTGGCCGGTGGTTTTTCTTTAAAAATTATTTATGTTCCTCCGAAAACCACGGATTGAGATAACATAAAGCAGATTAGATCTGCAAAAACCTTGAGGGCTCACCAAAACTTGTCACTAATACCTCTCAACTCGTGATACGAGGCTGTCTCCAAGAAATTCTCCGGCACTAAGCCGAGCTTCGCCCACCAGAGACTCTTCGTCAAAGGGCTCCCCGAATACCGTCTGGGCGTATTTCTTGATGGCGTTCCCCTCGCCCTCGCTCAGATACTGCAACGTCTCCGGCCCGTTGTGCTGCCAAAGGCGGAAATCCCTGGGCCGGAGGAGCAGGTAATCCAGCATCTTGAAGACGCTCCCTTCTTCGGTGAGCAGGCGGTCTATCAGTCCATGGAAAAATGGGGTGGAAATGGGAAAGGTGGTCTGGAGGAAGTCCTTCTCGCCCTGTCGGAGTTGTCGGGCCAACCGAGGGGGATCATGGCGGTTAGCCCTGCCTCAGAGCCAATTCATGTTCCAGCGCGTTCAGGAGCTCTAAGATATTCAGCGGCTTGCCGGGAATCACCTGATCGTCCGCCCCCACATGCACGTGATGGGAAAGTCGCCAGGTGCGGGAGTGCGGGGCTTATCCCAACGCTTCCGCAATTGCCCCTGCTCCGCAGCCATCCATTGATACCGATAGGTCACGGTGGTCAGGGCCGTTGCTTCCAGAACCACGTATTCCGACAGTTCCAGAAAATCGCCGTTATTCAGAGTCAGGCGCATCCGAATGTAGCCCCGGTCCAACAGCAGGTATCGCTGACCATGGTCACTGTCCGCACCAAGCCGAGGCGGCGATTCTGGCCTTGACTTCATTGAAGTAGTGGTTGATGGGATTCATGCCGGAATAGTTTCAAGATTCTGCAGGCGCTCCCGCACTGCCTGCCGCATATCATAGAAGGCATTCCATTCAAAAAAATCCGCAGCATCTCCCATCTCGCCCTTTTGAAAGCGGGCCTGAAAATCCTCTGACGACAGGTGATAACGGGCTTCGAATTCCTGGAGTCGCTTCTCCACTTCACTCAGTTCCTGTTGCCCGGTGGCGCTCCAGGGCGATCAGTTTGTCCATGGCCCGGTCGATGACCTCACTCTGATAGCCCCGCGATACAGGATCTCGATGCGTTTAACTTGCTGATGGTGCTGTCCGTCTGGCTCATGGCCGTTAACCTCCCCTGGCTTTTACGCTTCTCATACCCTGGTATTCTTTAGCTTACCCGGATTGTGAGCAAAAGGGAATACACCCAACTCTCCCTCTCAGGCCAACCCAACCGCCGGAGAACTCCGCCCAGGCGATCTTATAGTCTTGCTCCCGTCGCAGCGGTCAAAGGCCTGTAGCAATGTGCGCTCCCGGCCGCCGGGGGAGAGTATCGTCCATGATAGTGCGCGCCACCGTGCCGCTCTTCATAATTCTTAATGTCATTCCATTCAGGTCGGAGAAACCCACGCCGGGAGGCCTTTGCTTCCTGTAAAGACGATGCGGCCGTTTTGTCTACCAGGTATCCTGCTCGTTTTGCCGCAGCACAACCGGAATTAATATTTATGATATTATCTTTCTGACCGATTATTTCCTCTCTCTGAGATTTTTATCGTTGCCGGCAGGTCCGTTGATCTCCACAACCTCCCCGGTAAGTTCCGCCACCTCCCGGAGCAGGGTCTCCAGCAGCTCTCCTTCCGGGACCGTCCGGATCAGTTCGCCCTTTTTAATCAAGGCCCCTACGCCCTTGCCGCCGGCAATGCCCACGTCCGCCTCCCGGGCCTCGCCGGGACCGTTGACCACGCAGCCCATGATCGCCACCTTAATGGGGGTGGTCAGATTCCGGAGGCGCTTTTCCGCGGCCTCGGCCAGTCCGAACAGATCGATCTGACAGCGCCCGCAGGTCGGGCAGGAGATAATTTCCGGCCCCCGCTCCCTCAGGTGCAGGGCCCGCAGGATTTCATACCCCACCCAGATCTCTTCCACCGGGTCCCGGGTCAAAGATACCCGCATGGTGTCGCCGATGCCTTCAGAGAGCAGCCAGCCCAGCCCCAGGGCCGATTTCACTGTGCCGGCAATCAGCCCCCCGGCCTCCGTTACCCCGATATGCAAAGGGTAATCGACTTCCCGGGCCAACTGCCGATACGCCGCCACCGTCACCAAGACGTCGGAAGCCTTTAAAGAAACTTTAAAGTTATCGAATTTCCAGTCTTCAAACTGCCGTATCCACCTCATGGCGCTGGCCACCAGGGCTTCCGGCGTGGCGCCGCCGTAACGCTCCAGCAGGTCTCCTTCCAACGAACCGGCATTCACCCCCAGACGCAAAGACTTGCCCAGATCCCGGCAGGCGTCCACCACCACCCGGGTCTTCGCCGCTCCCCCTAAATTCCCTGGATTGATCCGCACGGCATCGGCCCCGACTTCCAGCGCCCCCAAGGCCAGACGGTGGTTGAAATGAATGTCGGCAATAACCGGAATGGCGCAGGCGGCCTTGATTTTGCCAAAGGGCTTTAAAGCCCTGTCGCCGGGCACGGCCAACCTGACGATCTCGCAGCCGGCCTTGATCAGACGTTCGATCTGGGCCAGGGTGCCATCGATGTCATGAGTGTCGGTGTTGGTCATAGACTGCACCGACACCGGCGCCCCGCCCCCCACCTGAACATTTCCCACATAAATGGCCCGGGTCGCCCGTCGGGGTTTTAACAGATTATATTCTGGTTGCACGAAAATCTCCTGTGTCTATTCCTCAAGTAAATTAAATAATTATATTATTTTACCAAAAACCTGCAAGCTCCTTCTTTATCATCATTTTCTGGTATATAATCCATACTGCAATATTATTTTTTCCAAATTCCCTGTTATTAAGGAGAAGAAGTATGCAGCTCATGAGGAGATTTTTAAGAATTACGGCTTTGGGATCCGTGCTAATCTGCTTGTTTTTAGCTTTTTCCTCCCCTGCCGCCGCCTTTCAATATCTGGGGGAATACACCTGGAACGTGCATGAAACTATGACCGAAGACGGCCCCGTAGATCAGAACTACACCATGACGTTTGGCCTCAGCAAAGTCAGCAGCACGTATTTTCTGGTCCAGGGGAAGGTCCTGATACCGCCCGCCACCTTATTCGTGATTATTTCGGGCGGCGGCATGATTGTCGGCGATGACCTGCACTTAACCCTGCACTATACCAGTGTTCCGAGTGTGGAATATTCCCCGGGTCAGATCCACGCTCAGGTAAACAAATCCACGTTTGCGGGGACTTTTTATCGCGTGGGGGGAAATTTTAGACCGCCCTCCTCCTTTGGCAATAATTTCAGCTCCGGTGATTTAACCATAGTGGGAAAGATTCCAGTCTTGACTTCTACCCTTGCACCCCTGAACCTGCTGCTTACTGAGTAAACTCGCCGGGCGCGCCTCCTGGCCGGTTCCCGCCACCAGCCCGGGAACCGGCCGCTCAATATGGCGTCGCCCCCCGCCACAATATTCTACCTTAATGACCCTTATAGACATCTCCCCTTGGCCCGATTTCATATATTCTGACCTTATGGAGGACATCGTCCACTTCATATAGTAGGCGCCAACCCCCAACCTGGTATCTAAAGGATGCCCCATGCCCTGACAGCTTCTTGATATTGGGATTATTTTTGGGATTGACTTCCAACGCCTGGATGCATTTATCCAATCCACGCCGGAGCTTTATGGGCAATCCGGTTATAGACCTTCAGGGCTGATTTCATGATCAGGACGTTATACGGCATCGGTTTTTATGTCTCGCCAGGAAACATATTCTCCCTTGGCGTACTCTTCCCGTCCCCTGGCAATGGCCTTTATCTCTCCCTCGGTAGGCTCAACTTCTTCCGGTTCCTGAATAAACCGAATATATTCCAAAACTGCCTCCAGCGACTCCTCAGGCAGGCTATTCAATTCCTTATTAATTTCTTCCCGGATACTCATCTACAGATTCTCCCTTGACTCTCTATGTCTGTAATCCGATCTTTATGGACATACATCAAACATGGTTACTATGTAAACATGTTTACTCTGTTTACTCAAGCGGTTTGAAGCATTCAATTATCAAAATTATCAAATAGATAATAAGACTAACACACAAAATAAATTAGAAGATAAAGCTGATATTCAGTGAAAAACCCCCTATTTTTTTTAATATTTCACGTCCCACAATAACAGTTAACACAGTTCTTAATGCTCTATATAAAATATATTTAGACAACGGAGACTCTCTTAATCAGATTCCATAGTTTTACTCATTAACCTGAAGCTCCTCCCTCGCAAATAGGCCTGGAGTTTTCTCAGTGAGATTGTACCTTTTTCCCCTGAAAAACTGCAAATAATGTCTCAAGATATCTAATTACCTATCTGGCCTCAATCAGGATTATCTTAGCCCGCAAGCTGATCGCGCCCCGTTCAAAAATCCTTTTGCCCCCCTCCTTGGTTTTTGATAAGGTTTATACCTTTCCGCAGCCATCAAATGCACCCCTTTTTCTAAACGCGGAATCGAAACGCGAGGATCTCCACATGATTCCACGCTACAGCCGGCCCCAGATGGTCAAACTCTGGACCGAAGAAAATAAATTTCAGACCTGGCTCGAAGTTGAGCTTGCCGCCCTTGAGGCCATGGCCCTCTACGATCTCGTCCCTAAAACCGCCGTGGCCCATATTCGGGAGAAGGCCCGCTTTGACGTGGCCCGCATCGAAGAGATCGAGGCCCAGACCAAACACGACGTTATCGCCTTCCTCACCAACGTCGCCGAATATGTCGGCGAAGACAGCCGCTACCTGCACTACGCCCTGACCTCTTCCGATATCCTGGACACCGCCCTGGCCCTGCGCCTGCGGCAGGCGGCCGATATCCTGCTCAATGACCTGGACCAGATCATGGCGGTCCTGAAGGAGCGGGCCTACGAATTTAAAGACACCGCCTGTATCGGCCGCTCCCACGGCATCCACGCCGAACCCACCACCTTCGGCCTCAAATTTGCCCTCTGGTATGCTGAAATGCAGCGGAACCGGGAACGCCTCCTCCGGGCCCGGGAGGTCGTCAGCGTCGGCAAATTTTCCGGCGCCGTGGGCACCTTTGCCCATCTGCCCCCCCAGGTGGAAGAGAAGACCTGCGAATTGTTAAATCTTAAACCCGCACCCCTGGCCACTCAGGTGGTGCAGCGGGACCGGCACGCCGAATATTTCACCACCCTGGCCCTCATCGGCGGCGCCGTGGAAAAAATTGCCGTGGAAATCCGCCACCTCCAGCGCACCGAGGTCCGGGAGGCCGAGGAATTTTTCAGCGCCGGGCAAAAAGGCTCCTCCGCCATGCCCCATAAACGCAACCCCATCCTCAGCGAAAACCTCTCCGGACTCTCCCGCGTCCTGCGCGGCAATGCCCTGGCCGCCATGGAAAACGTGCCCCTCTGGCATGAACGGGATATCAGCCACTCCTCCGTAGAGCGCATCATCGCCCCGGACAGCACCATTCTCCTGGATTTCATGCTCGGCCGCCTCACCGGCCTCCTGAAAAACCTCCTGGTCTATCCAGAGAACATGCAAAAAAACCTGGGACTCACCCGGGGCCTCATCTTCTCCCAGCGCCTCATGCTGGAACTCGTCCGCAAGGGCATCACCCGGGAAGAAGCCTACCTCCTGGTCCAGGGCCCGGCCATGCGGGTCTGGCAGGAAGGTCTGGACTTCCCCAGCCTCATCCGCCAGGACCCTGAAATCGCCAAACACCTCACCCCCCAGGAAATCGATGCCGTCTTCGATTTGAAAGAATACCTCAAACACGTGGATTATCTTTTCCAACGGATTTTCGGGGACTAAATCCTATGCTCACCGTAATCCTTATGTATCTTGGCGTCGGCGCCGTTGCCGGCGTCCTGGCCGGTCTCCTGGGCGTCGGCGGCGGTCTGGTCATCGTCCCCATGATGGTTATCACCTTGACCTGGCAGGGCATTCCCCAGGAACACATCATGCATCTGGCCCTGGGCACCTCCCTGGCCTCCATTATCTTTACCTCGGTGTCCAGCTTCATGGCCCATCACCGCCGGGGCGCGGTGCAGTGGCAGGTCGTCCGCCAGATCGTCGTGGGCATCCTTTTGGGCACCTTCCTGGGCGCCACCCTGGCCTCCCGGCTCTCCACCGGGGTCTTAAAGGGCATCTTTATCGTCTTCTTATACTACATGGGGATCCAGTTCCTGCTGGACCGGAAGCCCAAGGCCAGCCGCACCCTCCCCGGCGCCTGGGGCATGTTTGGCGTGGGCATGGTCATCGGCGTCGTCTCCGCCTTTGTGGGCATCGGCGGCGGCAGTCTCTCCGTCCCTTTCATGATCTACTGCAATGTGCCGGTCCACACCGCCATCGGCACCTCCGCGGCCATCGGCTTCCCCATCGCCATCGCCGGCGCCGTGGGTTACCTGGTCAACGGCCTAAATTTTCCCAACCTTCCATCTTGGTCCTTAGGCCATATTGCACAGTACCTACTAGAGGTTTTTTTTAAGGTTGAGAACGTCCCCAATCTGCCTCCCTGGTCTTTAGGCTATATTTATCTGCCCGCCCTCCTGGGCATCGCCGGCTGCAGCGTTCTCACCGCCCCCCTGGGCGCCAGATTGGCCCACAGCCTGCCGGTGAACCGGCTCAAACAGGTCTTCGCCGTCCTCCTCCTGGTCATGGGCACCAAGATGCTCTACGACCTGCTGCGCTAAACCTGAGTAAACTCCTATTGGGATCGATTATCATAGTTCCCTTGAAAAGATGAACCAGGCGGCAGTCAGCGGTGAGAGCGAGGCATTCTTTTATAAGAATATATCTAAAAATTCAGCCGGCTTAATGATCCTTATACCCCGGAAGGCCTTAAGCCTGAGGAGATGTTTGTCGCCGGAGATGAGATAATCTACCCTGCCTGTCACGGCACACTCCAGGACGCGGTTATCCGGCCCGTCGCTGATGACTTCCAGACGAGTTTTGGGGGTTATAAAGTGAGAAAAAGTTTTTAACCAGAACGCTATGGCTTCAACTTCCATCGGATTCCAGAAAAATTTAACGGCAAGAATTCGTGCGGTTTCTTCAAGGATGGGCTCTGATATGAAATTGCTCAGCTCTCCGGCGCCGATCAATCCTAAAATCAGCCCCGGTTTGCTTTTGGGAAAATGAAAGCCGGAAACCAGCACATTTGTATCGAGCACCACCTTAGCCATTGGATTTTTCGGCGCGGTGACTCGTCCACTAGTCTCTGGACATCCTTCTCTTTAAACCCGAGCCTTTTGGCTTGACTGCTGCCATAGCCCTGGAGCCGCGCCAGTTCTTTTTCGCCTTTTTTTACGTGCCTCCTCAATCTTATAAAAGCTGGAAAACGTCATCCAGACATCTGCTTTAAATTTTTTAGGCCATTCAAAATTTACTTCTTGCAATTAAAACTAAATGTTTTATACTTTCATTTGAAACGTCAGTTCTACTGTTGACCGAAACTCAGAAACTCGGAACCGAAACTGAAAACTGCCAGTTCTCAGCGCTTCCGCCACTCCAGAAACCCGGCAGCGCCTTCTGCAGGCCGCCGGCGAAGTCTTTGCCGCCCGGGGCTTTCGCCAGGCCACCGTCCGGGAAATCTGCCGCCGGGCCCGGGCCAACCTGGCTGCGGTCAATTATCATTTCCGGGACAAGGAAGGGCTGTACGCCGCCGTCCTGGAAGACGCCCACCGGCGGGCCCTGAAAAAATATCCCCTGGATAGCCCGGATTATGAGGCCCTTCCCGCCGCCGGACGCCTGCAGGCCTTTATCCAGCACACCGTCTTTAAGCTCTTTGATAACGATATCAGCGCCCACCGCTTTAAACTGATGGCCTGGGAAATGATCGAACCCACCGCCGCCTTGGACACCCTGGTGGCCAATATCATCCAGCCCCTGGAACAGCGGTTGTCGGCCATTGTCCGGGAACTGCTCGGTCCCGGGGCTACTGCCGAGCAGGTCCGCTTCTGCGAGCTGAGCATCATCGGCCAATGCCTCCATCACCGGCACGCCCAGCCCGTTATCCAGCGGCTTTTCCCTGACCAGCAGTATGGGCCGGAAAACCTCCACAAACTTGCCGATCATATCACCCAATTCTCATTGCAGGCCCTTCAGGGCCTGGCCCGGGCCCAGGAAGGAGCTTCCCCGGCATGACCGGTATGCTGAAAATCGCCTTTAAGCTGTTGGTTAACGACAAAGCCAAATTTGGCGCTCTGATCATCGGCATTACCTTCGCCATGTTCCTCATGGTCCAGCTCACTTCCATTTTCGCCGGTATTCTCCAAAAGGCCTCGGCCAACGTCATCAACATCGGCTCCCGGGTCTGGGTCATGGACCCCGCCGTCAACAACCCTTTAAACAGCATCCCCGTGCCCGACTATGTCCTTGACCTGGTGCGCAGCATTGAAGGGGTCAACTATGCCGTGCCCCTGTACTCCAGCGCTTCCCTGGTCAAACTCAATGACGGCGTCTATCAGCCGGTCACCGTCCTGGGCCTGGACGATACCACCCTGGTGGGCCGCCCTCATCTCCTGGAAGGTAAAATCGAAGATATTTACGGGGATAACGCCTTTATAGTGGTCAAGGACAATGAATTCCCCAAAATGGGAAATCCCACCCTCGGGACGACGTTCCAGTTAAATGATCACCGCGGCGTCATCGTCGGTATTGCCCAGGTCACCACCAGCGGCCTCTTCGGCATGCCCACCCTCTACACCACCTACCGCCGCGCCATCCAATATATTCCCAGCCAGCGCTTTACTACGGCCTATATCCTGGTGGAGCCGAAAAGTGATGAGGCCATTTCCCATATTAAGGAAAGGGTTGCTGCCGTGGGCTATCTGGCCCTGACCAAAGAAGAGTTTATTGAGCGCATTTCCAATTATTACAAGTTTCAAACCGGCGTCGGCACCAATATTCTGATCATGACCATCACCAGTTTTCTGGTGGGGCTCTCCATCGCCGGTCAGACCTTTTATACCTTTGTCCTGGAAAATCTCGATAAATTCGGCGCCTTGAAAGCCATCGGCGCCAAAAATCGCGAACTTGTCTATATGATCTTCTTCCAGGCCTTTTTCACCGGCTGCACCGGCTACGGCCTCGGCGTCGGCCTCTCTTCACTGCTCATTAACATCGCCGTCAAGAACGTCCCGGGCTACGCCGGTCAGGTCACTTTCTTCAATCTCGGCCTGGCCTTTGTCATGCTGCTGGTCATCGTGGCGGTCTCCAGCTATATCGCCGCCCGCAAAGTTATTCGGGTGGAACCGTTTGAAATCTTCAGGGGTTAATATGACCGGCGCCGCGGTTAAAGCCGTAGAACTGGAGAAATGGTTCGGGGTCGGGGAGGCCAAAACCTATGCCGTCCGCAAGGTCAGTTTTGAGGCCGGATATGGCAGGATAATCTTCATCGTCGGTCCCTCCGGCAGCGGCAAAACCACCCTGCTCAGCATGATCTCCGGTATCCTGCGGCCGGATGCCGGCACCGTCGAGGTCAATGGCCGGGACATCTGGACACTGGGACCCGATGAGATTGCCGATTTCCGCCTGCATACCATCGGTTTCGTCTTTCAGGATTATCATCTCTTTCCCCGGCTCACCACCGTGGAAAATGTCGCCATTCCCCTCATCATTCAAAAAAAGGATTGGGATGAATCCATCGCCGCCGCCATGGAGATCCTGGAAGTGGTCGGCCTCAAGGATCGGGCCTTGCTTAATCCCGGCAAGTTAAGCGGCGGTGAACAGCAGCGCGTCGCCATTGCCCGGGCCATCGTCTCGCGTCCGGACATTTTGATCTTTGATGAGCCGACTGCTTCTCTGGACGGCGTCACCGGCAAAAAAATCATCGGCTTCGTCAAGGAAAATGTCCTCAGCGATCACCGCTGCATCCTCATCGTCACCCACGACAGCCGTATTTATGAATATGCCGATCAGATCATCATGCTGGAAGATGGCAAGATCGTCAAAACCACTGAAGGAGATCAGCTTGAGAAATAAAATCCTCTTCCTGGTTGCCTTTCTGGGGCTATTAGGGGGGCTATACACCGCCTTCAGCCTTGGCCGGGAGAAAAAAGCCCTGCCGCCGGTGTTTACCCCGGCCACCAATCCTTATGCCAAAGGTGTCTATGCCAACGGCATCATCGAGAGCTATCAGCTTAGCGGCGCCAACATCAATATTTTCCCCGAGGTGGCCGGCAACGTCACGCAAATACTGGTGAACCAGGGTGATAAAGTTGCCAAGGGCACGCCTCTGCTCCTCATCGATGATACCGTCCAGAAGGCCACCGTTGAGCAGCTCAAAGCCCAGGCCGCCGCGGCCCAGTCCCTGCTGCAGCAGCTCAAGGCGCAGCCGCGCAAGGAAAATCTTGACGTTTCCAAGGCCCAGGTCGATTATGCTACTGCCAATCTCAGGACCGTGCAGGACCAGTTTCAAAAAGTAAAAACGTCTTACGACATTGACCCCAAGTCGGTGAGTAAGGATCAACTGGATAATGCCGCCAACGCCATGAACGCGGCCAAGACCAATCTGGAGGTGGCCCGCCGCCAGTATGATCTGACCAAGGCCGGGGCCTGGATTTTTGATGTCCGCAATCAGGAGCACCAGGCTATGGCCGCCGCCAAATCGTGGGCCTCAGCTCAGGCCCTGTTGGATAAATATACTGTCCGGGCCCCGGTGGATGGGGTGGTCCTGGCCGTCAACATCGCCAGGGGCAGCTTCGTTTCGACTCAAGGTTCCTATGGCACCTATAATCAAAGCTATAATCCGGTCGTGGTCTTATCCCTCTCCCAGCCGTATTTCGCGGTCAGAACCTTTATAGATGAAATTCTTATCCCCCGCTTGCCGCCCGTTGCCGAAATGCGGGCCAAAATGTTCCTCCGGGGCACCGATGTCAGCATTCCCCTGGAGTTCTATCAACTGCAGCCGTATGTGACCCCGAAAATTGAACTCTCCAACCAGAGAACTGAGCGGGTCGACACCCGGGTGCTCCCGGTCCTCTTCCGGTTCAAACCCCCGGAAAATATGAATATCTACCCCGGCCAACTGGTGGATGTTTACGTGGAAACCAAATGAAAAGTTCTCGGTTCCCGGTTGTTCAAAAACCTTATCGCAGTTCATAATTTCTACCAGTCCATCCCCTTTTTTAAAGGGGGGTCGGGGAGGATTTCAGCGGATCCAGATAGACATCCAAACGTCTCGTGCACCATACAATTTTCTTGCCGGTAGCACTGGGGTTAGGGGGGATTTTGCTTCTCTGCCTCGCTCTGCTCCTCGGCTGCGCCGTCGGCCCCAACTTCCGCCGCCCCCTGCCTCCCCCGGTGGGCCAGTACACCCAGGACCCGGAGCCGGCCCAGACCGTCGCCGCTGCCGGTCAGGCCCAGCAATTCGACTATGGTGACACCATCGCGGCCGACTGGTGGCAGGTCTTCAGCTCTCCCGGGATCAACGAGATTATCAGGGAAGCCGTGGCCCAAAACCGCAATCTGGCCGCGGCCGAGGCCCGGCTCCGGCAGAGCCGGGAACTCCTGTATGCCGGCTACGGCGTCTTCTTCCCCCAGGCAAATGCCAGCCTGGCGGTGATGCGGGAAAAATTTTCCCCCGTGCAGTTCGGCATCGGCACCCCGGGGAAAACTTTTACCCTCTACACGCCCCAGGTCAGCGCCGGCTACGTCCTGGACCTCTTCGGCGGCCAGCGCCGGACCGTCGAGGGTTTGGCCGCCCAGGTTGATTATCAGGACTACACCGCCCGGGCCACCTACATCACCCTGCTGGGCAATGTCATCAATGCCGCGGTCGCCCAGGCTGCCTATCAGGCCCAGATCGAGGCCACCGAAGAAATTATCAAGATCGTCAAAGAGCAGTTGAAACTGACCGAAACCCAGTCCACCGCCGGCACCGTCCCCTATGCCGGCGTCGTCAGCCTCCAGACCCAGCTGGCCGCCGCCGAAGCGACTCTGCCGCCGTTGCAGCAGAACCTCAGTAAAACCCGCCATCTCCTGGCTGCTCTGGTGGGGCGCACTCCCGGCGAATGGGCCCCGCCCAAGCTGGCCCTCAAAGAGATCACCCTGCCTCATAAGCTGCCGGTGACTCTCCCTTCCGAACTGGTGCGCCGCCGGCCCGACATCCTCGCGGCCGAGGCCAAGGTGCATAATGCCAGCGCCCAGATCGGCGTGGCCACCGCCGCCATGCTGCCCAATGTGACCTTGAATGCCAATCTGGGCAAGAATATCTCCGACCTGACCAAGATCTTCGGCCCCGCCGGCCTGTTCTGGAGCGCCGGCGGCACCGCTGCCCAAACGCTGTTCCAGGGGGGCAGTCGCTGGTACCAGCGCCGGGCCGCGGTGGAAGCCTATCAGGCCTCCCTGGCCGATTACCAGCAGGTCGTCGTCACTGCCTTCCAGCAGGTGGCCGACAGCCTCCGGGCTTTGGAAAATGACGCCAAAACCCTCAAGGCCCAAACCGAGGGCTTGAGCGCCGCCACCCAGGCCCTGAACCTGGTCAAGGCCAACCACCAGGCCGGACTGGTCAACTACCTTCAGCTCCTCACCGCCGACAACCAGTACCAGCAGGCCCGCCTCGGCGTCATCAGCGCCCAGGCCCTGCGCCTGCAGGACACCGCCGTCCTCTACGTCGCCCTGGGCGGCGGCTGGTGGACTCCCGGCACGCGCCTCGCCGCCGCTCAATGATCTAATTCGGCCAAGGAAACGGCCGGATAAGATAAAACGACAGCGGCCGGAGCAAACTTCCGACTGGCCAAAATATCATAAAATGATTATTGTTTTACCAGTTGAATCATATCCTTCATAAGAGGAGAAAAAAATGCACCTGAAAATGAAATTTGTTATTCCGGTAATGCTGGCCATGATACTATTGCTCGTCCCCGGGCCGGCAACGGCGTCCGTCTGGAAGATTGATCCTGAGCACAGCAATATTATGTTTCAAGTGAGGCACTTAGGACTGGCGGAGGTCAAAGGGATATTCCGGAAGTTTGAAGGGACCGTCAATCTGGAAGACAATATCGCCAAATCGTCGGTCAAGGTCACCATCGACGCCGCTTCCATTGACACGGGGGTGGAAAAACGGGACGAACATTTAAGGACGGCGGATTTCTTTGACGTGGCCAAGTATCCTACCATCACGTTCGTCTCCAAAAAAGTGACGTCCGGCAGGGAAAGGCAAGCTCAAAGTCATCGGCGATCTCACTATCCACGGCGTCACCAAGGAGGTGGTGCTTAATGTAACCGGTCCCAGTAAAGAGTTAAAAGACCCCAAAGGCAACATCCGACGCGGTCTGGCCGCCACGACGACCATCAATCGCCCGGACTTTGGCCTGACCTATAACAGTGTCCTGGAAAATGGGGTTCTGGCCATCGGGAACCGGGTGACCATCAATGTGGAAGCCGAACTGGTCAAAGAAAAATAAGCGACAAAAGATAAAATCCGTTTTAAAACGTGCCGCCGCTATTTCGGTTTTACCTATAACAATTATGTGATACATTGTCTTTATCAATAATTGAGGAGGTGAACCAGATGAAGGCCGACAAATTGAAAAGCATCCTGGCAGGGATGACGGTTGCCGGTCTGCTGGCCTCGGGCGGCACGGTTTTTGCCCAGGGTACCGGCTGAGGCTCCGCTTGAGGCGGCAAAAAGAGTGCCGTGAGCACTCCCACACCTGCACCGAAAAAAAAGGCCAAGAAAGAGTCGAAGAAACCTGCTGAAACCAAAAAGCAGGAAACCCAGCAGGAAAAGACGACTGTCCCTGAGACTCCAACAACAAAATAGGCTTTTAGACAAAGGGCCTCCCTGGATATGGCCGAGCCAGGTTCAAGGAGGCCGGTAAAAAATGTCTTCCCGAAATAAACCGGCAGGTATTTTTCCTGTCACCCGCAGGATCTTAGGCCCCACCCGATGGCGCCGTATTTTGGCGGCCCGCCCTCCCGGCAGCGGACCGGAACGATTCCCGGAGACGCTGCAGACCTTGATAGTCGAAAAAAAACTGCCGCCTTACCTCCCGGACCTGGCACGCCTGGAATGGGCGTATCACCAGGTGGGAGCAGAGCCGGCGCCGGCGCTGCCCGCATCAGGTCCCGGATTCGTGAACCCGACTCTGGAACTGGTCCGGTGTGGCTGGCGCCACCTGCCCCGGCTCCTGAGCGGCGGGGGCAGTGAGGCGGAACTTACCCAAGGCGAGGAACTGGTAGCCGTGTGGCAGGATACCAGCGGCCGGATTCTTCTGGAGCCGGCTTCACCGTCAGACCTGGCGGCCCTGAAGCTGACGGTGGAGGATACGACACCGGAAGCCGCGGCCCAGGAATCCAGAATTCCCCGCAGCCATATTGACGCCGCCCTCCGCCAGGCCCGCCGACGGGGACTTATTCTGGCCCCGGCTTCGGCCATCCGCCGGGACCCGGCCCGCTTTGCCATCGGGCTAAAAGTTCCGGATGAGTTTAAGGCGGCTCAGGTCTTCACACTCCAATGGCATCTGACCCAGGCCTGCGACCTGCACTGCCGCCACTGCTATGATCGCAGCGCCAGGACAATACCGACCCTGGCCCAGGGATTGGAGGTCCTGCGGCAACTGGACGAATTTTGCCGGAAACGGCGGGTCGGCGGCCAGGTGTCTTTCACCGGCGGTAATCCCTTTCTGCACCCCAATTTCTTCGAATTTTACCGGGCCGCCACGGAATTGGGGTTTGGCGGCATGGTGCTGGGGAACCCGGTGGCCGAGGAGCAGCTGGAGAAACTGCTCGCCATCGGTAAGCCGCAGTATTATCAGGTAAGCCTGGAAGGGCTTGAGGAGCATAATGACGAGATCCGGGGACCCGGCAACTTTCAGCGGGTCCGGCGCTTTCTGGAGACCTTGCGACGCTTTGAAATCCCGGCCATGGTGATGTTGACCCTGACCCGGGCGAATCTGCGGCAGGTTCTGCCCCTGGCCGAGATGCTGCGACCGCTGGCTGACGGGTTTAATTTCAACAGGTTGGCGTTATTCGGCGAAGGGGCGCAGTTGGAACTGCCCGAGCCGGAAGAATATACGGCATTTTTGGCGGAATATTTACACGCAGCCGGCCGGAACCCGGTCATGAGCCTGAAAGACAACCTCTTTGCCATCCTTCTGGAACAGGAGGGTTTGGAACCAATGGGCGGGTGCACCGGCTTTGGCTGCGGCGCAGCTTTCAATTTCCTGACCCTGTTGTCCGATGGGGAGGTGCATGCCTGCCGCAAGATGCCTTCTTTGATCGGCAATCTCCGGGGGGCCGGTCTGGAGGAACTATACGACTCAGCCGCGGCCCAGAAATACCGCCGGGGCTGTCTGGCCTGCCGGGAATGCCCCCTGCACCCGACCTGCGGCGGCTGTCTCGCCGTCACCGCCAGCCTGGGGCGTGACCCTTTTACCGAGCGCGATCCTTTCTGCTTTCGCCGGAATCCCTGAAAATATCCCAAAAGGCGGGAGGCGCGGCGCTTTCCCGCCTACGAATTCAAGCTGAAAATCCGTATATCCGGCAGGGCAGGGCCGAGGGCGAGCACGGAGAACCAGGCCCGGTTTAGCACAGGCTGGAAAGCGTGCCACCGGCTACGGAACGTTCATCTACTTGCGGTTTTGCAGCTGATTGAGGCCGATGAGAAAGCGGGCGAACTTCCAACCGATTTCAGCCACCTTGCTTTGCCAGGTACGCTGGTAATAGGATTCCAGGAACGTGACCAGGTAGGTCAGGCCGACGAGAATTAATGCCAGCCCCAGGAGCGCGACGGTAGTGCCGCCGCCCAGGAGGTTAAAAGAACTTAGCCAGGAGGAAGGCTAAGAACAGGCGGATGGAAGAATTGAAGAGGAATTTCATAAGTTATTGCTGGTTGGGTAATTTTAATGGTGGGCGGTGCCCACCCTACAAATACAGTAGGGCGCAGGCTGGATAACCTGTGCCCTATTTATAAAATATAAATTACAATAATAGAATATCCTATTGGCTTATATGGCTATTCTTCCGCCTCGCCCTCTTCTTCTTCCTGAGGTTTGAGGTGGTCGGGAATGATGGCCATGCTGATCACCAGAGGCTTCAGGAAGCTCCATTTGATGCCGATTTCGTAGACTTCTTCCAGGTCCCGGATGGCGTCCCAGCAGTTGTGGCAGGGGGAGATGACCAGTTTGGCGCCGGTGGCCAGGATCTGGTCCCGTTTGACCTTCAAGCCCATATTGCGCTGCTTCCGGTAGAGGCCGATGCCGTTCATGCCGCCGCCGCCGCCGCAGCAGAAATTATACTCCTTATTGGGTTTCATCTCGATGAAATAACCGGGCTCGACGATGTAGCTCATGATCTCCCGGGTGATGTCCTTGAGACCGTGATTCCGGACGTAATTGCAGGAATCTTGGAGAGTAACCGGCACCTTGAGCCTTTTTTCCGGGTCGATCTTGATCTTGCCCAGGCGCAGGGCCTCGGCCAGCCATTCAATATAGTGGATGTAGGGGGCCGGCGGCCGTCCATCTTCCCGGCCGACCCAATAGGGCCCTTCGACGACGGTGCCCCGGTGGGCGTGGCCGCACTCCGTTCCCAGCACCCGTTTGGGTTTGAGCCGCTCAATGGCGTCAAAGACGGTCTGGACCTGCATCTTACAGCCTTCCCAGTCGCCGGCGAACATGGTCAGAGAGGTCTGTTCCCAGCCGACGCTGGGGACGGTCCAGTTCTCCCCGGCAATATGGAAGAGGATGGCGGCCTCGGCGATGTCCTCGGGATAGTGCTTGGGCTCCCGGGCATTGACCGTGTAGAGAATATCCGCCCCTTCCTTGTCCACGGGGATTTCCAGACCCGGCCACTCTTCCTGCTGCTCGTCACACATCCATTCGCAGGTCTCCACCCAGTCCTCGGGGGTGACGTCCATCTGGGCCCGGAAGACCCGATGCATGCCGGAACCGATCTTCATCTCCCAGGGCACAAAACCCTGGGAAAAGCACAGGCCCCGCAGATAGCCGAACATGACGCCCATGTCGATGCCGTAAGGGCAGAAAGAGCCGCAGCGGTTGCAGCAGGTGCACTTGCCCCAGGCAGTGTCCATGCAGTAGCGCATGTGCTCGTTGGTCACGTTGCCGTTCTTTTTGACAATCTCTCCCAGGGTGGTCAGGATTTTATAAGAGGGCACCTGGGTCGGGTCACGCCGGTTGGCCAGATAAAAGAAGCAGGTATCAGCGCATAAACCGCAATGGGCGCACATCTCCAGCCAAGTCCGGATGCGGGACTTACAGGTGTCTTGCAGAGATTTCTGCAGCTTCTCGACGTCAACGTCAAGCTGCTTCATTTCCTCGTAATATTGTTTGCCGCCCTTATCCCCCAGGGTGGCGTCGAGCTGTTCCTTGGTATTGATGGGGGTGCGATTGCAGAGAATCCCTTCTGGCATATCTTTCAACTCCTTCTAGAGGCGCCGGCCGGTTCAGCCCGACCGCGGCCTGCAGATGACAATGGTATTCATTACTCCTGTAATTTTATTACTACCTAATAATATAATACCATTTTTCTACCATGCAAACCCTCCCTTGGCCTTGTAGGCTCGTTTGATGCCAAAATCCATCCCGATTTGGGCCCGGGAGAGGAAGTAGCCCACCACGTGGAAGAGCTTGGTGAAGGGTATGGCGATGAGCAGGGCCTGCCCGCTCAGAATGTGGGTGTAGTTCCAGAAGGTGTAATCCCCGAACTGGTGCACGGCCAGGAATCCGGAAAGAAACGGCAGCACGGTAAGCAGCAGAAGGAAATAATCATAGAGCGTGGTGATAATGCGCACTTCGGGCAGCCCGAGCCGCCGGATGGCGATGAAGACCGTGGTAACCATGACCCCGATGGTCAGGACGTCGGCCAGGGCCATGGGAATGGTGGGCCAGTTGATGCCCCAGCGCTCTTTTAAGATAATGGCATGCCCGGCCAGGAACAGGGGCGTGACCACCAGGCCGATATGAAAGACAAAGAAGATGATGGTATAGAGCGGTTTGGCCCGCCAGCCGTGGGAGCCGAAAGGCACCAGCCAGTGAAAAATGGAACTCAGGGCGCCTTTGATTCCCAGCCCCGGGTAAGCCCGGTAGGCCACCCGGTCCAGCCGCCAGTCCAGGCCCCGGATATAGAGCACCACCCGGACGCCCAGCCCGATGAAGAAGATCGCAAAGGTCACCCACAGGAGAGGTCCGGTAATAAAATTATACATGGTCTATTCCTCCCAACCTTGGGCTATTTGATGAACGTGTCTTCGTCCCGGCCGGTGATGTAGAGCCAGAAGCCCAGGACGCCCAGGACGATGCCGCCCATGAGATAATACGTGGCACCCTTGGTGAAGAGCATGAAGTCATGCAGCGTGTAAAATTCTTGGCCCATGGCATTCTCCCTTAATGTCCCCAGGTTTGGGGGTGTGGTTTGAGTTCGTGTTCTTCCAGTTCGACCGGCTCGTGCTCCCGAAATTCCGGGTGCTCAGAGAAGACCGGCATCCGGGTGGAGATGAACCGGAAGGCCAGGAGGCCCATCGTCACCACAAACAGGGAGATGACGATCTCCATCCAGCTCGGGAAATAGCGTTCCGCGGGCGGCAGTTGCCAGTTAAAGGCCACCAGGGAGATGTTAAACCGGTTGAGCACGATTCCCAGGACGGTGAGCAGGGCGGTCCAGCGGATCAAGGGCAGATTGCGCTCCCGCACGGCAATGGCATATAAAAAGGCCGGCAGCGCCACAAACCCCAGAAGCTCCACCAGGAACCAGGCGCCGTAGCCCGTCAGGAGATAGGACCATTTGTTTTCGATGGTCAGGCCCACCAATTTGATCAGAAAGTAGAGCACCAGCACCATGGAGGCACCTTTGGCAAACCCGAAGGTCACGCCGTCGTGCTCCGCCAGATAGGTGGCGTCCATCTTGTCATGCAGGAAACGATGCGACAGCGTCCCTTCAAAAATGACCATGGACAGGCCCGCGGCGATACTGGAAACAAAGAAAAACACCGGGATATACACGGAATACCACAGCGGGTGCAGTTTCGAGGGGGCAATAAGATACAGGGCCCCAAGAGAGCTCTGGTGCATGGTGGACAGGATGACCCCGAAGATGGTCAGGGCCAGGGTCATCTTGACGATAATGTCCCGGATCTTCCGGAAGCCCAGCCACTCAAAGGGCACCGGCAGCCACTCCACCAACAGGGTGGTCAAGTAGAGAAAGACGCACAAACCCACTTCAAAGAGCACCGAGGTGGGGCCGGATTGGACAAAGATCGGATACGCCAGCCGCCAGGGACGGCCCACGTCGTAATGCAGGGCGAAGACCACCAAAGCGTAGCCCAGAAACGCCGTCAGGATCGCCGGCCGCACCGCGGAATGGAAGCGTTTGAGCCCGAAGACGTAGCAGGCCGCGGAAGTGGTATAGCCTCCGGCCGCCAAAGCCACGCCGCACAACAGGTCGAAGCCGATCCAGAGGCCCCAGGGGTTGTTGTCCGACAGGTTGGTGACGGCGCCCAGCCCCTTGGTGAACCTGAGCAAAGTAACGATGCCGCCCAGCGCCAGAATAATTCCCACTGTAATATTAAATGGGGTAAACCACGTTTTTTTCACGTCAGTCAATTCGGTGGACATCCTACTCGCCCTCCCCGGTTTCACCCTTGGCCGCTTCGGCGGCTTCAGCCGGCGCTTTGGCTGCTTCTTCCAGGGCCTTTTTCACCTCACGCGCCACGGTCGACTTCTTCTCGGCATCGGCCTTGGCCATGGCCTTGTCCAGTTCCGCCTTGGCCGCGGCTTTGGCCTTGGCCACCGCCGCGGCCACGGCCTCTTTCTTTTCTTCGGCCGAGATCTTTTCTTTGCGTTTGTTGATGGCATAGATGCCGGTGAGCAGCACCGGCCAGGCCGCGGCGACGATGGGCACCGCCCCCAGGGCGCCGGAGGTCAATTCCGGGGCCGGGGTTATGCCCAAATCTTCCCGCAGCCCGATTTCCTTGAACGGCACGCCGGAAATATAGAGCCAGTTGGTGCCGCCCATTTCGCGTTCCCCGTAAATGTGGTTCAGGTAACGGTTCGGGAAGGCGGCAATTCTCTGTCGGGCCGCCATGATCAAATCGGCGCGCTTGCCGTAGACCAAAGCCTCGGTGGGACAGGACCCCACACAACCCGGCACCGTTATCTTGCCCGCGGTAATATGTGGATGGCACATGTGGCACTTCATGATCCGGGGCGTCAGCGGTTCGTTATATTCATAGGCCGGAATCTCAAAAGGACAGGCGATCATGCAGTAGCGGCAGCCCACACAGACACTTTCGTCCCAGACCACCGCACCTTGCGGCGTCTTGCTGAACGCCGCCACGAAACAGGCCGAGGCGCAGGCCGGTTCCAGGCAGTGCTGGCACTGGTTCTTGCGGAACACCGGGCCGGCGGCGCCGGGAATGCCTTCGTAGCGGTTGACGATGGTGTAGGTCTTGGCATCGGTGCGACGCTTGCCGTCCAGGACGCTCAGATCGTCAAAAGGTTTGGCCGGGGCCGGCAGTCCGTTCACCTGATTGCAGCCGGCCTCGCAACTGCGGCAGCCGATGCACCGGGTGGCATCAAAGAGGACGCCGTAACTCCCGGGATAGCCTTCGAAATGTGTGGTCCCCGCGGCCTGGGCCGTCCGGCCCAGGGCGGTACTTATCCCGGCGGCTCCCAGCAGACCCAGAAAAGTTCTTCGTAACATGGACACACTCCTTATCTTAACGGACCGAGGCCGCTTGCTGCTTCTTCTGGTGACACTCGGTGCAGGCCGTGGCTACCGGCTTGACCCCCATCTCCCGGTGACAGCTCATGCACTGATCATGGAAGGCCGCCATCAGACCCGGACGGCTCTTGTCCGGCGTGCCGCCCGAGACGCCGTGGACTGCGGCGTGGCAGCTGACACACTGGGGCGGCGTCTTGGCCAGGGGACTGTTATGGTGGCAGCCCTGGCACAGGGTGCCCGGCTGGGAGTGGAAGTAGGCGGCCAGGCGGCTGTCCTTCATGCCCTCCATCAGGTCTTTGACGTGCTTCCCGTGATCCATCGTCACCGGCCCAAACTTTTCGGACAGCTCCTTAATGTACTACTTTATCCGGCAGGTTCCCACTCTCAAAAAGACCCGAGGTTACTTTGCGGCCCTTGAGCAGGGTTTCGGCCAGGGAATATTTCTGCTGCGGCGAAGTAACGGTACCGGGGATCGGCACGTGGCAATTCTGGCAGGTGGCGTTGTCCGGCCGCTGGGCCTGATTGATGCGGGTGTGACAGCCGGCGCATTTGGCTTCGGCCTGCTTCTCCGCATGGCAGCCGCTGCAACTGTGCTTGCTGCTCAGCCGGTGCATGGACTGCTCGAACGTCACGAAACCGCCTTCCTTGGCTCCGCCCGGGGTGTGGCAGTTGCCGCACGACTCCATGGCGGCATGGTGGCAGACCCGGCAGGAGTTGCTGGACTTTTCGTGGACCGCATGATTAAAGGGGACCGGCGGCATACCGGCGAATTTTTCGTCCGCTTTACCATTTTTGGGCTGGAACATCACCAGGGTGGCGTCCGGTTGGCCCCGCTGCAGCCGGGGGATTTCCTTGCCCGGCAGCCCGGCCGTGAATTCCTGGTTCTTCCTGGCCAGCTCAGCCTGGGCCGCAGCCCCGTGGCAGTTGCCGCAGGTTACCGGCAGGGGACCTTGGACCCCCTTCTTGGCCAGTTCCTGGTGGCAGTTCAGACACTGCCGGTGCGATGCCTGCTGCAGGCCGGCAATGCCGTCGCGGGGCTTTTCCAGGTGGCAGTATCGGCAACTGCCCTCTTTCCCTTTGACGTAGACCAGCTTTTTGGCGGCCTGGTCATATTCGTGGTGACAGGCGCCGCAGTTACCCTGGCCGGAAGCGGCGGCGGGTATGCTCTTGGCGTCCAGGTGCCGGAAGTGCAACACCTTGTCCATCCCCGCGTCCAACCGGACCGGCGCCGGAGGCTCGGCGTTGTGGCAGGAGCGGCAGAAGCCGTCCTGAGGCCCGGTCTTCTTGCCCGCCGCGGCCATCTGGTTGTGACAGCCGATGCAGTTGGCATGATAAATGTCTTTGATCTCTTCGCCCCGGGTAGAGGAGCGGCGCAGATAGGTGAAGGAAAGCTTGTTTTCCTCGACATAGTGGCAGGTTTCGCAACCCTTCTTGTCCTTGGCCAGGGCCTCGGTGTGCTTGTCGTGGAAATAGGTTACCGGCGGCAACTCAAGCTTTTCAAAGGCAGCCAGGGTGTTGATGGTGATCTGGTCCGGCCGTCCGGCCGGCGTCGCCGTTGTTGGCGTCGCCCCGGCCCCGGCCAGAACGCTCCAGCCGGTGATGACCGCGCCCACTACCATCAATATCCCAGCCCATCGCAGCATTGGTCTTGTTTTCTTCATGAATCCCAGTCCTTAGCTGATAACTGATAAGAGCTGCTTATTAATCCTTGTGAAAATTAACACATTGAGCACAATAATGTCAACTGTTTAAATATTAGACAAGGACATTTTTTACTAATACTTTAGGTTAAATTTCTGATAGTTACAAAATCCAGAAAGAGGCCGAACCGGAGCAGTCAACAATTTTTTTAAAAATACTTTTTAGGACTGTACATTTATTAGACAGGGGCCGGACCAGGGCGTGAGCCGAGAACAGTGAGCGGTGAGCGGAGAAAAGCCGGTTTTCAGTTTACGGTTGACGCTGAAAAGGTTGTCAGACTCAGGGCAGGAATGATCCGTCCTGGTCTTCCGGCTATATATACGGCGAGAAATTTTTTAGGTCTCCGAAAACGCTGCGGCTGCGGAAATCCTCGTCCCGGCGGCGGTTGGGGATAATTGGGGGAGGATTGTTCCGTTTGTAGCCATGGGAGATTTCGAAGAGTTCGTCGGCCCGGGCCGCGGTTTCATCATAGGGGGAGGAGGTTTGCGTGCGGGTTCAGCAGCGCCGGGAACAGGGATTGGGGAAGAGAGATCGGGGGCCGGGTCAACAGCCGGTTTGGCATAAGGGGAGAAATCCGCCAGGTATTCGGCCAGTTCGGCGGCCTGGGCGTCGGCCAGGGTTTCCCAGGGCCGGCCTCGTTGAGAGTGGCCGGGGGGTGAGAAGCAGTGGGCCGAGGGCCGAGGGCCGTAGGCAGAGGGTCGGAGGCCGGGCCAGAGGCCGGACAGGCATCCAGGTTTGCCACACTTAAAGCGGCAGGCAGAGGGTCGGGGGCCAGGTTTGTCCCAGTTATTTTCTCTTCTTGTCTATCCCTTTTAAATTCTTCAATATTTTCTGAAAGAGGCGAGATTTGTCCCGCTTCTGTCCCGCTATTGTCCCGCATCTCTTCCGGCTTAGAAAGGCAGGGATCGGGGAGGAGGGAAGAAGGATCAGAAAGACAGGGACCGGCGTGGGACGCAGTTGGTTTCGGGCCGGAGGGCAGGACATTGGTCAAGGGGATGAGGAAACCGGGAAATTCCGGTTGCCGGGCCTGGGGGAGATGCGTGTTGGCATCGGGTTCCTGAGCAAGTTTGAGATATGCCGCCACATCTTCCGGGTCAAAGAGGGCGTCGGGTGCGGTTTCCGGACAGGCAGCGGCGAGGCTGCGGACCAGGTTCAGGCGGGGGCCGGCCAGGATCTGGGGATCGCCGGGCAGGAGGGAGTCCGGCTGCACATAATCCCGGGAGGTTATGAGGCGGTAGATAGTTTCATGGTCCAGATCGACCCCGAATTTAGCCATGTTATTGATGATCCGGGTCCCGGCGTTGGCGGCCTGGAGGGTCAGGCGGGCGTTGCCCTCGGCCCGGGCCGCGGCCACGGTGGCAGCAGCGGCGGCATTATAGTCATTTAGCTGGAAAAGATAGCTCAGGAGGAAATTATTACGCAGGCGGTCTTCGGCCTGAGCTATGGTCCGGTGCAGATGCTGCTTGTGGCGGTGCAGGGCCGAGCGGCTGAGGCCGAACTGCTGTTTGAGGTTATCGAGGGTGAGGCCGGCCAACAGGGCCAGGTTGATGTCATGAGCCTGGGAATGGTTGCAGACGGTACATCTTTTATCCATGATTATGACTCCGTTTTTTAAAGACAGTTTGCCTTTTTTCGGAAAAAAGCATTCAGCCTGCAGCGGTCAGCGATCAGCCGATAAAGCAAAAACGACTAGTGGCAAAAAGACTAATTGGATTAATGGATACGCATGATTTTTCTTAAAAATCATAGTTTTGTTATACTAGAAAGGCGGAGGGAATGACAGAACACCTGGGACAGATGTCACAAAAGCAGGATAGAGGCGATGGGCTATGGGCTCTAGGCGAGAGGAAAAGGCAGGATTGAGGGGGAAAAGGCAGAGGGCAGAGGGCAGTGAAGAAAACTTTTTCCGGCGGCCCAGGTTTTCCGGATGGGAAGGGCGGGAAAGCGGAGCGCCTCCCGCCTTTTGGCCTTAAGGCCCGGATAGTGACGGCATAGCAGGCCGAATCCTTCCCGCACACTCATTAATGGTTAAAAAAACCATACTCAAGAAGTTTTAGAACAAGAAATCGATAGAACCTAATGACACCATATCACCCCGCCTTAGAATTGAGAAGAAACCGAAGAAGAGTAATAAGGCGCCATCTATGAAATAGTCTAAATTAAATCGGTTCTCCGAATCTATCTTTTTTAATCATTTATTTATTCCGCAGAACCACTTGTACGCCCGAATTGAAAAGGAAAATCAAATTTAAGTTTGTCATATTTCTTACATTTTTTGAAAATCATCTCGGCTACTTCCTTAATATCAGCGTGGGCTCTGTGAGCAATTTCTGCAGTAACAATCATTTTGCCACTCGGCTTTAAACCACTCCCCCAGATATTGATCCACTTCATCATTCTTCACTAGGAGGGGCTTGTCGGGATCATCGCAGAAAAAATCTGTTTTTCCATGGGCCATGGTATTACGAAAAACGCTTATTGCCTTAGCTCCGAAAAAGTAACGGTTTGAGCATTAAGACAAGCAGTGACCATCCGGTTAAACATTTGGGGTTCCCAGAAGCGTCGATTGAAGCGGTAACAAAATTCCGCCAGATAACGGGGCAGGTGCTTTTCACTGACGCCATGATACACTCCACGAATATTGCCTTTGACGTTGGCGATCAGGGTATGGACCCAGGGAAACAATCTGGCTGCGTTTTTCCCCGAACCAGTCACGGTGGGTAATGAAAGCTCGACTCAGAGTTCAAGACCCGATAGGCCTGCCAACCATCCGTGCGGGCCACCACCTCTGCTGCCAAGCAAGCCTGAGCCATGGCTTTAATCTCGTCGCCGCTTACCCTGGGTACCTGGCGCATCGCGGCAAACCGTGGTTTATCTCCCGGAGTTTCCACCGCCACCACGACTTTGGATTTACCCGCAGCGCCGCGGCCACGTTTGCCTGGTTTGGGTCCGCCGACATAGGTATCATCCAGTTCGATCAGGCCGGCCAGCTTGTAATCGGCATCGCGCTCCGCCATGGCCTGGCGGATCTTATGCCCCATGACCCACACTGTTTTATAAGTCCGGATTTCCAAGATCCGTTGCAAAGACAACATGGAAGCGCCACTTTTCTGTCGCCCCATCAGGAAGATCATCCAGAACCATTTTCTCAGGGGCGTCCTGGTCTTATGAAAAATCGTCCCGGCCGTCAACGAGGTCTGGTAACCACAAGCTTTGCAGGCATATAAATGACGCGTCCGATGAAAGTAGCTTGGTCGTGCTGACAGCGAGGGCACCGATAACCCTGAGGCCAACGCAACTTAAAAAGATGTTTCTGACAAGCTTTTTCGGTCCTAAACCTTTTTTGAAACGCCAGGAGACTCAGGCTTTCCTGTTGCATAATATTTTCCCAATTTAGCTAATTATTTTAGTAATTTATAGCTAATTTTGGGAGCATAAGCAATAAGCGTTTTACTAAATTTAAAAACTGCCTTAATAGTTTGAAAAGGGCGGCTGCCTTTATTTAAGTCGATATTAAATTTTTCTGATATCAGATCTAATTTATCAAGCGGCTTTATCCGTTCAAATATCTCCCATTCTTTCTTAGTATAAATTTTTTTCCCTAAATGGTTTAGATAGGCTTCGAGGGCAAAGGCTGAGAAAATAATGCTGGCCATAATTAAATAAAATCCGTCCCGTTTTTCGGGAATAGCTCTCTCTAAAAATATTAGAGAACCCTCCCACAATTCCCCATCCGGGCGAATCTCTGTTTCTCTGGAAACTTTGCAAAATTTTTGATCCATATTTCTATCTCATAAATCAGGCGGCAGCCTGTTCCTGGTACAAGTATTTTTGAAAGCCAATGAACATCAGGCGGACTTCTTCAGATGGGCCGAGATCCGCAATGGCGTCGGCAATGGAGTTGCGGTACTTCAGGCGGAGCAGCGGCGTCAGCTTTTCCTTGGCAAGTTCATCAACCCCGACGTTCACATAATGAGACAGCACGAAGTCGAGAAAGACCCGTTGTTTTGTGTTGAAGGGGACGGCGGCGAAGCGGTCCCGCCAGGCGTTCTCCTCGGCAAAAGTCAGGCTCCAGAGTTCTTCGGGGAAAGGAAGTAGGGCAGTTCGCCTTCGGTGCCTGCCTGCATGTCGATGCCGTAGACGCCCTGCCGTTGGCGGCGTAAGTGAAACGGATGGCGAGTTTGCCGGCGTAATTCTTCGCCTGGGCCACCCCCTCGGTCAGCGCTTCATCCCACGCCTTGGCCTCGACCACCGCCAGCTTGGTGTTGCGATAGATCCAGCACATAATCGGCGGTCAGCGCCTTACCTCGCCGTCCCTGCCCTTCGAGGCGGCCCAGCGTGATCGGGTATTCGCGCCGGATGCGGCTGCCCTCGACCACACCCCAGCCCGCCGCCTTCAGGGCGGGGTCGATATGCTCGGCTCTGGTTTCGGCTTCGTTCATGGCTGTTCGTCCGTCTCGGGTTTCTTCGATCGCGGCAGCTTCTTCACGATCTCTTCGAGCTGGTTCAGCGCTTCGGCTTCAGCATCGGCCTCGATCCGCGCCCGGCGACGAGCGGCGAAGCGTTCATATGCCGCCGTCGCCTTACGGTCGGCGTTTTCGCGGCTCACTCGGCCAGCATCGGGGAGCACGTTCCGGTCGTTGAATTGTAGGAACTCATCCAGCCGTGTCCTCCAGTCGTGCAGAAATATCTGCTTGCGCCGCCGGGCTTGATCCTCGGCGAAATCCAGGAACATGACCACGATCCGGTTGAGCTCGTCGATTTCGTCTTCGCTGCAGATAGTTCTTGGCGACGGTGACGTCCCCTTTGCGGACCACGGCCCCTTTCCACGAAGTCAGCCCCATGTTCGGTTCGTCGGCATTGGCGCGGCTGGCGATGATCTCGGGAGCCGTCATGCCGGTGGCGGCGAAGTGCAGTTTGTTCTGCATGGCCTGGAAGAAGAGCTGAGTCTCCGGCTCGGTAGGCGAGTAATCGGCCGCCAAGGCGAGGATCTCCCGGACGCGCAGATACACCCGGCGTTCGCTGGCACGGATATCGCGGATGCGCTCCAGCAGTTCGTCGAAATAATCGGGTACGTCGGGGCCGGGCGGATTCTTGAGGCGCTCATCGTCCATTGTAAAGCCCTTGAGCAGATACTCGCTCAAGCGGGCCGTGGCCCATTGACGGAACTGCGTGCCGCGTGGAGAGCGCACGCGGTAGCCGACGGCGAGAATGGCGGGCAGGCTGTAGTGTTCGATCTCGCGGGTGACTTCACGGCTGCCTTCTCGGCGAACTATTCGGAATTTCCGAATAGTTGCCTCGCGCCTCCAATTCTCCCTCGGAAAAGATGCCTTTGAGATGCTCGTTAATCGTCCGAACGGTAACTTCTGAAAAAGCTCAGCGATATGGGCTTGAGTCAGCCAGATCGTCTCATTTTCGAAGCGGCACTGGATAACCGTCCGACCGTCCTCGGTCTGGTAGAGGATGATGCTGGATTGTGGCAGGTCATTGTCGTTCATGGCGTCGTCCTAAAGCTGGCCGCTGAAGGCTTGGTGCAGCAGCGATTTTTTCAACTCGTCCAGAGCGGCGAGCTTTTGCTGGTAGAGGGATTCGAGGCGTTGGGTTTCTTCGCGAAGCGCGTCTAGTCTTGGCGACGATTGTTCATCTGCTCATCAGAGGCAGCGAAAGTATTGGAAATGAGGATAACTCCTTAATTCGAGACATGCTGATTTACTGTCGCCCCTGATCTACTGTCATTGAGCTCGCTGAACTTGCGAGCGAGCTATTAAGTAGAAAGTAAGAATCGAGTGATCTACTACCATTTCGGTCTTGAGACGCACCAGATCCGATGTGCCTGTCGAGGCAACATTCAAACTCATCTGGATTGATGTCCGGCTCGACCAATGTCGAGTCTCACTGTGAGAGCACAACATCATCTGTCTCTAGGCTTTACCGAGCTGGTCCACGTCGGAAATCTCTCTTGCGTCACGTAGTCGTGTTGCTCCGAGATCAATCGTTCCAGTCTTGAGCAATATTCCCGAAGAATGAACGGAATCCAACTCGACGTTTTCGGCGCTGCTATGTGGTCTCAGTCGAATCTCAGTTGCACAATGTCGCCAACGTTTCTCCACCCACCCCTCGCCGCGCTGGGTGAAGACGGATTGGAGGTGGCTTTCAAACAGAGCGCGGGCGTTTTGGAGGTTCTTTTCGGCGTTGGCTTTGGCGGTGGCGATGCCGTCAAATGCTTCGTCGAGGATGCCGACGATGCGCTGCTGTTCGGGGAGCGGGGGAACGGGAATAGGCAATTGCTTGATGTCACCTTCTGATATGTTGATCGAGGCGAAGCCCGCTCCTGTCGCTTGCCGTCGATATCTGGTTGCAATGCAGACAGTTGGTAAAAGAAATCGTGGATCAGTTCAGCTTTGATGGCGTAATTGCGACTAATCCTCGTCGATGCATATCTCATCAGTAGCGAAGTTCATCTGGCCCGACAGGAGCAACGCGTCGACTGAAGATGTCCGTACCTCGCAGAAGCAATGTCTTCTAGACTGCGTCGTCGCAGCGTCGTAGCGGCTTTGATGAATTTCTCGCCATAAGTCTTGTTTCGCTTGATAGAATCTTCGGTGCATGCCATTGTCACATTGCAGAGTTGTAATGACATCTTCCTTGGCGTCGGCGACTGGCTCCACAATGAGCTCCTCGCATACTTCGCCGAGCTTCTTTGCTTTGCCACCCCGTTCTTCATAGCAGCGCCCGATATTCGCCAGCACCTTCGCGCTCTCGGCGTCCAGCGCGGCGATTTCGTCCATGATCTTCTGCGGGCTGCGGTGCGTCACTTCCTCGCCGCCGTTGGGGTTCTTCACGGACAGGTCGAAGGTCGTCTGGTCGAGGCTGGCCGCGTCCACGCTCCAGCTCTTAGGCGAGTCGGCGCAGGTCTTTTGCAGCTTTACGAACTCGGCGAGGTCGTCGTCGTTCAGCGGGTTGGTCTTGCCCAGGTTGCGGCCGGGGTCGAGCTGGTAGAACCAGATTTTGCGGGTCGGGGCGCCTTTCTCGAAGAAGAGCACCACGGTCTTGACGCCGGCGCCCTGGAAGGTGCCGCCGGGGCAGTCGAGGACAGTATGCAGATTGCAGCTTTCCAGTAAGCATCTTGCGCAGGCTGACGGAGGCGTTGTCGGTGTTGGAGAGAAAGGTGTTCTTGATAACCACGCCGCCGCGGCCGCCGGCCTTCAGCATCTTGATGAAGTGCTGGAGGAAAAGGAAGGCGGTCTCGCCGGTGCGGATGGGGAAATTCTGCTGCACTTCCTTGCGTTCCTTGCCGCCGAAGGGCGGATTGGCCAGCACCACGTCGAAGCGGTCTTTCTCCTGAATGTCGGCGAGGTTTTCAGACAGGGTATTGGTGTGCATGATGTTGGGCGCTTCGAGGCCGTGCAGGATCAGGTTCATGATGGCGATGACGTAGGCGAGGGACTTCTTTTCCTTGCCGTAAAAGGTGCGGGTCTGGAGGGTCTCGAAATCTTTGGTGGTGAGATTCTTTCCTGACTTCAGGTAATCGAAGGCCTCGCACAGAAAGCCTGCCGAGCCGCAGGCCCCATCATAAATCTTTTCACCGATCTTCGGTTTTACCACCTGCACCATGGCGCGGATGAGCGGGCGCGGGGTGTAATACTCGCCGCCGTTGCGCCCGGCATTGCCCATGTTCCTGATCTTGGCTTCGTAGAGGTGCGATAGCTCGTACTTCTCGGCCTGGGAACGGAAGCGGAGTTCGTCGATGTGGTCGATGATCTCCCGCAGGTTATAGCCGCTGGAAATCTTATTTTTGATTTCGCCGAAAATTTCACCAATCTTGTATTCGATGGTGTTCGGCCCGCTGGCCTTCTGCTTGAACCCGTGGAGGTAAGGAAAAAGCTTTTGATTGACGAAATCGGTAAGATCGTCGCCGGTCATGGCTTTGTTATGATCCAGCTTGCCGTCCTGGCCCTTGGGCGCGGCCCAGCTTGCCCAGCGGTTGGGCTGGTCGAGGATGAAGGAATAGGGCTTACCCGCCAGCGCCGCTTCCGTCGCCTTATCCTGCTCGAGCCCGTCCAGGTATTTCAGGAACAGCAGCCAGGAGGACTGCTCGGTGTAATCGAGTTCAGTGGTGCAGCCCGCTTCTTTCCGGAGGATATCGTCGATATTTTTGAAGGCTTGTTTGAACATGGGTATTTGCTTCTTTTTGGATTAAAGAATAAAAGACTGACGACTAATTATCACAATAGATCATGGGTCTAAAACCCATTATATTACAAACAAAATATTGACTCAATTGATATCGGCATATAGGGGAGGGAAAAGGGACAGACGGGGTTTTTGTAAAGAGTTATAGCGGTTCTCGAAAGTAATTTCGCATCCTACAACGGGCGGGTCTGAGACCCGCCACTACAATACAGACATCTAACAGGAAAAATTTTTCGAGAACTACTATAACTTCCGGAAGAAGCCCCGAATGAGCCTACCTGGTTATTTTCCAGCCTAAGTTAAGCAGTTTTTATCTATAAAAAACATCATCAAGACAGCTGCCAAAAAAATTGGGGGAGAGAATTTAACTGGAATCATTGACCGGCCGGAATATTAACGGGTTGCTTCGAACTTGAATGTCGTTTAGATTTTATGAAAAAAATATAAATTTAAATGATAATAATAATTAATATTGATATCAATAGATTATAATATTATTACGTAACGGTTAGCTATTTTATAATGAACAAATGATAATAAGTATTGCAATTTCATTAGAGATCCTGTTATATAACCTATCACCTACGACACATAAACTGCTTAGGCATTTCCCGGGCATCCTTTTTTAAGCAATCCCTATTATTACCCCAGCCCATCTCTTCTCAGCCACTTGACGCTGCGGCGCCCTAAATGCCTACCCAGAAGGAGAATAATTGTGAAAAAAATAATTTGCTTGCTTTGTTTTTTGATGATAAGTCGGGCCCGGCGGGCGCGGATTTTTGGCCGGAAGGCCCGTCGACGTGGAGAATGCTTGATACCAAAGCCACAGAACCTGCCAAAATCTACCAACTCTGATCTGCCCCTGAAAAAGACCTCGCCCCAGCTCACGTACGACCCCTGGCCGAAATACCCGCCCCAGATCGGGACGTTGATTTTGAAGCAGGAGTATTGGGACTACATGAAGGAAGCAGCCGCGAAGTACAAGATTTCGCCGTACCTGATCCAGGCGGTATGCGCCATCGAGTCGCGCTACAACCCGTACGCCTCCTCAGGCGGGGGGAAGTGCTACGGCCTGATGCAGTTGCACCGGGACACGGCCAGGAAGTACGGGGTGGACGCCCGCAATCCCCGGGAGAACATTATGGGGGGGGCGGCGGTGCTGGCCAACCTGCTGGCCAGGTGCAACGGGGATTTAAGCCGGGCGCTGCACATCTACAACGCCACCTGCACGGCGGCGTATGAGCGGGAGGTCAAGAAGGCTTTTTATGCCGCCACCCTGAACGGGGAAATGATGGCCAAAGCGGGGAGGAAGCCGCACCAGGGTTAACAAGTTTGGCGCCCCTAGAGAATTCAGGGTGGCGGGCGCGGCCCGCCCTATGATGAACTTCTCTAGTTGTTTGGTTAGAATTCCATAGGGCGGCCCATGGCCGCCATTCAATGGGAAAGCTTCCCGATGAGAAAAATCAAGTAAGATAAGAAAACACAACGAAGCATGAAAAGCTGCACAGGCGGGGGCGCCTGTGCTCCATTAAATCCGCATTCAGATAACCCTTCAAGAACTGCTGGAAGATTCCGTCTCAGAATATTACAGAAAAGAAAAGGTTACTGGGTCTTGTACTGCCTGGGGCTGATGTTGTAATTTTTGATTTTATAGCCCAAAATGCGCAGGCTGGTGTCGAGATACTCGGCGGCCAGGGTCTGATTTCCCCGGGTGGCCCGCAGGGCTTCGATGATCATTTCCTTTTCCACGTTCTCGATGGCGGCGGCCAGAGACGGGGCTTTTTTGCCGTCCGGCCGGTCCAGGGTCTGAAGGCTGGCCGGCAGGTGGATAGTGCGAATGGTATCCTCGTCGCAGACCAGGAGGGCCCGTTCAATGACGTTTTCCAGTTCCCGGACATTGCCGGGCCAGTGATACTGCATCAACAGGTCTATGGCCGGGGCCGAAATGCGTTTGATGTTTTTACTATTTTCGTGGCTGTATTTTTGCAGGAAATGGTCGGCCAGGAGGATGATGTCCGGTTGCCGCTCCCGCAGGGGGGGCAGATAAATCGGGAAAACATTCAGCCGGTAGTAGAGATCTTCCCTGAAGGCGCCGGTGACCAACAGATTTTCCAGGTCCCGGTGCGTGGCGGCAATGAGGCGGACGTCCACATCCATACTTTTGGTGCCGCCCACCCGGATGAATTCTCTTTCCTGGATCACCCGGAGCAATTTGAGCTGCACCGTGGGGCTGAGGTCGCCGATTTCATCCAAAAATATGGTGCCCCGCTGGGCCAGTTCAAACCGACCCATTTTGGCCTGGGTGGCGCCGGTAAAGGCTCCCTTTTCGTGGCCGAAGAGCTCGCTTTCCACCAGAGTCTCGGGCAGGGCGGCGCAATTGACCCGGATGAAGGGCTTATGGGCCCGCTTGCTGTTGTAGTGAATGGCGCTGGCCACCATTTCCTTGCCGGTGCCGCTTTCCCCCCGGATCAAGACCGTGGCATTGCTCTTGGCCACCCGTTGAATCATTTCGAATACCTGGCGCATCTTGTTGGAGTTGCCGACGATATTGTCAAGGTTATATTTTTCCTGCAATTCCTCCCGCAGTTTCAGATTTTCGGCCTGCAGGCGCTGTTTGTCCTGATCAATGCGCATGAGGTTATTGACCGCCTGGGCGATGATGGAAGCGATGATGGTGAGAAGCTGGAGATCGACGTCCAGATGAATCTCTTCCTGGTATAACCGGTCAACGCTCAGGGCGCCGATGGTCTGGGGACCGATTTTAATGGGGACGCAGATAAAGGAAACATCCTGCTTCTGGAGATCTCCCCGGGAGCGGGTGCGGTTTAAAAACATGGGTTCCTGGCTGATGCGGGGCACGATGGCCGGTTCACCGTTTTCCACCACGCGGCCGGTGATGCCTTCCCCCAGCTTGTAACGGCCCCGGCGCCGGGCTTCGGCGGTCAGCCCGTGGGCGATTTCGATCTGCAATTCCCTGGAATCCGGGTTTAAAATAGTAATAGTGCCCCGGTTCATGCCCATGCAGTTGGCCAGGATAGAGAGAATTTTCTGCAAGCCGCTTTTCAACGAACTGGGCTTATCAATGGCTTGAGTAATTTCAAAGAGGCAGGCCAGGGATTCAGCTATCACCATAAAGAATAACACTCCAATTTTACTTATAGTTTATTAATAAATACCCTAAATTTACATATTTGTCAATTAATTCAGAAGATTTTCAGCATTTTTGTCATAATTGGCGGGACCGAGGTAAAATTTTATCTTGTCCAGGGGAAGCAATTTTTGAAGGTTTGATTAAAAATTATTAAATTTCCACCAGACGGTTTTGGATGGCGAAGAGGGAAAGTTCGGCGTTGTTGCGGAGGTTAAGTTTCTTGAGGAGCCGGATACGGTAGGTATGGACGGTGTTGGTGCTGAGGTGGTAGGCTTCGGCGATTTCCTTGACGGTGTGGCCCAGGGCCAGGTGGCGCAGGACTTGAATTTCCCGGTTGGACAGAGAGTCCAGAGGAGAGCGGCTGCGGGCGCCGCCGGCCAGGTGCTGGGCCAATGATTCGGCGGCGGTATCGCTGAGGAAACGCCCGCCTTCAGAGACTTTGCGGATGGCTTTGACAAGCTGTTCGGGGGCGGACCGTTTGGTAATATAGCCGTTGGCGCCGGCGGCAATGGAGCGCACGACGTATTGCTCCTCTTCGTGCATGGTCAAGATAAGAATGGGCAGGTTCGGATAGTAATGGCGCAGTTGGCTGATGACTTCGAGACCGTCCAGTCCGGGCATGGAGATATCGATGACGGCGACATCCGGTACTATTTTATGAACCTGCTCAATGGCCTCCCGGCCGTCGGCAGCTTCGGCCACAACTTCCATATCGCCCGAATCTTCAATAAGACGGCGCAGGCCGCTCCTGACGATGGAATGGTCGTCGGCCAGCAGGATGCGGATCACAGGACGACTTTCCGGTTGGCCAAGGGGAGGCGGAAATTAATCCGGGTCCCTTTCCCGGGCTTGGAATGCAGTTCCAGACTGCCGCCCACCAGGGCGGCCCGCTCCCGCATCCCGACTAACCCCAGGCAATGGGTATTCTCCAACTCCTGGGGCTTAAAACCACAGCCATTATCCTTGACGGTCAGATTAAGCATATCATTTTTAGCTTCCAGGGAAATTCGCACCTGAGTGGCAAAGGCATGGCGGGCCACGTTCGTCAGGGCCTCCTGGGTGATGCGATAGGCGGCGGTGGCGACCAGATCATCCACTTCAGTCAGGTTATGCCGGCTGAACTTGCAGATAATGCCGGTGCGTTTAGTAAAATCTTTGGTGTACCAATCCAGGGCGTCGATCAGTCCAAAATCGTCCAGCATGCCCGGCCGCAGTCGAATGGCCATCCCTCTGACTTCGTCAATGGTCTTATCGATGAGCCGGCACATGGTCAGGGCGCGCGCCGTGGCCTGATCATCCTGCCCGCTCAGACGATCGCTCAACCAGACGGCATCCAGGCGCAAAGCGGTGAGTATCTGCCCCAATTCATCATGCAATTCCCGGGCAATGGCGGTTCTCTCTTTTTCCTGGCCGGCCATAATGCTGCCCGACAAAAGCCGCAATTGCTCCTGGGCTTTTTTTAATTCGGTAATATTGGTGGAAATCCCGCAGAGACCTTCGGGGGCGCCCTCGACGCTATAAATGGGAAATTTTACCGAAAGATAGGTGTGCAGACCGTCGGGCAACTGCAGGTGTTCCTCAACCTGGAGGGCCCGGCCCTCCCGAAGCACCCGAAGATCGTGGGCGGAAAATTGGGCCGCCATGGCGGGAGGGAAGATCTCCTGGTCCGATTTTCCCTTAATTTGTTCATTTTTGATACCCAGCAATTCTTCGAAGCGTGGGTTGACCAGGTTATAACGGCCATGGCTGTCTTTGAGGTAGACTACGGCCGGAGTGTAGTTCAGAATGCTGGTGATGGCCCGGGTCCGTTCCCGCACCTGGCGCTCCAGGTCCTGGGAATAACGGCTCAATTCGTCCCGGGCGCGTTTTAGTTCCTGCTCATTCTTCTTGCGCTCGGAGAGGTCCCGGGCGACGCAGACGCTGCCGATGGTCGAACCGTTATCTTTCAGGAGGCTGATGGAAATATCCATGGGAACGATGCTGCCGTCCTTTTTGCGCATGGCAATTTCATATTCCCGGACGACGCCGTCCTGGTGCAGCCTGGCAAGCATGGGTTCGAGTTCACCGGGGTCGGCATACAGTTCAAAGGCAGTCTTGTCAGCCAGTTCCTCGAATTGATAGCCGTAAATTTCCCGGGCGCGCCGGTTCCACAGGATGAATTTGCCCCGGCGATCGACGATGCCGACGGCATCCACGGAATTGTCGATGACATTTTCCAGGTATTCTTTCAGGCGCTGTAGTTCGGCTTCGGTGCGGATGCGTTCGGAGATCTCCTGCCGGAGCTGTTCATTGGCCCGCACCAGTTCAAGGGTGCGTTCCTCGATCTGCTCCTCCAGCTCTTCATAGGCCTTGCGCAAGGTCTGTTTGAGGCGGCGGCGCTCTTCGTCCAGGGCTTCGAATTCCGCCAGTCGCCGCCGCAGGGCGGCCAACTCCCGGAGCAATTCATCTTTGGTCCGGCTCCGGTCATTTTTGGCGGCGGGGTTAATTTCCGGCAGTAACGTCATTGCTATCCTGTTGGCTGACGATGATTGCGACTGAAGAATCAAAGGCAGTCAAAGCTAACCAGGCAAAATTAGTTAATATGAAGAACAAGGCAGTGATGAAACGGTTTAGAACGTTGATGATATTCCGGAGATTGAAATGATAAAGGGCCGGCAGTTGGATCCGGCCCTTTATCCACAGTTCCGGGTTATTTGCTGATTACCAGGAGGATGGCATCCTTGGCAACGCTGGCGCCGGACTCAAAATTAATGGCCTTGATGGTGCCCGAGGCCGGGGCGGTCAGGGAGTTTTGCATTTTCATGGCCTCTAAAATGCAAACCGGGTCGCCGGTGTTCACTTTGTCGCCGACTTTGACGCTGTAGCTGATGATCATACCCGGCATGGGAGACCGCAGGGGCACTTCGCCGGCCCCCAGCGCTGCTGCGGCCGGGGCGGCGGCAGGTTTGGCAGCGGGAGCAGCGGCCCGGGGTGCGGCCGGCGCGGGTTTGGGAGCGGCAACGGGCGCCGCCATGGGGGCGAGGCCGGTGATGACCGGGGCGCCGGAAGTGCATTCCACTTCAACCTCAAAATACTGGTCGTCCACGAAGACGTTGAAGGTGCGCAGGCCGGGGCCTTTTTCCGGGGCCGATTTTTCCAGGCTGTCCAAGTATTCCTTGACCTTGGCAAAAAGGTTCTTCTTTTTGACGGTCAGGTAAACATCGTCTTCCAATTTGATCTGATCCAGGTCCTTGCCTTTGACTTCCTCGGGGACAGGCTCCAGACCGTATTTCCATTTCAAGAAGCGCATGCCGGTGGTGGGATACAGGGCATAAATCAAGGTGTCGCCTTCATTCTTGGCGATGCCCTTGGTGTCGGCCACGGCTTTATCCCATTCAGGCTCTAAAATGTCCCCGGGGCGTTTGGTGGTGGGCTCTTCACCCCGTTCATAGCCCTTCAGGATAATTTTCTGGACCTCCCGATCCATGGGCGCCGGGGTTTTGCCGTAGAGGCCGAAGGCGAGCCCTTTGGTTTCGGCAGTTACCTGTTTGTAACGCCCGAAGAGCACGTTCATCACCGCCTGGATGCCGACGATCTGGCTGGTAGGGGTAACCAGGGGCGGATACCCCAATTCTTTGCGGGTATTGGGGAGTTCTTCCATAACCTCATGAATGCGATCCAGGGCGTTGAGTTCCTTGAGTTGGTTGACCAGGTTGGAATACATGCCGCCGGGGATCTGGTGCAGGAGGACGCCGGTGTCGATCTGAGCCATTTTGCTGGTATCCAGGAGGTCGCGATATTTGACGGCAATTTTTTCCAGGTCATAGCCGATCTGGATAAGTTCGGCCAGGTTCATATCGGTTTCCCGATCCGTGCCTTCCACCGCCACGACCAGAGGTTCGATGGCCGGTTGGGAGGTGCGCAGGGCAAAGGGCGACAGGCAGGTGTCAAGGACATCCACCCCGGCTTCGATGGCCTTGAGGTAGCTCATGGAACCGGAACCGCTGGTGTAGTGGGTGTGGAACTCCACGGGAATCTTGATGGTGTCTTTCATGCCCTTGATGATGGCATAGGCGTCGTTGGGTGAGCACATGCCGGCCATGTCCTTGAGGACCACGGAATCGGCGCCCATGTCTTCGCATTTTTTGGCGAAATTAACGTAGTAATCCAGGTTGAAGATGGGGCCGCCCATGCGCCGCTGGGTCAGGGAGTAACAGACTGCGGCCTGAAAATGGGCCATCAGGCCTGCTTTTTTGGCATCCATGAGGGCTTTGACGGCCACTTCCCAGTTGCGCATGTCGTTGAGGGCATCGAAGACCCGGAAGATATCGACGCCGGCTTCGGCAGTATAACGGACAAACCGGTAGGTCAGGTCATCGGCATAGTTCCGGTAGCCGACCAGATTTTGACCCCGCAACAGCATCATGGTGGGGGTTTTTTTCAGGATGCCCTTGATGGTGCGGATCCGATCCCAGGGGTCATCTCCCAGAAAACGGTGGGTGGTGTCAAAAGTAGCGCCGCCCCATACCTCTATGGCAAAATAGCCCATATTATCCATCCGTTCCATGAACGGAATGATGTCCTCAGAACGCATACGGGTGGCCAGCAGGGATTGGTGGCCGTCCCGGAAGGTAGTGTCGGTAAATTTAATCGGGTGTTTCCCAGCCATATATGACTCCTTTTAAAAAGTGATCAGTGGTCGGTGGTCAGTGCTCAGTGATTAATTAATGTTGCATATTGAAGTTTGACTTTTATCTGAAACTGCGGCGTTGCATCAAGAGGCGCAGTTGCATGCTCTCCTGGCGGCCGGACAGGGCCCAAAGGTTGACGGGCGGTGTCGGCGGTCCGCCGGCGGCCAGGCCAAGGGAGATGGCCTGCTGTTGCTGTAAAAATGCCTCTTCGTCGGCCAGGTAAGCCTGAATCGCGGCGCTGACGGCAGCCATTAATTGGGGTTTGATAGCTTTCACGTTTTCCCTCCCTCTCATGATCGAGACGTATGCGGGTGTGCGGGCTGTTGGCTGACAGCCTTTAAACCGGGATATTCCCATGTTTTTTCGGGGGCAGAGTCTCCCGCTTATTGCTCAGGATTTCGAGGGCCTCGATAAGCCGGGACCGGGTTTCCCTGGGAGTGATTACCTGGTCGACAAATCCCCGGGAGGCAGCAATATAAGGATTGTAGAGCAGGTTTTCATAGTTCTCGATGATTTCAAGGCGTTTGGCGGCAGGGTCGGCAGCTTCCTTGATTTCCTTGCGGAAAATGACATTGGCGGCGCCGGAGGCGCCCATTACCGCAATCTCGGCCGTGGGCCAGGCAAAGACCATGTCGGCGCCGAGGTCCCGGGAGCACATGGCGAGATAAGAACCGCCGTAGTCCTTGCGGGTGACGAGCGTCAATTTGGGCACGGTGGCTTCGGAGTAGCACCAGAGGAGTTTGGCGCCGTGGCGGATGATGCCGTGCCATTCCTGGTCGCTGCCGGGCAGGTAGCCGGGAACGTCAGCGATGGTCAACAGGGGTATATTGAAGGCATCGCAGAAACGGATGAACCTGGTGGCTTTATCGGCGGCGTCCACATCCAGGCAACCGGCCAGGACCTTGGGCTGGTTGGCAATGATGCCGATGCTGCGGCCGTTCAGTCGGGCAAAAGCGGTAATAATATTTTGGGCATAGTGCTGGTGAGGTTCAAAGAAGTCACCATCGTCCACCAGGGACCGGATGAGATCGTACATGTCATAAGAGGCTGAAGGGCTGTCGGGCACCAGGGTGTCCAAGGCCGGGTCTTCCCGGTGCGTGGGGTCCAGGCAGGTAACCCGGGGCGGGTCTTCCATATTATTACTGGGCAGGAAGCTCAGCAGGCGTTTGATCTGGTCCAGACAGTCCCGATCATCTTCACAGGCGAAATGTGCGACGCCGCTTTTGGTGTTATGGGCCATGGCGCCGCCCAACTCTTCAAAAGAAATCTCTTCGCCGGTGACGCTTTTGATGACGTCAGGGCCGGTGATGAACATATAAGAGGTGTTTTTGACCATAAAAATGAAGTCGGTCATAGCCGGAGAATAGACGGCGCCGCCGGCGGTGGGCCCCATAATGGCGGAAACCTGGGGGATGACACCGGAGGAGACGGCATTCCGGTAAAAGATCTGACCATAGGCCGAGAGGCTGTCCACGCCTTCCTGGATCCGGGCGCCGCCGGAGTCGTTCAAGCCGACAAAAGGAACCCCGGCTTTGAGGGCCAGGTCCATGACCTTGGTAATTTTCTTGGAATGCATTTCTCCGAGAGAGCCGGCCCGGGAAGTGAAATCCTGGGCAAAGGCAAAGACCGGGCGACCGTTTACCAGGCCGAAACCGGTGACGACACCGTCGGCAGGAATTTCAAGCTTTTCCATGCCGAAATTCACACAACGGTGTTTGACAAAGATGTCGGTTTCCCGGAAGGTCCCCGGGTCGAAAAAGTGATCCAGGCGTTCCCGGGCTGTGAGTTTGCCAGATTCATGCTGCTTGGCCACAGCCTTGGGCCCACCCATGTTCTTCAGGATGGGCTTCTTTTTCCTTTAATTCCTGGATCCTTTGGGCCACTGTTTTCATAGGCGACTCCAATACATAGAATTACCTCTTACTGCGCTTGGCTTAACAAGGGCAAAGAAAGGTTAATGATTTTATTACAGAGTAGTTAATTTTAGCAAAGGTATCAGAAGCAGGAAAGATTAAAAATCACGCTGAGTATGATTTTCCTGTCAAAAAAATTGCTACATATAAAAAAATTCTTTTTATTTGAAATTATACGGCATCATAATGCCGTGGCGGAATAGATATTGCATTAGGACGGGCAAGTATTTAAGAGAGGGTGCGGAAATTCGCCCAAGCAGTAATAATCGCCGGGTTGAGAGCTGGAAACCGATCCGTCGGGGGCCGCAATACGTCAGGTTCAGATTTTTTATTGTTTATTCCAATTGTTATAAACTCTTCACAGGGAGGCCCAAGGCAGGGAACGACAGTAACAACTTTTTGATTTTACTATAAATGTAAGAAGGAACGTTTCTCGCCGAAGGCCGGCTCTCTCTTCTCTCCAGTAACCAAGGGAAAATAGATGGTTTTTGAGCAGTAATTTTACTGCCGGGGGGAATTTTGTGGTCGAAATAACAAAATTGTAGTATAAAAAATGGCAATTATTACAAGAATGTAACTAAAAAGGCAATAAAATAAAATATACAAACGATAATTCAAGTAGTTATAACTATACTGAAATAATACGGATAATCTGATTTGTTATTTGGTTTACCCAATATCGCCATGGCGGGTCGACAACGACAAATAAATTATCTGTAATAACGAGATAATTATGAAAAGGCAAATTTTCATCAAAAAAAATAAATCACGTGAGCAAACTGACAAATCTGTTAGCTGTCATGTATTAAAAAGTCTCATTCGTTCATGAGGTGAGATAAAAAACAGGAGGAGTATCATGACATTAAGTAATCCCAACCGCAGTCCCGCCACGTTAACCAAAACCAGGGTGAAGGCCGCCCCTATTTCCGGCATCTGCGTCACCTGTCTGGATGGGTGTCCCGGTCCCTGCGAGATCGGCCGTTCGGCCGTTCGTGGCCGGGAACTGCTGTATCCCATGCCCTTTGGGCAGGTGACCTCCGGGTGCGGACAAAGATTATCCCTGCGACTTTTCCCATTTTAACATCCAGGGCACCTGTGTGGGCGCTGTGGGTATGGAGGCCGATTCCGACAAGGCCATTTTCCCGGCGGTGGATGTGAGTGCGGAAATCGGGGTGGAAAACAAGGTGAAATTGGACTTCCCATGCTTTACCGGCGCCCTGGGCTCCACCGACATTGCCCGGATACATTGGGAAGCCATGGCCATCGGCGCGGCCATCAGCGGCATCATCCTGGTCTGCGGTGAGAACGTCTGCGGGATGGATCCCCAGTCCGAAATTAAAAAGGGCAAGGTGGTGCGGTCCCCGGAAATGGAACGCCGGGTGAAAATCTTTAAAGAATGGTATCAGGGGAAAGGGGACATTATCGTCCAGGCCAACGTGGAAGACGGCCGTTTGGGTGTACCGGAATACGTCATCGAAAAATTAGGGGTCCAGACTTTTGAGCTGAAATGGGGCCAGGGCGCCAAAAATATCGGCGGCGAGGTGAAGCTGCCGACCCTGGAACGGGCCAAACAGTTAAAAGACCGGGGTTACATCGTGCTGCCCAACCCTCAAGACCAGGGCACGGTGGAACAGTATAATGTCAAAGGCATCAGGGAATTCGAACGCCATTCCCGCTTGGGCATGGTGGATGAAGATGAATTTTACAAAGCCGTGGAACACCTGCGCAAGGTGGGGGCCAAGCGGGTCACCCTGAAGACCGGCGCCTACCGGCCGGCTGACCTGGCCCGGGCCCTGAAATTCTGTTCCCAGGCCAAGATCGACCTCTTGACCATAGACGGGGCCGGCGGCGGCACCGGTATGAGCCCCTGGCGGATGATGAATGAATGGGGCATCCCCACGGTGCATCTGGAATGCCTGTTGTATGAATACGCCTCCTATCTGGATCGCAAAGGTGAATTTGTCCCCGATATCGCCATGGCCGGCGGCCTGTCCCTGGAAGACCATGTCTTCAAAGCCCTCGCCCTGGCGGCCCCCTATGTCAAGCTGGTGTGCATGGGCCGCTCCATTATGACCGCGGCCATGGTGGGCACCACCGAAGGCAAGAAGCTGGCGGAAAAATGTGCTGCGGAGGAAGGGGCCAAACTGGAGGACGCCATCCTGGAGACCTTTGTGGAAGCCAACAACCTGCGGCGGAAATACGGCAAGGACTTTGCCCGGCATTCCGGCCGGCGCCATCGGCATGTATAGCTATATCAGCCGCATGACCCAGGGTCTGCAGCAGTTCATGGCCGGGGCCCGGAAGTTTGCCTTGAAATATATCGACCGGGACGACCTGGTGGCCTTAACCGAGGAAGCCGCGATCGTATCGGGCATTCCGTATGTGATGGACTCGGACGCCGATGAAGTGGAACGGATTCTGGGGTATCGCCGCTAATAGCTTTTAACAGATATGCAAGTTAGAACCGGAAGTGGGGGGGAGGATTTGATACTTCTCCCCCCACTGTTGACGTTTTTACCATGCTTCATTCACATCTGCCCTAATCCCGCCTACCGGATAACACCTCGCCAAAGCGTCAGGCTTCTTAATATTCCTCGTTGTATTACAAACTTGTCGAAAATTCTATCGCTATATTGACAAAAACGTAATAAAAATATTTTCATAAATATTTATAACATATTGAATATTATTATGATATTTAATATTGGCATGATTATTGATTTAATTTATTTGCAATTTTCGACCAATACCAGCAAGAAGAAAAGATTTTATTCAAGATTCTCAGGGAATAGCTTTTCAGGAAAGCTTTCCGGGTCTCCTTGGAATTAATTTTGTACTACCACCGAAAGGATAAGATTTATGGAAGTTCCCATCAATGCCGGCGACACTGCCTGGATTCTGGTCTGTTGTTCCCTGGTGCTGCTGATGACACCGGCTCTGGGCTTTTTTTACGGGGGCATGGTGCGCCGGAAAAATATCCTTTCCACCCTGACCTTAAGTTATATCTTCCTGTCTCTCATCGGCGTGCAGTGGGTGCTCTACGGCTATTCCCTGGCTTTCGGGAAAGATATCGGCGGGTTTATCGGGGGCCTGAATTATTTGGGTTTAAACGGGGTGGGCGCGGCACCTAATCCTGATTATGGCAAGACCATTCCCCAGGGGTTATTTGCCGCTTTTCAGATGATGTTTGCCGTTATCACCCCGGCCCTGATTACCGGCGCCTTTGTGGAGCGGGTGCGCTTTAAGAGTTTCTTGTTGTTCAGCCTGATCTGGGCGACGATTGTCTATGATCCCCTCTGCCATTGGGTCTGGGGCAACGGCGGCTGGCTGGGAAAACTGGGCGTCCTGGATTTTGCCGGCGGCACGGTGGTGCATATTGCCGCGGGTTTTTCAGCCCTGGCTTTTGCCATGGTCATCGGCTGCCGCAAGGGTTTCGGCAAATTTCCCATGGAGCCGCATAATATTCCTCTGACTGTTCTGGGAACGGGTCTGCTGTGGGTCGGCTGGTTCGGCTTTAATGCCGGCAGCGCCCTGGCCGCCAACGGTGTCGCGGTCAATGCCTTGTTGACCACCAACAGTTCGGCGGCCATGGCCGGATTGGTGTGGATGGTGTTAAGCTGGCTGGATGGCCGGCCCAGTACTCTGGGAATTGCTACCGGCATGGTGGTGGGTCTGGCTGCGGTGACGCCGGCTTCGGGTTTTGTGACGCCGCTGGCGGCTCTGGTCATCGGCGCCATTGCGGCGCCGTTAAGTTATTACGCCATCCGTTTTCGGGACAAGCGAGGTTTGGACGAATCTCTGGATGTCTGGGCCTGCCATGGTATCGCCAGCACCTGGGGCATGCTGGCCACCGGACTGTTTGCCACGGTGGAAGTGAACAGCGCCGGCGCCAACGGTTTATTTTTTGGCAATCCGGCCCAGGTAGGGATTCAGTTGCTGGGCATCGTCGTCACAATGGTCTTTAGTTTTGGAGTTACCTTTGTCGTGGCCAAACTTTTAGATATGAGCATTGGGCTGCGGGTGACCCCCATGGAAGAGGAAGTCGGCCTGGACATCAGCGCCCACGGCGAGCGGGCCTATAATTAAGGATAGGGAAGATGCTGAAAAAAATTGAAGCCATTATTCGGGAAGATAAGGTCAACGATGTTAAACTGGCTCTGGAGGCCATCGGCATTGTCGGCCTGAATATGTTTGAAATTCGAGGGCACGGCCGCCAGGGCGGGGTCAGGTTATCCGGACGGTCCGGCACCTATCAGGTGGATATGCTGACCAAAATACAGATGAATATAATCCTGTCGGAGCAAAACCTGGAGGAGACAATTCAAACGATCCTGGATGCAGCTTATACAGGGGAGGCCGGCGATGGTTTGATTTTTATCTATCCGGTGGAGGAGGCAATCCGCATCCGGACCCGGGAGAGAGGACATGAGGCGGTCATGTACCCCGGTGACATAGACGAACGGAAAAAAAGTTAATCCGGCAGGACTTAGAATCAGGCATTGACAAAAAAGTAATTTGCGGGGCGGTTCTTTAACAATTAGGTTGCTTTTTTACGCAAGATAATTAATGATAATCCTTTAAAAACAAGTAATTAAATATTTGGCACACTAGTTGCCATATGATTAAGGAATTCTGCTCGGAATTAAAATCAAAATTAAAAGCGTGAGGTGTTTTATGATGAATTGCCAAACAGTGGAAGATGTCTTTCAAGCGGTAAAGGACCGGCAGATCAGCTTTATCCAGATCTGGTTCACCGACATTTTGGGCGTGTTGAAAAGTTTTGCCATCCGGCCTTCGGAATTGGAAGAGGCCATGACCGAGGGTATGGGATTTGACGGCTCTTCCATCGAGGGCTTTTCCCGCATCGAAGAAAGCGACATGATTGCCAAGCCCGACCCCACAACCTTCCAGATTCTGCCCTGGCGGCCGGATGACCAGCCGGTGGCCCGGATGTTCTGCGATATCCTGCTGCCCGACGGCTCCCCGTATGTTGGTGATCCCCGTTATGTCCTGAAGCGGATGCTGGCCAAAGCGGCAGAAAAGGGCTTTACGTATTACACCGGTCCGGAGTTGGAATATTTTTACTTTGCCAACAATGAGTCCACCACAATTATTGATAAGGCCGGGTATTTCGACACCACACCGTTGGACAAAGGCGCCGACCTGCGCCGGGAAACCATTTTTGCCATGGAAAAAATGGGGATTCGGGTGGAATATTCCCACCACGAAGTGGCGGATTCGCAGCATGAAATCGATTTGCGCTATGATGAAGGCCTGAAAATGGCTGACAAAACCATGACCTATCGTGTCGCGGTGAAAGAAATCGCCAGGCAGCATGGTGTTTATGCCACCTTTATGCCCAAGCCCATTTTTGGCATTAACGGCAGCGGCATGCACACCCATCAGTCCTTATTCCTGGGCAGCAAAAATGCTTTTTATGATCCCAAAGATCAATATAATCTGTCGGCAACCGCCAAAAGCTACATTGCCGGCATCCTGGCCCATGCCCGGGAAATTACCGGCGTTTGCAATCAATGGATAAATTCCTACAAGCGCCTGGTGCCCGGTTACGAGGCGCCGGTCTACATTGCCTGGGCCCGGCGGAACCGTTCCGCCCTGGTGCGGGTGCCGATGTATAAACCCGGTAAAGAAGCTGCCACCAGGATCGAATACCGGGCTCCCGACCCGGCCTGCAACCCCTATCTGGCTTTTGCCGTGATGCTGGCCGCGGGCCTCAAAGGCGTGGAAAAGAACTACACCCTGGCGGAACCGGTGGAAATCGACATTTATCATATGACCGAAGCAGAACGGCAAAAGCTGGGCATCAAGTCCCTGCCGGGCAGCCTGTATGAAGCCATCGAAGAAGTGGAAAAGAGTGAGGTGGTAAAGGAAGCCCTGGGCGATCATATCTTCGCAAAATTCCTGGAAAACAAGAAGATTGAATGGGATAGTTATCGCATGTATGTAACGAACTATGAAATTGATCGTTACCTGCCTATTCTCTAATATTAATTTAAAGGTATCTTAAGCTTAGATTGCCGGCTATGAGGGGCAGAAAAAGATTCTGCCCCTCATATTGTTGAGACGAAATAATAGAAAAATATTTCTTCCTGCCGCAACATATGATATATTTTATAATTGCAATAATTATATTTGGAAAGGGGTAGGAATGAATCCGATAAAGGAGCTGGTAATACTGGCTTGTACCCAGGCCGTGCCAAATCCAGCAGCCCTCAATGAGGCCCTCAAGCAGTATGGCTTACGGGCCCGCATTATTCAGGAACCATGCAGCAGTAAAGTAGAAGCCTTCCAGTTGCTGCGCATTCTGGCCACCGGCGCCGATCTGGTCTGGGTGGTGGGGTGCCCGGAAGAATATTGCCGATTAGTGGAAGGAAGTACCCGAATGGGATTTAGAGTGGCTTATGCCCAAACTTTCCTCACCGAGTTAGGTTTGGAACCGGAACGAATCGGATTATCGCGAGTGGCTGCCGGAAATCCTTGAGGGTTTAGCTGCTGCAGTCGAAGAAATAGGACAAAGAGCTGAAAAATTGCGTCCCAATCCTGCCCGTCCCCTGTCTAAGGCTTAAAAGGAGTTGTAATGATCGTCGGAACCAGAAAATCCCTGGAAGAACTTCAGGAGATGTTATCCAGTCATAAGAAAATCCTGCTGTCCGGCTGCGATACCTGCGTGGCAGAGTGCGCCAGCGGCGGGCGCCGGGAAGTGTCGGAACTGGCGGCAGCTTTGCAGTTGGCCTTTCAGCTTGCCGGCAAGGAAGTGGAGTTGAAGGAATCCAGTGTCGACCGCCAGTGCATTCATGAATTCTTAGTGGATGTGGTTGATTTGGCCCAGGATTATGATGCTGTTCTCTCACTGGCATGCGGGGCCGGGGTCCAGGCCCTGGCGGCCAAACTGGAAAAGACCCCGGTATATCCTGCCTTGAACACGCTCTTTATCGGAGAGACTGCGGAACGGGGACTCTGGCTGGAAAATTGCCGGGGCTGCGGTAATTGCCAACTGGGTTATACCGGAGGTATCTGCCCCATTTCACGCTGTGCCAAACGACTTCTCAACGGCCCGTGCGGTGGCGCCAGCAACGGTTTATGCGAAATTAACATGGCCAGAGAGTTTGATCCGCCGGTGCCTTGCGCCTGGGAACAGATCTGTGTCCGTTTGCAGAATCTGGGGGTGTTGGATCGCCTGTACGATATTAAGCCGAGCATGGATTGGTCCAAGGCCGATGCCGGCGGACCGCGCCGGGTAGTGCGGCAGGATCAGAAGCTTTAGGAGAACTGCTAATGTCTGAAAAATATCATATCAATGTCAGAGCAGTTCCTCCGCGCTTTAAGGCCGTGGGCAAAGGCACCGTCCTGGACTGGGGTGAAGGCTGCCTGCGCTGCACCCGCTGCGTCAAGGAGACCTGCCCGTATCACGCCTTCCGGGATCGCACCTTTGACAGCCGCAGCATGACCGATACCATCGACAGTCTCTGCAAAAACTGCTTCCGTTGTGTTCAGGGCTGCCCTCGGGAACTGGTGACAAAAACGCTCAACCCGGAATATAAGCTCCTGGGCGATTCCTATTGGACCAAAGAAATTATCAGCACTACCTGGTACCAGGCCGAAACCGGGCGTATTCCCGTTTCCGGGGCCGGCTACGGCGGTCCTTTTAAAGGTCCCGGCTTCGACTCCATCTGGACGGATATGTCTGAGATTGTTCGCCCTACCCGAGACGGCATCCATGGGCGGGAGTATATCAGCACCGCCGTTGATTTAGGCAGAAAGCCGTTATTTTTATCATTTGCCGATTCCGGCGCCATGACCATGCCGGTTTTCCCGTTAGTCCAGATACCGCTGCCCATTATTTTGACTGAGCCGGCGATCGGCGTCGCTAAAAACCGGTTCAGGCTGATTATGGCTATGGTGGCTAAGACTTTGGACACCTTTGCCATTATGCCCAGGGAAGCTGTTACCGAAAAACTAATGCCGTTTGTCCGGTATCTGATGCCGCAATTCTCACCCGGCACGTTAAAGACGGATGATCCCGTTCTGGGCGAGGTGAGGGCGGTGGAGCTTTGGGATCACCCTGATATAGCGTCCGAAATCGATCAATTAAAAGTTCTGTATCCCAATCTCCTGATTTCAATTATTCTGCCGGCCACGGGGCAGGCCCCGGCCCGCTGTGAAGCTCTGGCCGGCGCCGGCGCCGAAATTCTTCATCTCAATGCCGACAACCATGCCCAGGGATTCGACGATGTTCAGGAAAAGCATCTCAAGGATTTGATCCGGGAAGTACATCTGATATTGGTAAAGGCCGTCCAGAGGGATGCAGTGACGTTAATCACCAGCGGCGGTATTGCCATGGCGGAACATGTGGCCAAGGCGATTATCTGCGGCACGGACTGCGTGGCCATTGATCTCCCTATGCTTTTGGCCCTGGAGTGCCGTCTCTGCTCTCACTGCCAGGATGGTGATGACTGTCCGGTGGATGTGGGAAAAATACATGAGCGCCGGGGCGCCCAGAGGATAGTGAATCTCATCGGCGCCTGGAACAATCAATTGCTGGAGATTTTGGGCGCCATGGGATTGCGGGAGGTAAGGCGCCTGCGGGGTGAAGTGGGACGCGCCATGTTTTTTGAAGACCTGGAAAAAGAAATCTTCGCGCCTTTATTCGCCGTGCCGCCGGGTTCAGAGACACTGGATCGCGACCCCAATTAAGACGGTTTCCGGTTTTCGGATAGGAAAGTAAATGCCATAAGTTTCGTGCCTCTTACTCTGGAAGAGTAAATAATAGCTTGTGGCAATTTTACGATATTTATTAATTAAAGGAAATTAAAAGACTTATGTCGGCTCCAGCGGAAAAAATACTAACAGACAATGGCGATCAATATCTTGAACCGGAGATTACCGGCTGCCGGTTTAAAAACCCTCTGAGCAAATACCGGGTGGTGCGCAACGAGAAGAAATGTATCAAGTGCGGCCGTTGCGTGGAGGTCTGCCCGTTTGGCGTCCATTCCTGGTCCGGCGGTGGAATTTTACGCCGCCCCTTGAGTTATCGCTGCCAGGGGTTTAAGTGCAAAAATGAATCGTATTACTGCATTGATCAGTGCCCGGAACAGGCCTTGCGGCTGGTGGAAAATCCCAATTACCGATCCTTTGGGGATAAGCGCTGGAGCAGCGACCTGTTGCTGAGCACGTGGTGGATGGCGGAATTCGGCACCCTGCCGTATAGCGATATTGAATACCGCACCGGCGATTCCGGCGGCGGCTTCGATAAAATGCGTTTCATTTTCCCCCGGGAATTTAAGGATTCCAAGCTCAGTCATGATGAAATCTCCCTGGAACTGGTCCTGAACCGGCGGGCGGACGGTCGTCCCCAGGTAAAGTTGTCGGTACCGTGGTATGGCGGGGGCATGTCATTCGGCTCCATCAGCCTGCAAACGATGCTGGCCCGGACCCAGGCGGCGGTGCAATGGAATACCATGACCTGCACCGGGGAAGGCGGCTATCCGGAAGCCCTGATGCCTTACGACGACAATATCATCACCCAGGTTGCCACGGGGCTCTTCGGTGTCCGGGAAGATACCCTCCAACGGGTGCGGGTGGTGGAATTCAAGTACGCCCAGGGTGCTAAACCGGGACTGGGCGGGCATTTATTAGGTGACAAAGTAACTCCCGGCAGTGGCGAAAATGCGGGAGGCGGTTACCGGCACTGCCTTGTTCTCGCCGTTCCCGTTTCACAGCGTCTACTCCGTGGAAGACCATAAAAAACATGTGGACTGGGTAAAGGAAGTTAATCTCCGGGCTTTGGTTTCAGTCAAAGTCTCTACTCCTACGGACGTGGATATGGTGGCCGTGGGCAGCTATGACGCCGGGGCCCATATCATCCATCTGGACGGCAGCTATGGCGGCACCGGTGCGGCACCCGATATTGCCAAGAAAAATATTGCCATGCCCATAGAATATGCCATTCCCAAAGTGCATCAGTTTCTGCGCAATGAAGGCATTCGGGATCGCATCACCCTGATTGCTTCCGGTGGCTTACGCACCGCCTTTGATGTGGCCAAAGCCATCGCCCTGGGCGCGGACGGGGTGGTCATCGGCACGGCGGAAATGGTGGCTCTGGAATGTACCAGATGCTACAATTGTGAGTCGGGGAAAGGCTGTCCCCGGGGCATAGCCACCACTGATCCGGAGATGAGCCAGCTCATGCAGGTGGAGTGGGGCCTGAAACGGATCAGCAATATGTATTATGCCTGGGCCTGGCAGTTAAAAGAAATCTTGCGGCGGTTGGGGCTGAAGAGCATTACTGAACTGGTCGGGCCGTACCGATCTTTTGGTTCATCTGGATTATTATGACCGCCCGGTGGAGGATGATCTGCGCCGGGGCGCCACATTTAAAGGGTAACGATGAAGTTTAACGCTAACAAATTTGAGCAAGCCAACGAATTACTGGCCAGTCGGCGGGACCTGGTTCCCACGTATGTCCCCGGCCAAACCTTAAAACCCGAAGCCGAGGGAGGCTGCGGGGTTACAGGATTTGCCGCCAGTGTGCCGGTATCCGGCCGACACATTTTTCAGCCTTCCATACAGATGCACAATCGCGGCAACGGTAAAGGCGGCGGCATCGCGGCCGTGGGCCTGGACCCGGAAGGTCTCGGGGTCAGCCGGGAAATCCTTGATGAGGATTACCTGATTCAGGTCGCTTTTTTGGACCCGGAAGTCCGGTCGACGGTGGAAGAAAAATTTATCAAACCTTTCCTGCGGGTTGAGTATGCCAGCCGCTTGCAAGCCATGGCCGACTGGCGGGATCTTCCCGGCCTGACGGTGGAACCGCCGGAGGTCTGGCGTTATTTTGTGCGGGTGAAGCCGGAGGTCTTGCAGCATTTCATCCAACGCCATCACCTTCACGGCCTGCCGCTCCGGAAGGTGGAAGACGAGTTCATTTCCCAGAATTGCTATAATCTGAATCAGACCTATTACGCTTCCCTGGGCGAGAAAAAGGCCTTTGTCCTTTCCCAGGGGCGGAATGTGATGATTTTAAAAATTGTCGGGTATGCCGAAGAAGCGGCGTTGTATTATAATCTCCTGGACTTTAAGGCCCACATCTGGATTGCGCACCAACGCTATCCTACCCGGGGCCGGGTCTGGCACCCCGGCGGGGCCCATCCTTTTGCGGCCCTGAACATGGCCCTGGTGCATAACGGCGATTTTGCCAATTATCATTCGGTGAGCGAATACTTGGGCCAGCGACAGACGTACCCGTTATTTCTCACCGACACCGAAGTAGCCGTGCTCATGTTTGACCTGCTGCATCGGGTCTACGGCTATCCCCTGGAATATGTCATCGAGGCCCTGGCGCCGACCACGGAACGGGATTTCGACAAGCTGCCGGCCCATCGCCAGGAGATCTACCGCCTGATTCAGGCAACTCACATTCACGGTTCTCCCGACGGTCCCTGGTTTTTTATCATTGCCCGAAATGACACAGAAAATCAACGATATGAATTGGTTGGCATTACCGATACTTCCATGCTCCGTCCCCAGGTTTTCGCTCTGCAGTCCGGGGAAGTCCAGATCGGCCTCGTCTGCTCTGAAAAGCAGGCCATAGATGCCACTTTGAGCAGTCTGGCGCAGGAAGACCCGCGATTCTGCCCGGTGGCCGATCTGTATTGGAACGCCCGGGGCGGCAGTTACACCGACGGGGGGGCCTATATCTTTTCTCTGCAACGTCAGAACGGCCACCATGTGCTGACCTGTTATGATAAATTCGGGGTCCCCAAAAACCTTCCCTGGCACCAGAAATCCTGGGGTGGGGACGTTCCTGAAGTGTCGGAGGAGCGCCGTGAGGCCATCGTGGCCGAAGTGACCTCGCAATTAGAGGATGAGACCGGGCAGAAATTGTTCACGTTTCTCAGCAGTCGCCTGCTCAAGTGGTATTATGCCACCTATCTGGAATATCTTGAGGTTTTGAAGGGGCTGTGCCAGCAAAACGATCAGCTTAAGATTACCATAATCAAAGGTCTGACGCTGGTCCTGGATCGCCGTTTTGACCCCGGCGACAAGAAGCGCAGCAATATTATCCGATTAACTTCGGATGTCCTGAATGACATTTTTCAGGCCACGCCGAAAATGGGTGAATCATCTCCCAGCCGTTACCGCTGGCTGGATTGGGAAACCAGGGGCCGCCTCAGCGCGCCGCCCCAGGCCGACGCCATTCTGGTGCTGGATGCCTCCGGCTTTCCGCCTGAGGGTGATGACTGCGACGCCCGTTGTCAGGTGCAGGCCTTCCATTCAGGTTGGAAGCAGTTTCTGGTCTACGGCTATAAAGGCCAGCGCTTCACCGGGTGCGGCTTCGGTTTGGAAACCGAAGGGGTCCGCATCGATGTCTACGGCAGTTCCGGGGACTATCTGGCCTCGGGCATCGACGGCATGGAAATTCACGTGCATGGCAATGCCCAGGATCAGTTGGGTCAGATTATGAAGCGGGGCAAACTGGTGGTCCACGGCGACGTCGGCCAGACCTTCATGTATGGCGCCAAGGGCGGGGAAGTCTATGTTATGGGCAATGCCGCCGGCCGGCCGCTGATCAACGCCGTGGGCCGTCCCAAAGTCGTCATCAATGGCACCGCCCTGGACTTTTTAGCCGAATCCTTCATGGCCGGCGACGTCTTTAAAGACGGCGGTTTCGTCATCGTCAACGGTTTGGAATTCGATGAACGCGGCCGCATCCGCCGGCAGCCGGAGCCTTACCCGGGGGCCAACCTGTTTTCCCTGGCTTCCGGCGGCGCCGTCTATATCCGGGACCCTTACGGCATGGTGGGGTCCGACCAGCTCAACGGCGGCGAACTGACGGAGTTCACCGAGGCTGACTGGCAGCTTATAAAACCCTATCTAGAAGAAAACGAACGCCTTTTTGGCATTGGGGTGGAAAAAGACCTTCTCACCGTGGACGGCCATCTGCGCCCGCCCGAAGAAGTGTACCGCAAAATTCAGCCGGTAAAAAAGGCGATCCTCAGCAAGGTGGATGAAGGCTGGGATTAGCAGATTCGACCAATGCAGTTTGTTAGAAAGAGCAAAGGCCTGCGGGATTATGGAGATCCGGCGGGCCTTTTTTCATTGATTTGCTTTATGATACTGACGGAAATGTTTCTCATGATTAGATCGCCGATAAATCTCTACCCATTAAAATTCAAGTTTGTCTTAAGGTGTTATATCCCATAAGAACTTCCACAAACTCATGCCGCCGGGGATCAAAATCCTTGGTATTCCGCTAACCAGTTTGATTTTATAATAAACACAGAAAGCTGCCTGGAAGGCATCGGGCAGCTTCCAGCCGTATTGCCGTCGCAAGGTTGCCGCCAAATCGGCTATCGCTTGGTCGATGTTCAGAAGATGGTATTGATCCAGCCAGGCTTTTACCAGCTTCATCTTGCACTGCCACCCCCACTAGAATCTCTGTCCGGGTGATTACAGAAATGGCGGTTTCAGCCGGGGTGAGAGCCAGCACATACTCTGTTGCGGTCTCAAATCCGTTAAGATGATCTATCAAGATAACGGAATCTATTAATCTGTCGATTACGATTTTTCCCACTCCGAACGAATCGCCTGTTGATAAGACAAGCCGTCACCCTGGCGCCAGAGGCCCCCGGTTTTTCTAACCAGTCGGCGGTAAGCTTCATCGCCTTCTTGCCGACGTAAGACGACAAGTCCTTGCCGGAGCGCTTCCGCCACTGAGATTTTAGAGGCCTTGCTGTAGCTTTCGACCCAGAGTTTATCATCGTTAGATAGGGTTATAATTATCCTTTTTCCAGCCATGCAATTCCTCCATGATATATATTATTATATATCACATCACAGATAATTAATCATTTTAATTTTCAAATAAGAAGGTGGAGGTGATATACGAGAAAATTTGAAGAAGTTTTCGGAGAAGTTATAATACTGGAAAGAGTTTGTCGCGATCCAAAATATCAACGCCGGGTCTCAAAAAGCCGTTTAAACTATAGCAAGATATTTTGTTACACGCCGGCAACCGGAGCAAGAAAACTCTGGTTGGCAAGCTGGGAGTGTGCCTGCAGGATTACTTCACTGGAATGCCTGGTAAGCTGGAAATTTTTCAGGCAGGGGAGGGGGGTAAAGCAAAGCTCCAGGATATCGGAACCGGCCCGGGGCTCGCCGCCGGCATAACAGCAGAGGAAATCCAGCAGGACATAGTGATAACTGATTTTTCCCGCGGCATCCGGGAAAATGCGATCCAGAAAGGCGCTCAGCCCCAGGATCTCTACTTCGATTCCCGTCTCTTCCCGCAGTTCCCGGCGCAGGGCCTCTTCCAGGGTCTCACCCACCTCCACGGCGCCGCCGGGCAGGCTCCACTCGCCCAAGCCCGGCTCTTTGCCCCGGCGGACCAGAAGCACCTCGTCCCCCTTGAAGACAACGGCCCCGACGCCAACGATAGGCTGATCAGGATAGTGACGCTTCATCACCCCTCACCCTGACCCTCTCCCCTCAAGAGGAGAGGGGAAACATAAAGTAATCATTAGTTTAAGACTTTTGGTAATGCAGCCCAAAGTCCCCCTCCCTTTAAAAGGGTGGGAAAATGAGAGAGACGTTTTCGGTTGTGGCCGAAGAGCCGTTCAAAGGGACTGGCTATTTAGATCTCCACCCGCAGGGAGCGTTTCACCCGGATGGCCGCTTCGCCGCCCACGGGACATTTATTCTCGCAGGTGCCGCAGCCGATGCATTGATCCGGCACCATCAGGGGCAGCTTCACCCGGACCTTTTTACCGTTCAGATCTCTGATCTCTTCCTCGTAATAGGTTATGGCCTTGGGCGATACCGGGCAGTGTTCCTCGCACACCAGGCAGTCACGGCCTTCGGTAAAGGGGATGCACCGGGCCCGGTTGATAAAGGCCGTCCCCATGGCGCTGTTCTGCTTCACTTCCAGGGCCATTTTGGGGATGGCGCCCGTGGGGCAGACCTGGGAGCACAGGGTGCAGTTATATTCGCAGTACCCCAGTCTGGGAACCAGGCGGGAGGTATACAGCCCATCCAGGCCGGCTTCCCACCAGGTCGGCTGCAGCGCCCCCGTAGGGCAGACCTTGAAACACTCGCCGCAGCGGATGCAGCGGGAGAGAAAAGCAGCTTCCGATCCCGCCCCGGGCGGCCGGAGCAGAAATTCGTCCGGACGATGGGCCACCGAACCGAGCCGGATGAGAGGCACCGCGACGACCCCGGCGGCTACTGCCGTTACCACCTGCCGCCGCCCCAGGTCCAGTGCCGGCCGGGCCACTTTGGCGCCGAATTTAAAGGAGACCCGGCCCTGTTGGCAAGCCTCCTGGCAGCTCATACACAACTGGCATTCGGCCATCTGCTGCGTCGGCACCGTCTGGGCGTGAATGGACCCCATTTTGCAGACTTCCTGGCAATCGCCGCAATCCCGGCAGAGTTTAAAGGGCCGGCGCCGCAGCCAGGAAAATCGGGCCGCCAGACCATAGAGCGCCCCCAGGGGGCAAAAAGCCCGGCACCAGAAGCGCCGATCCAGCCTTTCCAGGGCCACCAGGGTAAGAAAGATGGCCAGGGTGAAGAATGGCAGGAGAAATATCTGAGTCCGGAAAGGGAGGACCGTGTCTTTGAGGAGCTTATAGACCGGCTCACTCACCTGGGCAACAGGTTTGCCCAAATGATAGAGCTTGGTAAAAGATTCTTCCAGGCCGTAGGACAATTCAGGATAAAAGACAATTCCTAATGACCGGTAGAGAAGTGATAAAGGGTCAAAAAGCCCCACCAGGTTGACGGCGAAGAGGGCGGCGGCCAGCAGAAAGAACAGCAGGTAATATTTTACCCGGCGCAGTCTCTGGGCGTAGCCCCGGTCGGGGCGAGGACGGTATAAGAGCCGCCGGCAGCCATCCAGGGTGGTCCCCAGGGGGCAGATCCAGCCACAGAAAAATCGGCCCAGGATAAAGGTGAGCCCCACAATGATCAAGGACAGGAAAAGTCGCCAGACGATCTGACCGTGGTTTAAGAGGTGGGCTGCCAGAATCAGGGGATCGAAATCGAAAAACAGATCTGCCGGCCAGCTCAGGATTTCCTTGCCGGAATAAGCCGTCTTGAGAAAGAGCAGCAGAAAAAGCAGCAGGAAAAAGATCTGGCTGAGCCGGCGGGCCAGAACCCAGCCCCGCCAGGGGACGGGCCGGATAATTTTCGTTACTTTGTCAGATTGGGTATCCATAGATATTCTGATGACCAGATAAACTGGTTCCCGAACGTATGTCCTTTTTTATCGCCTTGCCCTTTGAAGGGAGAGGGTCGGGGTGAGAGGTGAATTAAAGCAGCACTGCTCCGGATAAGATCAAGACCAAAGGTAATTTTGACTGCAATCGATTCCAATGAAAAATCTTTACGCAGTAATAATCTTTGATTTTCTCCAACTCCATTTCACCGAGCCCCATTTCGTGGCCCTTGACGATGTAGCCGATATCGGCAGGTTTCAGGTGAAACAGATGTACGGTGCCGTAGGCATCGATGGCCACGGGGTCAACCCCGGCCACGACCATATTTTTGACCTGCACATATTCCGGTCTGCCGCCCGAAGGTCCACCCTGGGTCAGGATGCGGGTGGCATCCAGGATGGTGAGGTCGGCTCGCAGAATCAGGTTCATGTCGGCGATGTTCTGGTGCAGACCTATGTGGCATCGCCCCCGCCAGCCGCCGATGACCCCCATCATGTTTTTCATGGCCATGGTGACGCGGGCTTCGGAATGCTGCTTGGCGACGGGAATGTTGATAAAACGGTCGGCTTCCAGGATGTCATTATAAAAAGACCATTTTTTCAATGACTTGGCTTTGGGGATGGCAATCTCCACAAATTTGCGATCATCGACAAATTCCACTACGGCCCGGGGGTCTCGAATGTCTTCCACCGCGGCCTGGATGCCGCTGTTGGCGTAGGCCCGCCTGGCATCGTTGACGGTATGATCCAGCACTTTTACTTTTTTGGCCCCCGCTTCCAGGCATAATTCCACCACTTTCCGCACCACCACGGGGTGAGCATTAGCCGCCAGGTCCGGAGTCCGGTCAAAGGACATGTTGGGTTTGACCACCACGACCTCATTGGGGTTGACAAACTTTTTCATGCCGCCCAGGGATTGCACGGCGTCTCCCACCAGATGGGCGTAATTCGTGCCGGAACTTACCGCCAGCACCGCCGGCGGGAGATTTTCCGGGGCCATGGCCAGCAGTTCCGGGGGGAACGTGAAGATTTTGCCGGTTCCCGCCGCCAGTCCCAAAAAAGCTATTTTTTGCAAAAATTCCCGACGATCCACGAAAGCCTCGTTGCAGTGAAAATCAAAATGACATTAAGCCGGGGCATAATTATATCTGTTACTTGGTAATAATTAATCTATTCATACAAAGCAGGGATTTCAAGCTGTGCGGGAGTTATTAACCGCCGATAGTGGCCATGCTGCGGGCGCAGGGGGAGGCAAAGTCCTGATCCAGGTGGTGACGGGCCGGTTTCAGGAGGATAGCTTTCTGGAACAATGCCAACAAGGTGTCGTCGTCGGCTCCCTGTCGCAACAGTCCTTTGATGTCAAGTTCCTCGTCCCCGAACAGGCAGGGCCGCAGGCGCCCGTCCGCGGTAAGGCGCAGCCGGTTGCAATCCTGACAGAAATGCCGGCTGATGGGGCTGATAAAGCCGATTTCGCCTTTAGCCCCGGGATAGCGGCAGCGTTGGGCCGGTCCGGCATTTACCTCCGGAGGCAATTCTTCGAGGGCGCGGTATTGGCGCAGCCGGTCCTGCATCTGCGCCACCGGGAGATAATAATCCTCCCGCCACCTGGAACTGCTGCCGATGGGCATGAATTCCAAAAAGCGGATATGCCAGGGGTTGTCTATGGACAAGCGGGCAAAATCCAGCAGTTCGTCGTCATTGATGCCCCGCAGCACCACGCAGTTGATCTTAATGGGAGCAAACCCTGCGGCCGCGGCTGCGTGAATACCTTCCCAGACCTGGGCCAGCCGGTCGCTGCCGGTTATCCGGACATAGCGCTCCGGGCGCAGCGTGTCCAGGCTGATGTTCAAACGGCGCAGTCCCGCCTGCCATAGCCCCGCCGCTTTTTCAGCCAGCAACACCCCGTTGGTCGTCAAACAGATTTCCTGGACGCCGGGCAAGGCCCTGAGTTCGGCCAGGAAGGGCTCCACTCCCAGCCGGATCAGAGGCTCTCCACCGGTCACCCGGATCTTCGTCATGCCTGCCTTTACCCCCACTCTGGCCAGGTGCAGCAATTCTTCGTAGCGGAGAATGTCCGGGTGCTGCAGCTTGACCAGATCCTGCACCGGGGCGCAATAAAAGCAGCGCAGGTTGCAACGGTCGGTGATGGAAAGGCGAAGGTAGGTTATCTGCCGGCGGTAAAAATCTTGCACGCTATATTCCCTGGGACATCCCCAAAATGATTTCTTTTGTCCGGGCGATTTTGAAAATTACAAAGATATTAGGATAACATAAACATGCTTATAAAGATATAATTAGGGCAAGTAATTGTCAATGCAAGATCACACCTTCTAGTTAATCCAATTGCGCTTCCAGGTCGTCGAAAATATCTTCCAGTTTGTAGAGCAGCTTGTCTGCCTGGGCCAGATTCCAGTCGGCGATGTCTTTTTCAATGTTCTTGTAAATCTGCCGTATGGAGTCCCGGTGCCGGAGCAGCACCTCCCGGAGCGGCGTGCCGTCGTATTTCAGCAGCAGCTCATCCAGGCGCCCGGCCAACTGGTAGAGAGAAGGATTGTGCTTGACCAGTTCCCGGTCGAGGTATCCCAGATGCCGGGCCAGTTTCGGGTAGGCGTCAGCCAACTCCTGGTGATAGAATGGACTGACGGTGACGGTAATTTGCATGTATTTGCTCATGGCTGCTCCTTTCGGGTGACGTGACTGTTAAGATAATTCCGGCCGCTTGCCCCGGATTGATTCCGGCTCGATCCGTCCAACTCCATACATCCCATAATATCTCAGATATTTTTTGATTTAAAGATAATTTCCGATCGGCTAATGGTTTCCTGCATCCTGCTCTCGAGCTAACCTCAAAAGTTACTTCTTGCTGCTAAAATCCATACACCAACGGTGCCAGCGCCAGCACCACCGCACCGACTATAATAGTGAGCGGCACCCCCACTCGCGCAAAATCCCCGAACGTATACCCGCCGGGCCCCTGGACCATCAGGTTCGTTTGAAAGGCTGCGGGGTTGATGAAGGCACAGGAGGCGGCACTCATCAGTATCATCGCGAACGGCATGAAACTCACCCCCAGGCTGGTCGCCAGGGACAAAGCCACGGGGAACATGAATGCGGCCGCGGCCGCATTCGTAATGATGTTCGTCATTATGATCGTTCCCACATAGATGACGCTGAGCGCCAGCATCGGACTGCTGCCGCCAAGGCCCGCAATAAATTTAGCGAGAGCCGCGGACAAGCCACTGCCGGTGACGGCGGATTCCAAGCCCACCGCGGCGCCCATAACCACGATCGTTTGCCAGTCCAGGCTGCGCCACGCCCTGTTGACGGTCAGGCAGCCGGTCAGGAGCATGGCTGCGGTGGCCAGCAGGGCCGCATTGAGCATGCTCATCATGCCGAAGGCCGCCACCGCCACCATTGTTGCGGTGATCGCCATGGCGATCAGGGCCCTGTCAACCCGCTGCACCCGGTATCCTTCCAGGCGCCGGGTCAAGGTGAAGTCCGTTTCCCGGCGGTTTTCGTAAAAGAAGGCCTCATTGACTTCGACGATGGCGGCGTCGCCGGGTTCCAGCCGGAGCTCCGCCAAAGGCTGCGGCGGCGCCTGTCCGTGACGCGAAATACCCACCAACATCATTTCATACGGGCTTTCGGGCAGCGGCAGGTCGGCAATGCGGTGCCCGATGGCCGGCGCCTGGGTGGATATGACGAGTTCGACGAGGTGATGCTGGTGCCGCTGGGTCTTCATACTGGTGGCGAAGACGGGCACCAGGCCCAGAGTCGTCCACAGCCCGGGCAGCACGTCGGCCTGAGCGTAGAAGGTGAGCACGTCTCCAGCTTCCAGTCTGGCGTTTGGCGTTATTTCCACCGGAGCCCCCTGGCGCGCCATCGCTTCCAGGTGGTAGCCGATGGGCCGCGCCAAACCCGCCTCCATGAGTGTCTTCCCGGCCAGGAAGGCATTTTTCTCCACCGCCAGTTCGCTGCGGTATAGGCGTTTCTGAACGCCGGCCTCGTCCTGGCTTGTCTTGTCCGGCAAGAGACGCGTGCCCACCAGGATCATAAAGGCGAAGCCGGCCAGAGTCGCGGGCAGGCCAATCCAAATCGGATCGAATACCTGAAGTGGGGCCATCCCGGCCAGTTCCCCTCGCTCCAGCGCGTTTGACACGAGACCGGCAATGATCAGGTTTGTCGAGGTGCCGATCAGGGTCATGCTGCCGCCCAGAATTGCCATGAAACTCAGCCCCATAAATATTTTGGAACCTGACAAGCCGGTGGTGCGAGCCAGGTCCCGGATCACCGGAATCATCATCGCGACCATGGGCGTGTTGTTCAAAATTGCGCTGCCCAGGGCCATGGGTGGGAAGATTCTGAGCTGCGCCGAGGTGACGGAGCCGGGCCGGCCGATGAGTCGCTGCGACAAGAGGGATATGGCGCCGGTGGCATACATGCCGGCAGCCACGGGGAAAAGCACGGCCACCGTCATGACGCCGGTATTACTAAATCCTGCCAGGAGCGCCTCGGCGGGGGCTAATTTCAAGGTCATGGCCGTCGTCAAGGTTCCCATGAAGACCAGCCAGGACGGGAATCGATCCCAGACCAGAAACGCGAACATTATGATGAGAATTCCCAGCATCACCCATGCGTCCGTCGACATCACCGCTCCTTCTGCTGTAATCTGAAAAGCTATTCTTTTTCGAGGCTGGCGTTCAAGGGCAAGAATATTACGCTCTTTCCTTTAACATTTTCAGGAAACAAACGCAATTGACGCCGGTGCTTTAGTTAAGTTTTCTTGCTTTTCAGGGTTTCCGAGGGCAATTCACCGAACATGGCCTTATAATCCCGGCCGAATTGCCCCATATGCCAGAACCCCCAACTGCTGGCCATATCGAATATGGTGCCGACAGCCGCTTCATCCTGCAGTAATTCCCGCCGGACGGCGTTTAGCCGCCTGGCCTTGAGGTAGGCTTTAGGACTCAAACCCATAATATCTTGAAAACCATAGAATAGGGTCCGGCAACTGGCTCCGGCCGCCTGGCAGATTTCCCCCAGACTGAGTGGTTCCCTCAGGTTGCCTTCAATATAGTCCTGGGCTCGTTTTACCGACTCCCGGCGAAAACCTGGGGAAGTTTTTTCCCGGATTAACCTGTCCTCGGTGCAGATGAGACTCAACACCCCTTCGGTTAATTCCCGAATAATCATTTCCTCAACCTGGGGCAGTTCCAGGATGGCCTCAGGGCTGGCAGCTCGTTACCTCGAATATATCCTTAATAAGTCTCTTCAGCCTGACTAGGCGGCTCGGCATGGCTCGCAGGGCCTGATTTTCTCTAAGCAGATGCCGCACTTCCTGATGATAGAAAATATAGCCGGAATCATTGAATTCCTCGCCACTAAAAACCAGCACTGCCAACTTCTGGGACTCGGCGCCAACAAAGGAAAGTGCCTTGTGGGCAGGATGGGTTAAAAAAAGATTTCCCGGGGAAGTTGCCTCCTGGCCGCAATACTTTATTCTACCGCGAGATCCAAAATCGACGGCAAAGGCAATGGTGCCCGGCGGCGCCTGACCCTGAATGTGCATGGCCCGGTCATAAGAAAGATAGTGAAGTTGCACCCCGGGTAATTCCAACAGCTTAAAATCGCCGAGAAACAACCCCCGGCTGAGTTGATTGTACTGGACGTTCCAGCCCCAGGTCTGGGCGGCGATGTCGTCGAAATTATGAGTCTGGAGATGGGTGAAGGTTGGTTTGACTTCGGGAAGGGAGTAGGCGGACATGGCAGGCAACCTCTAGTGGTTTCAAGGGGGTAAAGATATATTGTGTCAATTCAATGCGATTGAGAAGATTTGCAATTTTTCGATATAGCTTTTTTTCAAGGCAATATATCATAATCTACTGGCGGTCTGCAGATTAATCCAACACCCCCCCCGGACCAATTTAACACCGCCATTATTTTCGGGGTGAGTTTTATGGCCCTGGGAATTTTGGGTCTGTTGGCCGCCATTTTGCAGCATTGGCGTATTCTGGCAGGCATTAAAAAAGACCCGCTCACCTTCCCGGCGGTTAAGCCACTGGTCATGATCACGGCAATTTTACTTCTGTTTATCGGCCTGTTGGCGTTCATCCCGGTCCTACTGTTCCAGCGGCTCCTGGTCGGCCGGCAGGAATAAACTAATCTCTGGTAATCAGGTTTTATTATTTCTACCTAATGCCAGACAACCAAAAGGAGATTGTTATCATGATCGGTTTTACACGGGAAGCGGTGGATATGAAGGCAGTCGGGCAGCATTGGGGCTGGTTCCTGGCCAAGGGGATTCTCATGATCCTGGCGGGCACCCTGGCCCTGGGCAGCTACGTGATGGTTGCCCTATTTTCAATGATTTTTTTGGGCTGGCTGATGATCTTTGCCGGTGTTGTCGAGGCCATCCATGCCTTCTGGAAGAAAGAATGGGGCGGGCTTTTCCTGAATCTGCTGGTGGGCGTCCTCTACGTCGTCGTCGGCTTCATGGTGTTGGCCAACCCGCAGGCCACCGCCATGACCCTTACCCTCGTCATGGCGATCTTTTTCATTCTGGACGGAATTTTTCGCATCATTATTGCCGTGGCCGCACGCTTTCCCCAGTGGGGCTGGATGCTCTTTAACGGTATCGTTACCCTGATCCTGGGCATAATTATCTGGCAGCAATGGCAATACTTCGGACTGAGGATCATCGGTCTGTTCATCGGCATCGACCTTATCATCAGCGGCTGGGCCTGGGTGATGTTGTCTTTAGCCTCTCGGCGGCTGGCTGGCGACAACCCGTTACCCTTGGTTTAACCGGCCGCATACTGAGATGGTGTATCAACCGATGAGAGAGTTTTTGAAATACCTGCAGGCCACTGGCGCACCCGCAAATGATAAAAAAATCATGGGAGCACAGGCTTTCTAACCTGTTCGGGCAGAACTTTTCAGAAGCTCAAGGGCGAGAGGCGCTTCGCTTTCTCGCCCCACAATTTCTGAACCTTGAACTTTTCAAATTAGTTATTACAGCATGAATCAAAGCAATAGGAGGAGGGTTTATTCATGTGCAGAATGGTAATCATATTTCTTCTCGTTTGTAATCTGCTGATGTATTTTCCCGCTCCGCCGGTCTGGGGCCAGGAGTCTTCTGAACCAGGCGCCGACCCCAAAAAGCAGGAGGATATGGCGGCTCTGGCCGACAAAATCAATAATCCCCTTTCGGAGCTGTGGCTTTTATTTACGCAGAGCGACTTCCAATGGTGGGACGGCAAGATCACCGACAAGAAGCGGCTGGTGAATATCAGCCTTTTGCAGCCGGTGATGCCCATGGCCCTCACCGAAAATTGGCGGATGATTATCCGGCCCATCATTCCCATCGCCAGTATGCCCTTCAGTGGCTTTGACTATGAGACCGGGCCCAAGGGGCCGATCCCGGTGCCGAATTTCGGGCGCCACACCGGCCTGGGGGACGCGGTGCTCTGGACGGCTTTTTCCAATAAATATACCCCCCCCAATATCTTTGGCTTTGGACCCACCATGATGCTCCCCACTGCCACCTATCGCACCCTGGGCACCGGGAAGTTCAATATGGGTCCCATGGCCCTCGCTTTTCACACCGGTAAAAAGTGGATCATTGGGACCGTGGCCCAGCATTGGTGGACGGTGACCGGGGACAGAAACCGGGGCCACGTTAACCTGACGGACATTCAATACGTGGTCCGTTACCGGATAACTCCCGCCACCAATATCGGTTGCGGCCCCAACATCCGCATCAACTGGGCCGCAGACGGCCGGGACCGGGTGACGTTTCCCATAGGTTTCGGGGGGGACACCTTGATCAAACTGGGGCCCTTGCCGGCCAGGGTGGGGCTGGAATTCCACTATTATCCCATCACCCCCGAGGTTGCCGGGCCCCAGTATAATCTCAGGCTGCTGTTTGTCCCGGTCATTCCGGCGCCGGAATGGAGCAAGAGACCGCTTTTTTGAGCATTTGACCAGGAACGCATGGAAACTTCAGGGTGAAAACAAGTATACAGTCAATCTGCTCCATAACCTTGAGAGTTATGCAGCTTCAGATATCCACCCTGCAAACATATATTAACCTATACCGCACCAGAGCACATATTCACCAGGGCGCAGCCTTGCGGCGCCGGATCAGGAGTCGGCATGTCTCTCTTAACCCAGGTTTCCATTCCCGATGCCTTCATCATCTTCTTCTTAACCCTCGGGCCCTTGAAAGCCATCGGCCCTTTTGCCCAGGCCACCCGGGGGGCCGACCCCGTCCTGCTCCGGACCCTGGCCTGGCGGGCCACCAGCTATCGCCACCGTCATTGTCCTGGCCGTGGCCCTGGTGGGAGCAGTTGTCTTGAGACAATGGCGGGTTTCCTTGCCGGCCATCACCATCGCCGGGGCTATTATCTTTTTCTTCCAGGCCTTTCAAATGATCATGGCGCCGCCCTCGGCTCCCTCGCCGCCCCCCTCGGCAGACAACCAGCAGTCGCCACCCACCCTGGCCCTGGCCCAATTCCCCCTGGCCATTCCGGCGCTGGTCACGGCTCCCGGCATCATGGCCATCGTCGCCTTCATGGCCATCGCCTGCGCTGACTGGACGCAAATTGGCCATCGTCATCGCCCTGTTACTGCTCATTATGGCACTGAACCTCATAGCCCTGTTGCACGTCAGGCTGATCTTCCAATACGTTTCCCCCACCATCCTCCTGGTGTTGGGCTGGGTTATGGCTGTGCTCCAGGCAGCCCTGGCCATCCAGTATTTTGTCAATGCCCTGATCCGTCTCGGCGTCCTCACTTCTCTGGTTTCTTAGAGTGCCGCCATGGAACTTATTTATTCGTTGCCTACAAATCTGGGAATGGTAGCCAACGCCCTAAAATTTCTGCTCGAGGCGGTTTCGATATTGTGTGTCGCCCTGGGTCTGGTCACCTCCCTGGTCATGGCCTTGGGCAATTTCTTTCGCACCGGCCGTTTCATCTGCCACCTTCACTCCGTGCGGTTGCATTTCGGCACCTGGCTGGGGGTAGCCCTGGAGTTTCAATTAGGCGCCGATATCGTCGCCACCACCATCAACCCCACCCTGCAGTCCCTGGGAGAACTGGCCTTGCTGGCCGCGATTCGCACCTTTCTGAACTACTTTCTACAAAAAGAACTTGAGGCGGGAGCGCGTTTGACCACCAAACTGCCAGAGCTTGATGAAACCATTGACAAGCCAGGACTTGCCAAAAACCTGAGCCTGCTCAAATAAAAAGGATTTCCCATGCATGCCGAAACGCCAACAAAGAATTTAGCCAACGAACTTGCCCGAGAGCGCAGCCGCCAATCGGCTGACCGGACCCTCATGGCCTGGGTCCGCACGGCCCGAGCTGCTCATCGGTTTCGGATGTGGCATCGCAAATTTTCAGATACTTGGCCGATGTGGGTAAAATTCAGTGGGTTCGTCCTGGCGCTTATCTTAATGAGTTCTCCCGTCTGGGCCGGAGCCATTTGGTTGTATGAATCGGGTGGGCCTGACCTGGGGACCGCCGCCGCCGGCCGGGCGGCCATGGCCTTAGATGCTTCCACCGCCTTCGGCAACCCGGCGGGGATGACAAATCTGGACCGAACCGAGTTTGTTGGTTCTTTAATGGGCATCCTGCCCTCGGGAGGTTTTCGGCCTGACAGCTCCAGTTCCTGGGGACCGTGGGGGCAAACCGGCGACGTCGGCAACCTGATGCCTGGCGGCTTCCGGATTTTTTGTTTATAAACTTTCGGATAGGTGGCGGCTGGGAGCTTCGTTAACCTCTTATTTAGGTATATCAGCCAATTACGGCGACGCCTGGACCGGACGCTATTACCTGCAAGCCATCGCTTATACCACGATCAGCTTTGCGCCCACAGTTGCTTACCGAGTGAACGACTGGCTTTCCATTGGGCGTCGGACCCAATATTGTCTGGGGCAAACTAAAACAATCGGCAGCCATCAACAATATTCTGGATGGCTTGCCGGACGGCCGGTTGACCCTGAATGATAACACCTTCGGCTTTGGCGCCATAGTCGGGGTGATGGTGGAGCCCCGCAAAGGCACCCGTCTCGGCGTCACCTATCTGTCGCCGGTGAAAATGAATTTTAATGATGTGGCCACGGTCAGCGGCCTGGGGCCAACCTTGGCCGGAGCGCTTCCCAGGTCTTGCGGGGAGCCACGCTTAATATGAACCAGACGCTCCCCCAGCAAGTCATGGTCAGCATCTTTCATGAACTCAATGATAAGCTGGCCCTCATGGCCAATTTCGGTTGGCAAAACTGGGAGCCTTCGGCAAGATCGGCCTGGAAATCGATGCCGCTAGCCCTGTCAGTATTACTGCTGATTCGAATCTCCAGGACACCTATCACGGCGCTTTGGGCCTGCGATACAAGGTGGCGCCCCAGTGGCTGTGGTCCCTGGGCTTCGCCTATGACAGCGCCGCTTCAAGTTATGCTTACCGGAATCCCACCACCGCCTTTGACCGCCAGTTGCGCTATGCCACCGGCATACAATACGCTGTCCGGGAAAATATCACCATCGGTCTGGCCTATGAGCTGGCCGATATGGGTAAGGCTCCATGAACTTCCAAGGGGGCCCCTGGCCGGCCGGATCGCCGGATACTTCCCGACAAATTTTATTAACTTCGTCGCCGGCAATATCAAATGGCAGTTTTAGGGATCAACGGGAATATTCTGGAAAATCGCTGGCACGATGCCACCAGCCTGGGCTCCTTCCAGGGCGTCAGAAAAGAGATTGTATATGAATGACCAACCGCCAAAAAAGAACTTAGCCAACGAACTTGCCCGGGAGCGCAGCCGCCAGGCGGCTGACCGGACCCTGATGGCCTGGGTCCGCACCGCCCTCTCCCTCATCGGCTTCGGCTTCGGCATCGCCAATTTTCGGGACATTATTTTCCGGGCCGGACTGGTGCGCCAGCCGCCGGAACATTTCAACGCGGCCCTGGTGTTCGGGTTAAGTTTTATTTCCCTGGGCGTCCTGGGCCTGTTGTCGGCAGTAATCCAGCATTGGAATATTCTGCAGCACATTAAACAGAATGATTTTGAATATACCGGGTTCCGGCCCCTGGTGTTTATTATGGCTGTATTACTTATCATTATCGGCTTGTTTGCCTTTGTGGCGGTAATCCTGCTTTAGGATGGTCTCCCGGCTGACCGCGGTAAGGTCATAGGGATTCGGCAATCTCACTGAAAAGCCCACACCGTCAAGATGCATAAGAATAACGTTTATCCCCATTAACGCTCCCTCAGAAAGGAGAACTAAGCTATGTGTAATACACCGTCATGCAAAGGTCAGGCGCATTTCCACCCCAAGGGCAAACCCCCATCCTCATACACGGTCGAGGCCCAACAGCATCAGAGACAGATTTTACCTCTGGCCGACCTGCGGGATTTTGAGGAAGCCAAGCATGGCTTCATCGCCGTCCCGGATTACCGGATGATCAAGAATGATAAGGGTGGCGTGGCCTGGGATCTGGGCCGCTACGACTTCCTGCTGCAAGGCCAGGACTTCGACAGCATCCACCCGTCGCTGCAGCGGCAGGCCGTCTTGAACATGAGTTTCGGCCTCTACGAGGTTACTCCCGGCATCTACCAGGTGCGGGGCTACGACCTGGCCGTCATCTCCTTCATCAAGGGCAAGACCGGCTGGATCATCATCGATCCCTTGACCGTGAAGGAAACCTCCCGGGCCGCGCTGAAATTTATCAACGAGAAACTGGGGCCGCGCCCGGTGGTGGCGGTCATTATCTCTCACTCCCATGCCGACCACTTCGGCGGCATCCGGGGCGTGGTCAGTGATGCCGACCTCAAGGCCGGCAAGGTGCAAATCATCGCCCCCAAGGGCTTCATGCACGAAGCCATCTCCGAGAACCTCTATGCCGGCCCCGCCATGATGCGGCGCAAGGTTTACACCTACGGCGACGCCCTGCCCGCCAACCCCTTCGGCCACGTCGACATGGCCATCGGCAAATCCGTGGCGGTGGGCGACGTCGGCATCCTGCCTCCCACCCGGGTCATTATGGAGCCCATCGAAGAGTTGGAAATCGACGGGGTGCATATGGTCTTCCAGAATACCCCCGGCACGGAAGCCCCCGCCGAGATGAACACCTGGTTCCCCGACTTCAACGCCCTCTGGCTGGCTGAGAACGTCGTCGCCGGCCTCCACAACGTCCTCACCCTGCGGGGCGCCCCGGTGCGCGACACCCTCGCCTGGGCCAAGTACATCAATATCGCCCTCTATGAGTGGGGCGATACGGCCAAGGTCCTCTTCCAGTCCCATAGCTGGCCGCGTTGGGGCACCGAACGCATTCAGGAAGTGCTGCGCGGGGAACGGGACATGTATGCCAATCTGAATAACCAGGTCTTGAATCTGGCCAACAACGGCGTCACCATCAATGAGGTCCACAACGTCTACGAACCACCCCCGAGCCTCCAGAACCAATGGTTCGCCCGGGGCTACCACGGGACCTATGAGCACAACAGCCGCGCCGTCATCCAACGCTACCTGGGATTCTGGGATTGCAATCCCGCCACCCTGCTCCCCCTGTCGCCTCAAGATTCCGCCCCGCTCTATGTCGAGATGATGGGCGGCGCCGACAAGATTATGCCCAAAGGCCGGGAGCTTTACGACCAGGGCAAGTACCGGGAGGCCCAGGAGATTCTGAACAAGCTGGTGTATGCCGAGCCGCAGAACCAGCCGGCCAAGGACCTCCTGGCCGACGTTTGGGAGCAGCTCGGCTACCAGGCTGAGGGCGCCGGCCTGCGCAACATTTATCTGGTGGGGGCCAAGGAACTGCGGGACGGCATCATCCCGGTGGCCGCGGCCAAAACGACAAGTCCCGACTTTGTGCGCGGCACCACCACCGAGATGTTCCTCGATTATCTGGGCATTCAGGTGGACACCAAAAAGGCCGTCGGCCTGCAGTTCAAGATCAACCTGGTCACGCCGGACAACGGCGAGAAGTTCGTCATCGAGATGAGCAACGCCACCCTCACCACCATCGCCGGCTATACTGCCCCGGACGCGGACCTGACCATCACCATTGACCGCGCCGAACTGGAGGACGTGATGATCGGCGCCGCCAAACTGGTGGATAAGGTCAAAGCCGGCAAGGCCAAACTCGAAGGCAATATCTCAGGTTTTGGAGCAGCTGAAAGCAACCCTGGTGGCGTTCGATCCGTTCTTTGAGATTCTGCCGGGCACCAAGTGTGCCGCCACGCCGGCCGTGGAACCCCCGAAGCAAGAGGTCTTCGAGGACGATGCGCCGGTCGTGAAGGAGCCGTAGACGGTCACGCCCTGGCTTGTTTCTCATCGGCTTCCCTAAAGTCAGCCAAAAAACCGGCCGGCAGCCCGAAGATGGTTGCCGGCCGGATACATTAAGCCCAAGGGTCTGGGGGAAAACCCCGCACAATCTATTTCGGAAGGTTGAAAAGAAATTTTAACTTATTAATATTATTGGTCGGGACGGGCGGATTCGAACCGCCGGCCTCCTGCTCCCAAGGCAACTTTGCTATATGATTAAATAAATAATATCGATAAGATAGAGTTGTTTTTATTTAGATTCGGCCCCTTTTCCACTCATAAAAACTCAAACCTACTCACAGACCTACTCACGGACCTAGCTGGCAATGCCTTCATATTGAAATCAGCCAAGAACTTGATTTTATCAGTAATCCACAATCTTTTGATCACGGTTTGCGAACATTCATTATCCAAATCCAATCTTTTCTGCTTGTCTCCTGTTCAATTTTGTCAGGTGAGCTTTTTCCACCTGCATATTTCGAACAAATTGTGGAAATTGATTTAGCCAACTAAAACATTAAACTCTTTGGATAACATATCAAAATCAAACAGAAATATATTAGATGGTGCGTATAGTGACAAGTAACTCGCTATTGCGCCGATAGTCAGGCCACCATCGAGAGCCGCTTGCGGCAGTTCTGTGATTCCGGACGGAATATTTTGCGGCCTTCAATCGCCTCATTGTGTTGGGCACCCGCCCCGAGACCCGCATCCATATCCATACCCCCTTAATCCACCCGGACAAGGTGGGCATCATCCGCCTGGGTCTGGAACTCAAGGGCCCCCCCCTCGAACTCACCTGGTCGCGCTACCAGATGCGAGTCCCGGGTCCTGCGGCCCGCTGCTCATCGTGGCCGCCTTCGCCTCAAAGGTTTCGCCGCCGTGGGCGTCCCGGACTCTACCCCTTATGAAGACAGGAATAATCTCTGGAGTCTTTTGCCACCTTTTGCTTCCCAATCTGAGGCCGGGCCGGAGAAAAACTGCGGCGGAAAACTGCCTCCCTGCGTTGCAAAAAAAATGATCAAGCTTATCTTTAAGTAATATTCTAAACCCATGGCAGAGGCCATGAACTGGACCGGTTGCTCTGAGCCGGAATATCACTAAGGAGGTCAAGATATGTCAGAAACAAATGTCGCCAGGGTAACCCATATTATCGCCGAATCCCCCGAGAGCTTTGAGGATGCAGTTAAAGTGGGTTTTAAAAGGGCCACCGCGACCTTGCGGGGCATCACCGGTTTGCGCCTCGTGGAGCAGCGGGTATCAGTGAAGGATAGCAAAATCAACACTTTTCGGGTGAAGATGGGAGTGATCTTTATTCTGGATTAAGGTGAACGCCCACCTAAGGGCCAAAGAGGAGAAACCATGCCATTTTATGTCGACAGGGTCACCCAGGCTGTTGCCGAATCCCAGGTCAGTTTCCCCGACGCCCTGAAAGTGGGCGTTTAGCGAGTCACCGAGACCGTGCGGGGCATCACCGGCCTTCGGGTCTTGGAAGAACGGGTGCATGTTGATAAGAATAAGATAGTCTCATATCGGCTGAGATTTGAGGTGATCTTTCTGTGGGAAGATTAATGCGGCATCTGGACGGATCTTATGGCGGAGGGGCTGGGCGAATTCTCCCCACGGCCCTGTCCTTTTGGCCCTTGCTGGGCGTTTCGGTTCGGATTGACCATATCCGGGCCGGCCGCTGTTGTCATTTCAGCCCGCATCAAAAAGGTGTGGCTGCTTCAGTCATTCATTTATGAATTAATTTTCCTAAAATCAATAAATCCTTGCTGAACATCTACCGAGGTTAACTGCACGTGAATCCGGTCGCCGACATCAAGACCCTCGAACCCGCCGACCAATTTCCCTTCAACAGGTATAGTGAGAAGCCGGACCCATGTACCTTTTGCGGCAGCGCCAGTGATAATCGAATCAAACTGCTCTCCGATTCGGGGTTCAAGCAAAAGCGCCGCTGCGGCTTTGCCAACCTGGCGTTCGACCTTTTTCGCCGTATCTTCTGCTTCTGTGCAATGAGCCGCCAGACCATCCAGCTCATCCCTACTATATGGCACAGACTTACCTTCTAAAGCCGCTTTCAACAAGCGTTGGTTAAGCAGGTCGGGATAGCGGCGATTGGGAGCTGTAGAGTGAACATAGTCCTTGACTGCGAGACCAAAGTGGCCTGGGGCATTCCGTTCAGGAAGTTCGGCAATATATTCGCCAGAGCCCAATAGCTTGATTACCGCGAGCGATAGGTCGGGGAATCGCAATGGATCCGCGGCCTTTTCCTTGACGAGAAACTCCTCCAGCGCTTTTGAATCCGGGATATCCGGAAGTCTGAACTTGTGTTCCCCGGCAATTTCGACAATCCGGTCCCATCGTTTTGGCGTGCGGACTACGCGGCAGATCGATGGGAATTTCCTGGAGGAGAGATACCGGGCGACCACACCGTTAGCCGCGATCATGAATTCCTCAATAATCTCCTTGGCACGGTTCTTTTCTTCTATTTCTATGGCGCGGATCTGATCGCCGTCGAATACCGGTTTGGCTTCAATGGTTTCCAGACGCAGGGCTCCTTGGGTCTGCCGGAAATTCTGCATACTTTGCGCAACCCGGTCCTGCATTCGCAGATTCTCCGCCAGCCCTTTCACGGCAACCATAGCTTCAGGGGTAACTCCTTTATTTTCTAACCAGGCTGCCACGCTGTTATAGGCAAGTTTCGCCTGATTACGTACCCACGCCCGGTAGATAGTGGAGTCCTGAAGGGATCCGTCGGCACGAACCACCATTTCGACGACAATGGCAAGGCGATCCTCGTTGAAATTCAGGGAGGTGACGTCGGTAGAAAGTTTTTCAGGAAGCATGGGGAATATCTCGGCCGCGGTATATACCGAGGTGGTGTTATGGTGCGCGTGTTCGTCAATCGCGGAGCCATTTTTAACGACCGAGTCCACGTCAGCTATAGCCACCAATATCTTTATATTTTCTCCAGGCACTGCCTCGGCAACGGTAAGCTGATCCAGGTCCAGGGAGTCATCGTTGTCAATGGAAGCCCACAGAAGGTTCCTCAGGTCCCGAACCGGCTCGCCGGCTATGGCCGCAGGTACCTGAAGCCGTCCAAGTTCGGCGAGTGCTGCGGCAGAAAAATCAGGGAGCAAACCTCGATCAAGCATTGCCTGATGGGCAATGCTCTGTAAAATGGCACGGTGCTGTTTATCATTCGCATTCATCGGTGTCCTTCTTATCTTTATTAACTGCCGTGACTCTACTGAAAAAGGTCATTTCTAGACGTTTCCCTGGCGATATCAAACATGGATTTTGTGTAGATGAAAAGCGTAGCTCGTGGCCCATGTCCTCAGGATACGCAGCCGGGAATTTGCCGGCTCATTTTTCCACCTCGGGTGGCGGCACGATGGTCAAGACCGGACAGGTGGCCTGGCGCATCACTTTTTCGGTCACGGACCCAAAGACCAGCCGCCGCCAGCCCGTCAGCCCGTGGGAGGCAATGACGATGAGGTCCACATGCTCCTCATGGGCGATCCGGAGGATTTCCGGAGCTGCTTCTCCGGTGGTCACCATGTCCCGGGTCCCCACTTTATGATGGGACACCAGGTCTTTGAGCATTTGCTCCGCCTTGATCGCCAGTTCTTGCTGGTACATGGGCACGTCAAAATTGAAGGACGCTTGCGGGTCGGGGAACGAATGGGGGCTCGGCAACGTCGGCACGACATGCGCCACGATTAATTCCGCCGCAAAATGCCGGGCCAGTTCCTCAGCGCGTTTCAGTGCGGTGAAAGCCGGCTCACTGAAATCGGTGGGACACAAAATTCTTTTAAAAGGCAACATTAACTGTACGTCTCCCTTCGATTATTTACCGATTTTTAATTTAACCACCATCTTAGGGAGTTGCAAGCGCCCCCGGCCGGTACTAGCCAATTAGTTCTATCAAACTATCAGACTAATGAGTTCTGACTTGACATATTTTCTGCAAGATCAAGAAAATCAAAGGCTTGCGCGGAGGCGAACATTGTTCGCCGCACTAGCCTGCAGATTGACGCCATTGTGAAAAAGCCGTTTCCGGACAGAACCAATTAGATTTAATACGCTAAGGCCAGACTTGCCAATCTAGAACAGCCAAGCAAACCGAAATTTGCAGGATCTTCACAAAAGGGCAATTACATAACTTGATTGACTATCTTAAGAAAAAATTGTATTTTGATTTTTGCCCAACTGCGGCTGGAACTTATGAATATCAAATAGCTTTTGGGAGGAGAGGCAATGGCTGAGACCGAAGGGCAAAACGAACTTTCGCACCGACAGTTAGCCAAGTGCCCCACCGGCATCCGGGGGCTGGATGAGATCACCGGCGGGGGCCTGCCCCGGGGGCGCCCTACCCTGGTGTGCGGCGGCGCCGGCTGCGGCAAGACCCTGTTGAGCATAGAGTTTGTGGTGCGGGGGGCCGTCACTTACGGTGAGCCCGGCGTCTTTATGTCTTTTGAGGAAACCTCGGAGGAACTGGCCAAGAACGTCGCCTCCCTGGGTTTCGACTTGGCGGACCTGGAAAAACAAAAGCTCCTCGCCCTGGATTTCGTTTATATCGAGCGTCGCGAAATCGAGGAGACCGGTGAGTACGATCTGGAGGGCCTCTTCATCCGCCTGGGGCATGCCATTGACTCCGTGGGGGCCAAACGGGTGGTGCTGGACACGGTGGAGGCCCTGTTCGCGGGGTTCCCCAACGAGCTGATCCTGCGCTCCGAGTTGCGCCGCCTCTTCCGTTGGCTGAAGGACAAGGGCGTCACCGCCTTGATCACCGGAGAGCGGGGCGAAGGAACCCTGACCCGCCACGGCATCGAGGAATACGTCTCCGACGCGGTATTGCTCCTGGATCACCGGGTGGTGGACCAGATCGCCACCCGTCGCCTGCGGTTCGTCAAATACCGGGGCTCCATGCACGGCACCGATGAATACCCCTTCTTGATAGAC
>CAWBKT010000025.1:0-218939 GCA_963789385.1 uncultured delta proteobacterium | reverse complement strand
ATGGTTCTCTCCCAACGCTCAGACCTTTAAACCACTCCCCTACCAAGGCGGGCCGGTCGTCTACTGGCTCAGCCGGGAGCAGCGCGCCCGGGACAACTAGGCCTTGCTTGCCGCCCAGCGACTGGCCCTGGATCATCAAGCCCCCCTGGCGGTGGTGTTCAATCTGGTTCCCAATTTTCTTCAGGCCGCTTATCGGCAATACGATTTCATGCTCCGGGGCCTCAGAGAGACTGCGGCCCGGCTGGACCAACAGAGCATACCCTTTTTTCTGTTGTCGGGAGACCCCGGAGAAACCCTCCCGGATTTTCTCAAACACTGCCGGGCCGGCGCCCTGGTCACTGATTTTGATCCCCTGCGCCTGAAAAGGCAATGGAAAAACCAGGTGTTGCAACGGATTCAGATCCCCTGCATCGAAGTGGATGCCCACAACATCGTCCCCTGCTGGCTGGCTTCCCCGAAGCAGGAATTCGGCGCCTATACCCTGCGCCCCAAAATTCACCGTCTGCTGCCGGATTTTTTAACCGACTTACCTGCCCTGGAAACCCACCCCTACACCTGGACCGAGGCCGCGCCCTCCATCGACTGGGACCGGGCCCTGGTCGGGGTGGCGGCCGATCCCGGCGTCTGGCCCGTCACCTGGTGCCGGCCCGGCGAAGACGCGGCCCGGGAAAGGCTTCAGACTTTCATTCATCAGGGATTGCCGCAGTACGACAGAGACCGCAACGACCCGACGCTGGCCGGTCAATCCGACCTTTCGCCTTACCTCCATTTCGGCCAGCTAGCCCCGCAGCGGGTGGCCTGGGAAATTCGGCAGAGCGATGCTCCCTCTGAGGCCAAACAGGCCTTTCTGGAGGAACTCATCGTCCGCCGTGAGTTATCAGATAACTTTTGTTTTTACAATCCCGATTATGATACATTTTCGGGTTTTCCGGAGTGGGCTCAAAAGACGCTGGACCGGCACCGGGCCGATCGGCGGGATTTTGTCTATTCTCCGGAGGAATTTGAGCAGGGCCGAACCCATGACGCCTTGTGGAATGCGGCGCAACTGGAAATGGTGCGGCGGGGGAAAATGCACGGTTATCTGCGGATGTATTGGGCCAAAAAAATTCTGGAATGGACTGCTTCTCCCGAAGCGGCCCTGGAAGTTGCCATCTATCTCAATGACCGCTATGAACTGGACGGCCGGGACCCCAACGGCTACGTCGGCGTGGCCTGGTCCATTGGCGGCGTCCATGACCGGGCCTGGGGCGAGCGCCCGGTTTTCGGCAAAATCCGCTACATGAACCTGGCCGGCTGTAAACGCAAGTTCAAGGTCGATGACTATATCGCAAAAGTTGGGGAGTTACATCGGCAGTAAAAATGGCAAGAGGTTGTAGATAACCTTTAAGCGGTGACTTCCACCGGCGGTTCGGCCAGGGCCCGGACGTGGATCTGTTTAACCCGGCGCTCATCCGCCGCGGTGACCGTAAATTCCAGATTTTGGGTGATGACGGTGTCGTTGACCTGGGGCACCTTGCCCAAATGGTGGATCATCATGCCCCCCACCGATTCGAATTCACCCTCCGGCACCTCAATGTCAAAATGATCTGCCAGATTTTCAATCTCCAGACGGGCGTCCACGATCACCGAACCATCGTCCTGGGGCAGCAGGCGGGGTTCCTGGGTGTCGTATTCGTCGTAAATCTCGCCGACGATCTCTTCGATGATGTCTTCAATAGTTATGAGGCCGGAGGTGCCGCCGTATTCGTCGATGACGATGGCGATCTGAATCTTCTTTTCCACAAAATCCCGGAGCAGATCGCTGATCTTCTTGGCTTCCGGAATAAAAAAAGCCGGCCGCAGAACTTTGGTCAAATTGATTTCCGTGTCCGGTTTATTCCAGAATTCCAGCAGGTCCTTGGCCAGCAGAATTCCCTGGATGTGGTCGATGTTGTCTTTAAAAACCGGCAACCGGGAGTGGCCCCGCTCCAGAATCACCCCGACAAGGTCTGCTATCGAGCTGTCTTCGGAAACACAGGTAATATCCACCCGCGGGACCATGATCTCCCGGGCCAGCGTATCTTTGAACTCAAAGATACTTTCGATCATCTCGCCTTCCTGGCGAGTTATAAAGCCGCGTTCCTCCCCGGCCTCCAAAATACTCTGAATCTCTTTTTCGATGTCGTCCGGGTGCTTCAGGTCCCGTTTCTTAAAACAACCCCGCCAGAGACGCGTCCAGAGGTCAGGCTTGGTACTGTCGGATTCGTCCATATTAATTCCTCAGCTCTTGGCGTTCATCTTTCATAAATCGGGTCACCGTGCTCATATCCCGAGGAAACTCCAACCCCCGGTCCACAATCTTGATTTCCTGGCTGGCAATCCCGAATACCTTGGTTGCAAAATCTACTGCAGTCTTGACATCAAAGTCCTTGCAGGAAAATACATCGATGCTCAAATACCCTTTCTCAGGAAAGGTGTGGATACTGATATGGCTTTCGGCGATCAGCACAAAACCGGAAAGTCCCCAATCTTCGGGGACTTTGCCTGAATATTTAAAGGCGTACGGCGGCATGATCTTGGTCATATGGATCAAATCCGGGCACTGATTTAAGAATTCGTAGATTCGATCCAGGTCCGTCAAATTCTCGTGCGGACACCCATAACCATCCAGCATCAGGTGCTGGCCAAAACCCAGTTCAAATTTTTCCAATTCACGCTACCTCCCTCGCTTAAAAGCGTTGCTTATGGCTAACCTAATGTTTGACGTCACGATGTAGCATAACCCTCCTTAGCCAAATATTGGTGGGGTGACGACCCATAAAATCCGCACTTCCTGTTTGCCGGAATTTATCACCGCATGTTCCAGGTTTGAACGGAAATAAAAACATTCATGCTGCTTAACTTTAAAGATCCGGTTATCCAGCTTCAGATGCACCGTTCCTTTCAAAACCATCCCAAATTCTTCACCCTCGTGGGGCTCCTGGGACGGCAACTCCGAACCGCCGCCTATGGTTACCAACACCGGGTCCATCATCCGGTTCTGGGCGTCCGGCACCAAAACTTCCACCCGGCAGGCCGGCGTGGAGTTGGAGGTGGTAATCCGGGCGCTGTGCGGGTAGACCACCCGGGCCGGGGCCTGGTCCTGGAAAAAATCGGCCAATGACACACCCAGGACGTCCAGGATGTCTTTTAAGGTGGCAATGGACGGCGAGGTCATGTCCCGCTCCAATTGCGAAATAAACCCCTTGGTCAGATACGCCCGGTTAGCTAACTCCTCCTGGGTTAAAGAATTGGCCTGCCGCAGTCTTTTCAGCTTTTCACCGATGTTCACGGTTCTTCCGGTTTAATAAAAATAAACTATTTGTTTAGTATAGCAATCATAATATATACTGCCTTGCGTCACTCTCGTCAAGTGGTTTTTCAAACCAGACGAAAATATTTCACCAGGCTCCCCTGCCTCTTTTCGCCGGAAATGGATGACAAAAAAACTCGTTTCCAAGTCCTGCTTGGGAAGCTCCCGCATCGCTGCCATCCCAATGTCAAAATCTCACCATCAGGCAGGGGAAAAGTCTTACCGGATGATGAGTTCTAAATCTGGAATGTTCTTGAAGTCTTTACTATTATTGGTTATCAGGGGAATTACCGCCGGGGCCTTACTCCCGGCACCGCTTTGCGACTCGCCAGGTTTTTCGGCACTTCCCCCGATTTCTGGCTGAATTTCCAACAACGCTGGGACCTTTATAAGGCGCAACGCTCAGAAAACGAGGCTCTGCAGGCAATCCGGCGCTTTGTCCCGGCTGAGGCCGTATAACATTACTCTTTAGATACTCGCTGTTTCACGAAACTCCTACAATCCGGTATCAAGGATAACCTGTTTCCAAACCGGCGCTACCGCCCCTCCCTCCTCCAGGTAATCATCGTTCCGGCAGGGTATCGCCTCCGGGATGATCAATACGATCCCGTCTGATCACCCGGCCCTTTTCCACCGTCAGTATGAGGTATTGTTCGTACAGGGGCTGGGGCACCCCGGGTTTGAGGATCTTGCCGTGGGGGACTTTGAGCTGCCCGGTGAACCAGGTGGCGGGCACCGGGCCTTTCCGGCCGGGAAACAAGGCCGCCAGCCCCACCTCCCCCTGGGAGGTCCAGGCCCGGATGGCCTTCAAATACAGGACGTCACGCTGGATCTCCCAGGTGGCGATGTAGCCGCGCCAGGTGGCGGTATTGGGCCACCGAAAGTCGGGGCGGGGATTGTCGGGACCGTAATACTGTTCCAGAGGGAGGCTGTCCAGGAAATGTTTTTGGCCATCCAGGAACAGGATGTCCGGAAACTGGGTGGTGGTCCAGGCGAGGCCGGGAATCAGGATACCACAACACACCAGGGCCACTGCCATAATTTTGAGCCCCGACCTCGTTTTCTGCGCCATTAACATCATAGTAGATTATCCTTTCCCTGGCGGTGGAGTTCATGCGATCATCCTTCACCTGTCCCCAGGAGACAGAGAAAATTCTTCCCCTGAGCCCCCTGGTAATAATCAGGAATAATCCTGGGACTATCGGGGTCAGGCCCTATTTCCCTACGCCCAAGTATACCACAACCATCCGGTTAATCATCTGTCCCTCTTTTTCTCTGCGACTTTCCCCTGCTTTTGTGACATTTGGACCATCGATGGGGGTAATCTGGTATTGCGACATCGGCTGTTTATGATATTCTAACGCCAGCTTTTGCTCATAAGGGCAATGGAACCGGCTGAGAGAAAATTTATTTTTCAAAAAGATCAAAGATGACTGGTAAAATATATATTCTACTCATGAGCCTGTTGCTTTGTCTGGCGCTGCGGGGGCGGAGCAAAAACCTTTCTCCAGCAAGCCGGCGCCGGTTATAAAAAAGTAGAACAAATGAACCGGTCGAATGCACTCAGGGCCCAGGCCACTGATGGGACTACCTGTATGGACCTGAACCAATAGCAGTTGGAGAGGAATTTTTGGCTTTACTTATGCTGTGGGAAACATTTTGCATCGATCACAGGCGATGTCATTGCCTCCCCGGTTGGAGACAAACGTGACCACCCGCGGTGAAATGACCCTGGAACAACCTGCCGTCGATACCTTGAAGGTTATTCTTTCCGGGGATTGGCTGCTTGGCGGTGAACTGCCCAAGGCCGAAACGGTGCAGCAGCGACTGGAAAACAACCCGGCGGTGCGCCGCCTGGTCTTCGACAGCCAAAAGCTGGGGCGCTGGGACTCCGGCCTGCTGATCTTCCTGCTGAATCTACGCAACTACTGTGCCAAGCAAAATATTACCCCGAACAGCGACGGCCTCCCCGAAGGGGCCAAAAAACTGCTGGAGCTGGCTGCGGCGGTGCCGGAAAAAAAAGATGCCCGGAAAGCCGAAGAGCACCAATCATTTCTCCTCATGCTCGGTAATCAAACCGTCGAGTTCTTCCAAGGCGCCGGGGAACTGCTGGCCTTTATCGGCGACGCCGTCATCGCCTTCCTCCGCCTGCTGCGCGGCCAGGCCCAGTTCCGCCGTGCTGATCTGGGCCTGATTTTGCAGGCCGCCAGCATCCAAGCCGTGCCCATCGTTTCCCTTATTAGTTTTCTGGTAGGGTTAATCCTGGCGTTTATCGGCGCCATCCAGTTGAAGCTGTTTGGGGCCCAGATTTATGTGGCCGACCTGGTGGGCATTGCCATGGTGCGCCTGATGGCGGCGATTATGACCGGTATTGTCATGGCCGGCCGCACCGGGGGCGCTTTTGCCGCCCAACTGGGGACCATGCAGGTAAACCAGGAGATCGATGCTTTAAAAACCCTGGGCATATCCCCCATGGAGTTTCTGGTGCTGCCGCGCATGCTGGCCCTGGGGCTGATGATGCCCCTGCTTAGCCTCTACGCCAATGTTATGGGAATTTTAGGAGGTATGGTGGTGGGCGTCGTTATGCTCAATTTAGGCTTCGTCGAATATTATAACGAGACTGCCAAGGCAGTTGGCCTTTGGAATCTGGCCATTGGCCTGTTTTCCGCTTTCGTCTTTGGCCTGATTGTGGCCATTTCCGGCTGCATGCGGGGCATGCAGTGCGGCCGCAGCGCCTCGGAGGTGGGTGATGCCGCCACCTCCGCCGTTGTTACTGCCATTGTCGGAATCATTCTTTCTACTGCCGTGATTACGGTGATATGCAACTTTTTGGAAATATAAGCCAGTGCCATCCCGGATTGTCTAATGTTCTAACTTATGACTGAAAAAGAAGCCCACATAATTGTGCAGGATCTCACCATGGCCTATGGCGACTTTGTCCTCATGCGCGACCTGACTTTTACCATCAATCGGGCGGATATCTTCATCATTATGGGCGGCAGCGGCTGCGGCAAGAGCACCCTGATGACCATGTTAGTCGGCTTGAAAACTCCGGCCAAAGGCAAGATATTTTACGGTGAGGTGGATTTCTGGGGGGCCGATCAGGCTACCCGAGATCATGATCATTCGCCGGGCCGGGGTGATGTACCAGAGTGGGGCCCTCTGGAGCTCCATGACCTTGGCCGAGAATATTTCGCTGCCGCTGGAGACCTATACGGACTTGAAACCGGAGCAGATTCGCGAAGTGGTCAGCTTAAAATTGGCGCTGGTGGGGATGGCCGGCTTTGAAGAATTTTACCCCTCGGAGATCAGTGGCGGCATGCAGAAACGGGCCGGTATTGCCCGGGCCATGGCTCTCGACCCTGAAATTTTATTCTTCGATGAGCCTTCCGCCGGTTTGGATCCGGTGAGCGCCCGCCGCCTGGATGACATGATCCTGGAACTCCGGGATAGCCTGGGCACTACCATGGTGGTGGTGACCCATGAGCTGGCCAGCATCTTTGCCATCGGCAACAATTCGGTATTTTTGGACGTGTCCAAACGCACGATGACGGCTACGGGCAACCCCAGTACGCTTTTGGCCGAAACTCAGGATCCCGATCTGCGGCAGTTTTTAACCCGTGGCGAAAAATCTTAAGCAACAGGATTAGTACACATGGCTAAGGAAGCAAATAGAATGATGATCGGCGGTTTCGTCCTCATCGCACTTTTCATTATGGCCGCCAGCTTGGTCATATTCGGTTCCGGCAAATTCTTCCAGAAAACCCAGAGATACGTCATGTACTTCGAAGGGTCCGTCATGGGTTTGAACGTCGGCGCGCCGGTGTTGTGGGAAGGTGTCCAGATCGGGTCGGTGATCAGCATTGCCATCATAGCCGACATGGAACAGGCTAAGTCACAAATCCCGGTCGTCGTGGAAGTCCTGCCGGCTCGATTCGATGTGGTCCGCGGCGAAAGAAATTCCCCAAAAAATCTGCAGCGGCTCATCGACCGGGGTCTGCGGGCCGTGCTGACGACGCAAAGTTTTATTACCGGGCAGTTGGCCATCGAGGTCGGCTTTTATCCCGACACGGAGGTAGTGCTGAGGAAGAAGCTTGCCAGCCAATATGAAGAATATCCGGAGATTCCGACCATCCCGTCCACTGCCCAGAGGCTGATGCAGGCCCTGGAAAAGCTAGATCTTGAAAAGATTCAAGAGAAATTAACTGCGAGCCTGGACGGTATCGCTAAACTCGTCAACAACCCGAACCTGGCCCCCAGCATCCAGAGTCTCAAAGAGACGCTGCAAAGCACCCACAAACTCATCACCAGGGTGGATGGCAAAGTGGATCCCCTAACTAAGAACGTCAATAAGACGGTCAAAGACTACCGCCGGCTGGCCGATAATCTTAACGCCCGGGTGACGGAGCTGACTGCCAGTCTGGATAGGACCCTGTCCGGATTGGATAAGACCCTGTCCGGTTTTGATAAAACCATGACCGGGGTCCGAGGCGTCGTTTCCCCCAACACCCCGCTGGTAGTGGAGTTGGAGAGTTCGCTGCAGCAAATTTCCGCCATGAGCCGGTCAATTCGGGAATTGGCCGATTACTCTGGAGCAGCATCCTTCCAGCCTGATTCGCGGCAAGAAGAAACCTGGAGGCAAATAATCAATGCAACGTCAAGCTATTTTCTCGCCAACTCGTCAATTATCTTGCGCTCATGGCATCCATCTTGCTTTTTGGCTGCGCCAGTCCGTCGCCGCGTTTTTATACTTGAGCCCTACCCAAGATCAGGTCATCTCCAGGAGGTCCAGCCCGGGCAGAACGCCGGTCATCGGCATCGGCCCGGTCAAGATGGCCGATTACCTGGACCAATCTAAAATTGTTACCCGACCGGGTGACAATCAGGTGATAAAGGCTGAATTTGATCGTTGGGCCGGACCTCTAAAAAATAATTTCATAAATGTCCTGGCTGAAAATATCGGTTTCCTCCTGCCCACGGCTCAGATCCAGCTTTTCCCCTGGCGGACGCCTGAGCCCGTCGATTATCAGGTGATCTTGGATGTGATCCGCTATGACGGCAGGTTGGGCGATGCGGCCCGGCTGGATAGCCGGTGGAGCCTCTTCAAAGGCCAGGAAAGAAAACTGATCAAAGCGCATCGGTCCAGTATCACCGAGCCGGTGACCGGTCCGGATTATGGCGACCTGGTGGCCGCCCAAAGCCGGGCTTTGGGGCAGCTCAGCCGGGAGATTGCTCAGGCTATTAAAACCTCCGGGCGGAATTGAAGCGGGTCAGGGTTGGTTTTTCGGCATTAGGTGGTTATCAGGTGTATGAAAAATTCATTGGTCCCGGCAAGGCCGTGAAAAGGCACAAATGACCGTACGATCTAAATCCATTCTCCTTACCTTGATAGTTCTCATGGCAGCTTTCCTTACCGTCCCGCTGGGCGCCCAGTTGCAGGAAGCTATTAAAGTTCCCTGGCCGGGGTTTCAGGTCCTTCGAGGTCGCTGGCAGGATCGCAACGGCATGGGTGTCATGCAGATTAAAAAAGTTAATCCTACCGGCGGTATAGAGATGCAGTATATCGACCTTGAGCCGGTCCACGTGACCCAGGCGCAGGCAGCCAGGGATGGCAAGACGACAAAGGTCCTCATCTCACTTCGTTATGCTAATTCATTGTGCTCTACCTATGACCTGACCTACAATCCTCAGAGTGATCAACTCAAGGGCATCTTTTGGCGAAAAGGCTCATTCAAAACAACTGAAGTTGTTTTTGACAGACTTGGACCAAAGCCATAATTGTTAAAGCCTCCCATTGTTTTTGTCGCTGGTTCTCCGGGTTGCCTCATATTCTAAACCTTCCGGAATTTTGACGCCGCAAGGATTTTGGTTTAGCGCCTTCGAGGTGCAACACCGGGCTTCCGCCGATATTTTTTTGGCCTTTTCTTCCGACATTGCTGTCACATTTCCCAAAACTTCATCGGCTCTGATGTAAATGTACATTGGTCTAGTTCAATTTTTTGTATTAGTTGAATTTTACCAAAAGATTTGGAGCTACAGATAACTTATTGAATAAAATTAATAAAAATAGATAATGCGATGAATTCTGAGAATATGGCATAATAATTGCTATAAATATGAACTCATGAACATTTAAGGTTCCCCCCTTAATTAGTTCAAAACCATTTTTCCCCATACCTTGCTGACCGGGTGCCCCCACATCCGGTCAGCTTTTTTATTAGTATTCCTGAAAAATTTCCCCTGGTGGGTCATTTGGAAGGTTAAGGCGAGCTTAATATTGCAAAAAGTATTTTATGACATATTTGTAAAACTACCATTCCAGTTAACCGCAAATTGTAAAATCAAAATTCCCATTTTTTGGTTTAAAATCTTAAACTATGAAAATAAATGTAATTCCAGTAAGATAACATGCTGGAGGCAGGTATGAACCTGATCCTGTTCAAAAATTTATACTTTTCCTGTTTGGCAACGAGACGTTGAGCCAAAAGATAACTAGTGGTTATTAAAATAAAAATAAATTATATTAGAGAAAAAATCTTGATTGGCATAAGACATGCAATAATAAAGAAGCAAACATGGACAATTAAGGTTACCCAATCCCCCCTTAATCAAAGTTCATAGACCATTTTCTCCCCAACCTCGCTGACCGGATGCTCCCCCGTCCGGTCAGCTTATTTTTTGACCAAAGATTCCACTATAATATCGTCTTCTGCTATCTTCGCTTGAATTTTTAGGTTTTTATGGATATCTAAAGATCAGGTTGTGAAGGAAAAAGAAGGGACCAATAAAAAGCTCTGGAAACAAGAAATTGAAAATCTAACTCTTCTCGCCTTTTCCCTTTTTTCTGCTTTTTAAAGCATACCGAGGTCGGGCAATGGAACTCTGGCGGCAGATCGGGCAGCGGGAAGGAGTTTTAAGGCGTTCCCTTTTTTTAAAAACAAAACCGCAATGCCGGCATTGGGCCGGAATAATGATAAATTGACAGGTAAGTCCCGGCGCTTTGGCGATATGATGCAAATGATCCAGGACCTCTTTTTCGGATAAGGATAAAAGTTGAGACAATTCCCGTACCGACCGGTCATGTTCCCGTAACAGGGCTTTCAAGGCTTGACGGGGAGTTTGACTGGGATGATCAGGTTCCAAGGAGCACCATGCGGTATTTAATTATGGGGACCGGTGCCTTGGGCACCGTTTTTGGCGGTCTGCTCCGGCAGAGTGGTCAGGCTGTGGATTTTATCGGCCGTGGTGAACATTTCGATGTCCTGCGTCGCCAGGGTCTGAGCCATTGACGGCATTTGGGGGAAGGTGCAATTGGGACCGGTAGATATTTCTCCGGAGGATCCGGGCCGGCCTTACGATGTTGTCCTTTTGTGCGTCAAATCATTTGACACCCGGAGCGCCTGCCAGCAGATTAAATCTCTCGTGGCGCCCGCGGGGTTGGTCATTTCCATCCAGAATGGCCTGGGTAATCTTGAAGTAATTTCCCAGGAATGCAGCCATGCCACAGCGGTCGGCGCCAGGGTCATTTTCGGGGCTAAAATAAATCGTCCGGGATTGGCTACCGTTACCGTCTATGCCGATAAAGTTCTTCTGGGGTTGGAACCGGCTGAAAATCGAAACCCGCAGCTGCACCAGGTGGTGGATCACTTGAACCGGGCCGGTATCCCCGCCACCCTGGTTGACAATATCATAACTCACATTTGGGAGAAAGCCTTATATAACTGTGCCCTCAATCCCCTGGGAGCAATTTTAAGCGTGACCTATGGCGAGCTTGCCGACAGCCCCCACACCCGAGAGTTGATGTCTGTTATTATCGAAGAAATCTATCAGGTAGCTGCGGTTAGGCGCATACCTTTACAATATCCTACCGCGCTGGAGTATTTTCAGCATTTTTTAGAGCGACTGGTGCCGCCCACTGCGGCTCATCACCCATCCATGCTTCAGGACCTCCAACAGGGACGCCGGACGGAAATTGAAGCTCTTAATGGCGCTATCTGCCGCTACGCCGCCATGCATAACCTGACCACTCCCGGTAATGCCGCGGTCAGTCGTCTGATCAGATTTCTCCAGGAGCATCGCTGTTAAAAAATTTATCTTGACGGAATCATCCGGGTCTCATTCGCCTTGGTTTTTCAAGAATTGTGACCGCGCCAGGTTTCGCCGAGTGCACTATCTTGTTGGAGGCGCTCTCCAAAAGAACCTTTCTAACCTCATTCAAACCCCGGCGGCAGAGGCATGAGAAGGTGAATAAACACAGCCATAAAGCCTTTTTTCCACAGGGTCTGACTCAGGAAGAGGCCGACCGAAGAATGGAGCAATACGGCCCTGACGCCGGGCCTGGATCTAAAAAACGCCAATGGCTCCGGGAAGGAATATTTTTTGGATCTGCCAGTCAAAAATCTTAAACCAGGTTTATTATAGTAAAAACAATTAGATGCCATTTATGCTGACACCGTCTGCTGAATTCGGTTCAATTATTTATATCGACCGGGTGGCTGGGGATTTAAGGGATGACCGGTAACCATTTGAAAACACAATAAATAATAAAATAATCGGCTTGTCGGAGAATTTGGCACGCAACATGCATATAAATATAATCAACTTTGAACAATTAAGGATCCCCCAATCCCCCCTTAATCAAAGTTTATAGTAAATTTTCCCCCATATACGCTGACCGGATGCCTCCCCCATCCGGTCAGCCCTTTTTTTGCCGTTTTCAGGACTTCGGGGTGGTTTCTTTGAGCTTTATGAGGCGGTCGTAACATTCTTCCGGGGACAGGCGTTCTTCCAGAAATTCGGTAATGGTCACTAAGGCGGGGTGCTCTTTGAATATTCGCTGCAATCCGACCCGGTCTCCCCAATTAGGAAAGGCTACCTCGAGCTGAAAATCATCCAAAATCGCATGATAAAGCTCAACCTGTTCAACTTCGGCCTGACGCATCTGGCCCTCTACCTGAAATAACAGTTTCCGCAGTCTGGTCAGGTAGCTCTCCCGTTCCTTAAATTCCTGCTTCTTATGATCCAGTGAATTGAGTTTATGCAGGCGGCTTAATTCGCTGAATGGAATGACATTATTCATGGTCATCTCGAATCAGCCGGTTATACTTATAATGTATCGAAATCCGGCTGAGGATCGGGTTAACATGCCTGATCTTATTTTTTTTTGTAAAAAGTAACTTTTTTCTAATGTATCATTCCAGGTTGCGGATTCAAGGTAAAAAGAGTATTTTTCTGAGATATATCGAAGACTGTTTGAGAGGTTTGGGTATGGAATTGAATTTTTCGAAACTGGACGGTCTGCTGCCGGCTATTATTCAGGATGCGGTGAGCGGTGAAGTATTGATGCTGGGATTTATGAATCCAGAGGCTTGGGAAAAAACTCTGGCCACCGGGCGAGTGCACTATTTCAGCCGGACCCGTCAAAAACTCTGGTGTAAAGGTGAAACATCCGGACATGTCCAGATAGTGAAGGAAATTTATTTGGATTGCGATGATGATACGGTCTTGATAAAAGTGGACCAGGTTGGCGGGGCAACGTGTCATGCCGGTTATCGCAGCTGTTTTTACCGATTGATTTCAGATGGCGAGGCCCGCATTGTGGGGGTCCGGGTCTTTGATCCCAAGGAGGTATATGGGAGTGCATAATTTAAAGTTGGGGATACCCAAAGGAAGTTTGGAAAAAGCGACTATTGAACTTTTCTCCAAATCGGGCTGGAAGATCAGTGTTAATGGCCGGAGTTATTTTCCGGACATTGATGATCCTGAGATAAGCTGTTCCATGTGCCGGGCCCAGGAGATGTCCCGCTATGTGGAAAACGGCACCCTGGATTGCGGTTTGACGGGTAAGGACTGGATTCTGGAGAATGAGTCCCAGGTTGTGGTGGTGGCTGATCTGGTATATTCCAAGGTCAGTAAAAATCCGGCCCGCTGGGTCTTGGCCGTTCCCAAGGAAGCACCTTACAAGAGCCTGGAGGATCTGGCCAACAAGAAGATCGCCACCGAATTAGTCAACTTTACGAAAAAATACTTTGCCGAAAGAAACGTACCCGTCAAGGTGGAATTTTCCTGGGGAGCCACGGAGGCTAAGGTAGAGGCGGGACTGGCCGACGCCATCGTCGAAGTTACCGAAACCGGCAGCACTATCCGGGCCCATGGACTCAAGATAATTTATGAGCTGATGCAGACCAATACCCAGTTTATCGTCAACCGGGAAGTTTGGGAAAATGACCCCTGGAAGAAAGAAAAAATTGAAAACCTGGTCCTGCTGCTGCAAGGAGCCTTGCGGGCCGACCGGATGGTGGGTTTGAAGATGAACGTGCCGGAAGTCAACATGGAAGAGATGGTGGCAATTTTGCCCAGCCTGCAGGCGCCGACCATTGCGCCGCTTTACAAGACCGACTGGTTTTCCGTGGAGATCATTGTTGACAAGTCTCAGGTCCGCAATCTCATCCCCCAGGTGATCAAGTATGGGGCGACCGGCATTATTGAATATCCGCTTTTTAAGGTTATTTAACCGTGTGCGGGTGATCGCCGGGCGGCATAGGTAATGGTTCTCTGAAGAACTTTTGTATCAGTGACGGGCGGGCTTGAGACCCGCCCCGACAATTTTCAGATGTGCTTGTCTTCAGTCGGTAGCTCCTGCTTCGGAAGACTCTGCTCTTGGCCGGGCTCGGTAGTTTTGACCGGAGGCGGGCAGGGGGCAGTCGCGGCTTTACTGGCTTCCAACTGCTGTTCATAGGGTTTTAGAGAGCGGCCCAGGCCGCCGGCCTTGTTCAGGCGACGGAGGGTATCCAGACAGAGCCGGGCTTTTTCAAGGCTGTTGGTGACGGCATAAAGCTCGAAGGCCCGGGCGTAATAAAGAAAGGCTTTGGAAAAATCACCCCGCTCCTCCCAGACCCTCCCCAGACCCTGAAGATCAGCCCCCATACCGGTACGATTGAGAATATTTCTATCGGCAGCCAGGGCATCTTGAAAAGCAGACATGGCTTGAACCGCATCGCCCCTGGCCAAGAAGACCCTTCCCTGCTGATAATTCCAGGGTCCCTTGACTTCAGCCTCCCGGGCAAACGGTTTGGCCTCCTCCAGGAGAACTGCGGCTGTGCCAACCTCCTGCCGGTCCAAGGCCAACCCGGCCATCTGGCACAGGACCCGGCCTTTTACCCTGGGTGAACCTGATTGAGTGGCCAGGCCCCGGGCCTCCTGCAGATACCCTTCTGCCAGGGTCAGATTATTATCTTTTTGGGCCAGTGTAGCCAGATTTGCCAGATTGATGGCTGCTCCCGAGGTATTGCCGAGCTCCTGGTTGATAAACAAGGCTTGCTGGAAAAGTTTTTTGGCCTCCTTGAGATCGCCCCGGGTCAGGGCCACGACCGCCAGATTGTTGAGCTGCTGGGAGCTGCCGATGGGGTTGTCGATACTCCGGTTGATCTCCAGGGATTTGGTAAAAGCCTTTTCAGCCCGGCGATCCTTGCCCTCACTGAGCAATTCCTGTCCCTGGAAGCTGGCGTCCGTGGCCCGGCTCACCTGACGTCCGAAAGGATCGGGTTTTGTCGCGCAGCCCCAAGGAAAAATGGCCAACAGGCATACGGTCATTGCCAGCCGTTTGATTTGATTCATGTTTCAGCTTTATTCAACGAAGTTTTGAGTTCCACTTTTCGAGTAAAAGCAACCTGACGCAGGCTCGTAAAGTTCAGTTTGGGCGCAGCACATCCAATCTTAAGGCACATCCCGGGGCTCCAAATGAATGGACTGGCTGGGAGGTGGTTTGGGCGTGGTCCATTTAATTATGGGATTGGCTTTGACCGCGTCAATAACTTCTTTCCCGGTGCGCGCTGCTTCATCCGCCGTTTCCACTAAGCCGGGAATTTGGCTGGAGGCTTTTTTAAGATCAGCCAGGATGCATTTTACCTGCTCCAGTTCCTGGTTCACTTTGTCCACCAAGCCTGGCACCTTGACGGAAGCCGATTTAAGGTCCCGGGTAATGCCCTCGGAGTTTTTTAAGGTACTTTCAATCTTGACCAAGGCGTTTTCCAGGCGGTTGTAAAAATCCTTTTGCATTAATAGTTTTCCCAACGTGCCTTTAGCTTCGATCACACTGACCAGCACCTCATCGAAGTGAGTGAGAGTGGAGAGAAATTTCTGTTCGTGTGTCTTGAACCGGTCGCCCAGATCTGCCAGGTCCGAGATAAATTTCTTGACTTTCCGCAGGCTTTCTTCGGGTTGGAATTCGTCCAGATAATCGGCCAGGGTCTTTTTGACCCGGGAAGGTATGGTGCCGAACGGGGCGATGGGCGGATAGCCGTAGGTACCGGCACTGATACTCAGAAACTCGCTGCCTAAAATAGTCGGGCTTTCCACCTGGGCCACCGAATCCAGGCGGATGAGATCACTATACTTGGCATTGACTCGGATAGTGACTTCCACTTGATTTTCATCTTTGACGCGAACGATGCGCAGGCGGGTCACGGTGCCGATGTCGGTGTTAAACATTTTTACCGCGGCGCCCTGCTGCAGGTTATAGCTTTGGGGAAAAATAGCCAGATAGGTTTGACTTTTCTGGAACCAGCCCTTTCCCTGGCCGATCAGCAGGATTGCCCCCAGTCCCCCCAGAATTGCCAGGACCAGAAAAAATCCCGCTAATTTTTCCGTGCGGCTAGACGTTTCCGACATAACAGGTTCGCCTCTAGAAAAAAATTATGTATTCCCGGTTTGACTCAAACGACGGATAATCTCCGGAATGGTAGCGGTGGCCAGGGCTGCCAGCGAACCGCCTCCCAGCACTACTTGCAGAGGAATCCCTAACGTCGCCGCGGCCTCAATCATGAGCCCGCAGATTTGAAAATATACCTTTTCCGTGAGTCCGATGGAGCCGTAATCACTGAGGTGGGTATCAAAGCCATAATACCACACCAATAAATCCGGTTTAAAGTCCAGGACCCGGTGGAGATGGGCCTTAACAGCCGAGAGATACTCCTGATCCGGGTCAGGCTTCCGGGCCGCCTGGTAGACGTCCACGTCAATTTTGGTGCCGTCGGCGGCAACAAAATCGTCACCACAAAAACACAGATGCAGGACTTCGGGGTCATCCCTGGTTAACTGCCTGGTGCCGTCACCATGATGCGCGTCCGTGTCAACAATGGCGAAGCGTCTGAGCGGGCTAATCTCGCGCACCTGGCGCAGGGCAATAACCACATCATTAAAACAACAGGCCCCCCAGAAGGTATCTCTGCCGGCGTGATGCCCCCCGGCACCGATGAAACAAAAGGCGCGGTCCAATTCGCCCCGGGCCAGGGCCGTCATGGCTGCCACGACGCCACCGACTGATTCGTAGGCCGTGGAGCACATGCGATCCCGAGCCACGCCTCGAAGCAATTCGGGAGTATGAGTCTTGAGAATAAGTTCTTCCGAGGCCCGAGGACATTCATACATCTGGACATTCTCGTTTTGCAGGACTTCATCCAGGGCCTCGGGGAAATCCCGGAGACGGTTGCCGACGGTAAGATAACTTTTGCGACTGAAGGACGGATGATAAAAGACGCCGACTTTTGCCATATGACTCACCTTTGGATCAGAGGGTGAATTGCCGGGACCGGAAAAAAGCATTGTTTTCTAGTTGACCTATTTTACCTTTTCAGCGCTAAAAAATCCAGGTTCTTTTCTGCCTCAGGTTAAACTCCGGTTGGTAAGCCTTTTCCAATTGACAGGAAAAAATACATTTTGATATATAACCAGCTAGCGGAAAAAGATTTTTCTGTTTATTAATGCCGATCTCGAGCAGTCAACGCCATGGAAATTGTAAGAAATATTTATGCCAGTGTCTAGGTCCTTGCTCTTGTTGTTATTTCTGGGGATCTTATCAGCCGCAGCAGGTTATATTCCTGCCTATGCAGGCAAGGAGCAGAATATGCAACTGAGCGATCAGGATAAAGCAAAACTTCATGAAATAGCCCGGCAGAGCATAGCCTCCGGCTTAGCCGGCTCAAGACCGCAGCCGTTAAAAGACCTGAGCGGCGTCTTACAGGAACCGCGGGGGGCGTTCGTAACGCTGCATTCGCATGGATCTTTAAGGGGCTGCATCGGTATGATCGAAGCCGTGAAACCTTTGGCCGAGACCATTCAAGAGATGGCGTACTCGGCAGCTTTTTCCGACCCTCGCTTCCCACCTCTAACGGCCCAGGAATTCCAGGATATTGATCTGGAGATATCAGTGTTGACCCCGCTCCGGCAGATCAAAAACATCGATGAGATCAAAGTTGGCGTGCACGGCCTGTATATCCGGCAAGGATCCCGCCGCGGCTTACTACTGCCCCAGGTAGCCACGGAATACAATTGGGACCGGGACACTTTCCTGCAACAGACTTGCTGCAAAGCCGGTCTTCCTGCCATGGCCTGGAAAGATCCGAACACCGAGATATATCTTTTTAGTGCTGACATCTTTTAACATGCCGGCCTTAATACCTCCAAATTAATTCGAACAATTTCGCTTTGAAGGATTAATACATGAATAATACTCGAAAACAACCAGGAAAATCAGGCTCCTCTTCCCATGCCGGCGTCAGAGACCAAACCTCCCAAAAAAGGCTGGCGACAATATCGGATGGTCATCATTCTTGGATTGATCCTGCTTTTTATGGTGTATATTTTTGCCGCCAAAGAATACCGGATAGTGGAGCAGTCCACGCCCCCGGGAACAATTGTGGCCAAAAAGATAGATCTGGAGAAAAAGCCGCTCACCGGGGTGCTCCATGGAGAGTCGAAATCAAAGTCGGATGACAGGGGCACAATTCCTGATAAACCGGTGGAGGCAACAGCGCCGAGCCCGCCGGAGGCTGAGGTTAAACACGAAAAACCGGCCATACCGGTGACGCCGGGGCAACCTGAGGCGCCGCAGCCGAAACCTCAAGAACCGCTTGCCAGACCGGCTATGCCAACAGCGCCGCCGATTCCACCGGCCGCCGAAAAAATCGTCAGCCGTCCCGTCAAGGGTGAGGCTTTTACCAGGGCCCTGATCAAGATCCTGGATGACCAGGTCAACGAATCCTTTTTCGGGTGGCGCCCCAATTCCATCCTCTTCGGCAAAATGGGGCTTACCGATAATGTCAACAATTTGCAACTGGGCGTCCTGGAAGTTGCCCGGCGGACAATGGTGGTCCTCAACGAGAACATGAGCCGCTTCGCCCTCACCGAAGCCCAGAACGTATATCTGAACAATGCCATGAACTTTATTATGGTCAGCCCGGAAAAATACTGGTTTCCCTCGGCGTCCGGCAAGTACAAAGAAGCCATGGCCAATCTGGAACAATACATCGATGATTTAAAACACAACCGCAGCCGGTTTTACACCCGGGTGGACAATCTCATTGCCCTGATGACCCATTTCCGGGACGTGTTGGGCAGCGCCTTCCATAATCTCATCAAAGACACGGAAGCCGACGGCAGTACGATTTCCAGTTTAGTCTGCGACGATTACTTTTACTTTGCCCAGGGCGTGGCCCTGAGCATGGCGGAAATCCTGGAAGGGGTGAAAGAGGATTTCGCCGATCAGCTGGCCAGGAAGAACTCCTCCAAACTGGTGGACGACGCCATTCATGCCCTGCATACTGGGGCCCATCTAAGTCCCTGGTATATTACCAATGCCGCCAAAGACGGCATCCTGGCGAACCACCGGGCCAACATGGCAACATACATCGGCGAAGGGGAACATATCATCTTTACACTGATGAACGTGCTGGCCACGAATTAGCAGGCGATTGCCGGTTTCCGGTAAAAAGCAGTCAGGGGGCAGAGATCAGCGTGCGAGCTCGGATTTTACGTCATATGCGAAAAATCCTGCTCCTGGAGGCGGAGTAATAACGCCCTGACGATATAGTCATCCCGGAAAAATAATAGCTGACAGCGAACTCTCTACTTCAGATAATTTCCCGCTTTTTCCCCTTGCGAAATATTTTTCCCACCTTTACGGGAGAGCATTACTGGCTCAAAAAGAGCAAGGGAAAGAGAGATATTAGCCCATCGGAAAGCCTCTTAGATGATTAAAAATTTTTTCCTTGAGTTTTTCGGCGAGGTTGTTCTACAGTAGGGCCACTACATCTAAGAGGGGATATATGCTATGCGCGTCGGCAAAATTATGATTAAGAATCCTGTCACCGTGCCCCCGGAGATCACCGTACTGGAAGCCACCAAAATTTTGCAGGAGCTGAATATTCGGCATCTGCCGGTCGTGCGGGATGGGCAGTTAGCCGGCTGGCTGTCGGCCCGGGACCTGTACGGGGTGATGTTGGCGGCCATGCTGGAAGAGATCACGGTGGGAGAAATTATGAATCCGGACCCCATCAGCGTTACGGCGGAAACCAGTCTGGAGGAAGCGGCCCACCTGATAAAACGGCATAAAATCGGCGGCGTCCCGGTTTTAAAAGGCCGCAAGTTGATCGGGGTCCTGACGGTCATCGACCTGTTGTCGGCTTTTTTATTCATGCTGGAATCCCTGGAGAGCAGTTCGCGCCTGGACCTGGCCCTGGCCGATGACCACGCCTACGAGGAGGCCTGCCGATTGATCCGGGCGGCCGGGGGCACCATTATCAATGTCGGGATGGGAGCGCCCCGGGCCGAGGGTGGTCGGATCTACGCCTTTCGGCTGGCCCGGACGGATCTGGGGCCGATTGTGGCGGGCCTCAAGGAGCGTGGGGTGAAGGTGGTGGAGCTGGTAGAGTAGACAGAGGGCCTTACCTTCTACCTACCGCTTCAGTCGGCGGCGATAATGGTGTCGTGCAGCCAGTTGGCGTCGTCTTTTTCGGGGTAGTCCAGGGTGTAGTGCAGGCCCCGGGACTCCTTGCGCTGCATGGCGCTGGTAATAATGAGATCGGCGACGGTGGCGATGTTGCGCAGTTCCACCAGGTCGCTGGTGATTAAGAAATTCCAGTAGTATTCATTGATTTCCTGCTGAATCAGGTCGATGCGCTTCCGGGCCCGCATGAGGCGCTTGTCGGAGCGGACAATCCCCACATAGTTCCACATAAAGCGGCGGATCTCATCCCAGTTCTGGGTGACGACGACGTTTTCATTGCTGTCCACGGCCCCGTGGGGGTCCCAGGGAGGGATTTCGGAGAGTTTTTTCTTGGGGATCGTCGGCAGCACTTCCACGGAATGCCGGGCCGCCTCGTGAGAGAAGACCAGGGCCTCGAGCAGGGAATTGCTGGCCAGGCGGTTGGCGCCGTGCAGGCCGGTCATGGCCACTTCGCCCACGGCATAGAGATTGACGATATTGGTTCGGCCCAGCAGGTCGGTGACCACCCCGCCGCAGGTATAATGGGCCGCGGGCACCACCGGGATGGGCTGGGCGGTGATGTCGATGCCGAATTTCAGGCACTCTTCATAGATGCCGGGGAAGCGGGCTTTGACAAAATCCCTGGATTTATGGCTGATATCCAGAAAGACGCAGTCGTCGCCGCTTTTTTTCAGTTCGGTGTCGATGGCCCGGGCGACGATGTCCCGGAAGGCCAGGTCTTTGAGGGGGTGGTATTTGGCCATAAATGGGGTGCCGCGTTTATCTACCAGAATCCCCCCTTCACCCCGGACCGCTTCGGAGATGAGAAAATTTTTGGCCTCCGGATGATACAGGCAGGTGGGGTGGAACTGGATGAATTCCATATTGCCGATATTGGCCCCGGCCCGGTAGGCGATGGCGACGCCGTCGCCGGTGGCGATATCGGGATTGCTGGTGTAGAGATACACTTTGCCGGTGCCGCCGGTGGCGAGCAAGATGATGGGGGCAATGAAAGTGTTGACCTGACCGGTGGCGGTATCGAGGACATAGACGCCCAGGCAGTATTCCACGGCGTTGGTAGTGACCGCGCCCCGGCGGAACAGCTTGTGCCGGGTGATGAGATCCACGGCAATCTGATTTTCGAAAACGGTGATATTGGGCTGCTCCAAAACCCTGGCCACCAGGATGTTTTCCACCTCTTGCCCGGTCATATCGTGGGCATGAATGATGCGGCGGCGGGAATGGCCGCCTTCCCGGGTGAGATCGAAGTCGGTGGCGGCGTCGCCGGCCAGATCAAAGTGGGCTCCCAGGTTGACCAGTTCCCGGATGCGTTCCGGTCCGGAGCGGACCACCTGCTCCACGGTATCCTGGTGGCACAGCCCGTCGCCCGAGGCCAGGGTGTCTTTGATGTGCAGATCGAAGCTGTCATCGGGGCTGAGCACTGCGGCGATGCCTCCCTGGGCCCGGCGGGTGCTGGTTTCCATGATGCTGCGCTTGGTGACGACGTTGACGGTGCCATGGGGGGCCACCTTGAGGGCGTAGCCGAGACCGGCCAATCCGGAGCCGATGACGAGAAAATCTGATTGATATTCCATGAGGGGTTCACCTGAGCGGATTAATCTAACCCGTGTATTTTGTTGGCAACTCCACTGGTGGGACAATGTCCACCTTATGAATTGGAGTCTCGCGCACAATGAGTGGAAAAACAAGAGTGGCAGGGGAAAAGGGAAGATTGAAAGGGAAGGGGCGAGGCGGGTGCTGCCTGAGTGGAATTGATAGCCTGACTATGATAATTTTTGTTAACTGTAGGATATCAGAGGCAATCAAAAATAATATAATGGAATGCTAAAAAAAAGCTTGCCAAAGAAAAACTGATGTTGTACATATTAAAAGTTCGCTCGGCGGACAAAAGAAAGTAATAAGCTCTTGACAAGTTAAAACCAAATTGTTACTTTAAAGATCTTGCCTCAGAATCTGTCGGCCCCTGGTAAGCGTAAAGCGAGAGCAGGGAAAAACAGGTAAGAGGAAAAAAGTTCTTGACAAGTAAAAACGATCTTGGTAAATTACAAAATTACCCTCGCCGGCAACGACAAGCCTAAGGGAACCTAAGAAAAAGGTAATTAAAGCTTGACAGGCGAGAGGGAAATTGTTAAGATTAAATTACCGAAAATTGCTCTTTGAAAACTAAATAGCGAACCATAATGAGAAGCGGGAAACCAGTTTAACTGGAGAGTTTGATCCTGGCTCAGAATGAACGCTGGCGGCGTGCCTAACACATGCAAGTCGAACGAGAAAGCCTGGCTTGCCAGGCGAGTAAAGTGGCGCACGGGTGAGTAACGCGTGGGTAATCTACCTTTGTCTGGGGGATAACCTACCGAAAGGTGGGCTAATACCGCATAACGTGATCGAGTTGCGATTTGATCACCAAAGAAGGCCTCTCCATGGAAGCTTTCGGGTAAAGATGAGCTCGCGTCCCATTAGCTAGTTGGTAAGGTAAAAGCTTACCAAGGCGACGATGGGTAGCTGGTCTGAGAGGATGGCCAGCCACACTGGAACTGGAACACGGTCCAGACTCCTACGGGAGGCAGCAGTGAGGAATCTTGCGCAATGGGGGCAACCCTGACGCAGCAACGCCGCGTGAGTGAAGAAGGCCTTCGGGTCGTAAAGCTCTGTCAAGTGGGAAGAATAGCCTTAAGACGAATAATCTTAAGGTATGACGGTACCACTGGAGGAAGCACCGGCTAACTCCGTGCCAGCAGCCGCGGTAATACGGAGGGTGCAAGCGTTATTCGGAATTATTGGGCGTAAAGGGCGTGTAGGCGGCCAGACAAGTCAGATGTGAAAGCCCGGGGCTCAACCCCGGAAGTGCATTTGAAACTGTTTGGCTTGAGTGCGGGAGAGGAAAGCGGAATTCCCAGTGTAGAGGTGAAATTCGTAGATATTGGGAGGAACACCGGTGGCGAAGGCGGCTTTCTGGACCGACACTGACGCTGAGGCGCGAAAGCGTGGGGAGCAAACAGGATTAGATACCCTGGTAGTCCACGCCGTAAACGATGGGCACTAGGTGTAGGAGGTTTTTAACCCTCCTGTGCCGTAGCTAACGCATTAAGTGCCCCGCCTGGGGAGTACGGTCGCAAGATTAAAACTCAAAGGAATTGACGGGGGCCCGCACAAGCGGTGGAGCATGTGGTTTAATTCGACGCAACGCGCAGAACCTTACCTGGGCTTGACATCTGGAGAACCCCTTGGAAACAAGGGGGTGCGTAGCAATACGAACTTCAAGACAGGTGCTGCATGGCTGTCGTCAGCTCGTGTCGTGAGATGTTGGGTTAAGTCCCGCAACGAGCGCAACCCTTGTCTTTAGTTGCCAGCATTTAGTTGGGCACTCTAAAGAGACTGCCGGTGTTAAACCGGAGGAAGGTGGGGATGACGTCAAGTCCTCATGGCCTTTATGCCCAGGGCTACACACGTGCTACAATGGACGGTACAAAGGGTTGCCATCCCGCAAGGGTCAGCCAATCCCAAAAAGCCGTCCTCAGTTCGGATTGGAGTCTGCAACTCGACTCCATGAAGTTGGAATCGCTAGTAATCGTGGATCAGCATGCCACGGTGAATACGTTCCCGGGCCTTGTACACACCGCCCGTCACACCACGAAAGCCTGTTGTACCAGAAGTCGCTGGCCTAACCCCTCGGGGAAGGAGGCGCCTAAGGTATGGCCGGTGATTGGGGTGAAGTCGTAACAAGGTAGCCGTAGGGGAACCTGCGGCTGGATCACCTCCTTTCTAAGGTGTCATTGACACAATCAATTATATCCGCTTTTTAGGTTCGCTATTTAGTTTTGAGAGAGCAAGGTCGTAAAAACAGGCCGTATGTAGGAAGAGAGGGTTCCCGATTCAGTCTATGGTCCCGGTGATTTTAGGCTGATTTTCTTTCTCAAAAGTGGGAAGACTGAAAAAGGGCCTATAGCTCAGTTCCGGTCAGAGCGCACGCCTGATAAGCGTGAGGTCGTTGGTTCGATCCCAACTAGGCCCACCAGCAAAGATCGGGGGTGTAGCTCAGATGGGAGAGCGCCTGCTTTGCACGCAGGAGGTCATCGGTTCGAATCCGTTCACCTCCACCAGTTCTCGAAAAGTTTAGCAAGTTTGGATCAGTTGATCCAAAGCTCTTTGAAAAGTGAAGTTCTCAAGAAAGTAGTAAAAGGGAAAAATCCTTGTTGTAAAGGCTTATGGTCAAGCAACAAAGGGCGCACGGTGGATGCCTTGGCGTTGGAAGGCGATGAAGGACGTGGCTAGCTGCGAAAAGCTTCGGGGAGCTGCTAACAGGCTTTGATCCGGAGATTTCCGAATGGGGCAACCCATCCAGGGTAATGCCTGGATATCCGTCACTGAATACATAGGTGGCGGAGGCGAACGAGGGGAATTGAAACATCTTAGTACCCTCAGGAAGAGAAATCAATTGAGATTCCCTCAGTAGCGGCGAGCGAACGGGGAAGAGCCCAAACCGATGACGTGTTCAAGCCGGCAAGCGTTGCGGCATCGGGGTTGTGGGGCTGAATCGGAGGTGGTTGCCGCCACTTCGGCAAGTTAGAAAATCTTACGTTAGTCGAAGCGTCTGGAAAGTCGCATCATAGAAGGTGACAGTCCTGTAGGCGAAAGCGTAAGATCTTGCTGGATTCAGATCCCGAGTACCACGGGGCACGTGAAACCTTGTGGGAATCTGGGAGGACCATCTTCCAAGGCTAAATACTAACCAACGACCGATAGTGAACTAGTACCCGTGAGGGAAAGGTGAAAAGTACGGGGTAACCCGAGTGAAATAGTACCTGAAACCGTGCGCTTACAAGCTGTGGAAGGGCGATAACAAGTTTCGGCTTGTTCGCCTAACTGCGTGCCTTTTGCATAATGAGTCAGCGACTTACTCTTGGTGGCGAGGTTAAGCCGTAAGGTGTAGCCGTAGCGAAAGCGAGTCTGAATAGGGCGTATTAGTCGCCGGGAGTAGACCCGAAGCCGGGTGATCTATCCATGGCCAGGGTAAAGTCCGGGTAACACCGGATGGAGGCCCGAACCAGTTAACGTTGAAAAGTTATTGGATGAGCTGTGGATAGGAGTGAAAGGCTAATCAAACCCGGTAATAGCTGGTTCTCCCCGAAATATATTGAGGTATAGCCTCGCATGATGAGTAGCGGAGGTAGAGCACTGAATGGGCTAGGGGTCTCACAAGACTACCAAACCCAACCAAACTCCGAATGCCGTTATCTTTAGTGCGGGAGTCAGTCTACGGGTGATAAGATCCGTGGGCGAAAGGGAAAGATCCCAGATCGCCGGCTAAGGTCCCGGAATCTGTGCTAAGTGGGAAAGGATGTGGAAACGCCCAAACAGCCAGGAGGTTGGCTTAGAAGCAGCCATCCTTTAAAGAAAGCGTAATAGCTCACTGGTCGAGTGGGTCCGCGCCGAAAATTTAACGGGGCTCAAGCACAGTACCGAAGCCGCGGGATCGATGCTATTGCATTGATCGGTAGGGGAGCATTGTCGTAACCGCTGAAGGCATACCGTAAGGAGTGCTGGAGGACCGACAAGAGATTATGCTGACATGAGTAGCGATAAAGGGGGCGAGAAACCCCCTCGCCGTAAGCCTAAGGTTTCCTGGGTAAAGTTAATCTTCCCAGGGTTAGTCGATCCCTAAGCCGAGGCCGAAAGGCGTAGGCGATGGAAAGCAGGTTGATATTCCTGCACCACCTGGTGCGCAGTGACCGATGGAGGGACGCAGGAGGGTAGGCCATCCGGGTGTTGGACGTCCCGGTTCAAGCCTGTAGGCGGGAGATTTAGGCAAATCCGGATCTCTGTATAACGCTGAGAGGTTATGAGGAGGGCTTTTAGCCCATAAACTGGTTAATCCCATGCTGCCAAGAAAAGCTTCTAGGTAGTTCATCAGGTGATCGTACTGGAAACCGACACAGGTAGGCAGGGAGAGTATCCCAAGGCGCTTGAGAGAACCCTGGTTAAGGAACTCGGCAAAATGACACCGTAACTTCGGGAGAAGGTGTGCCCTCATTAGGTGAAGGACTTCGCGTCCGGAGCTGAAGGGGGTTGCAGTGAAATGGGGGTGGCGACTGTTTACTAAAAACACAGGACTCTGCGAAGCCGCAAGGCGATGTATAGGGTCTGACGCCTGCCCGGTGCCGGAACGTTAAGGGGAGGAGTCATCTGGGTAACTGGAGAAGCTCTGAACCGAAGCGCCGGTAAACGGCGGCCGTAACTATAACGGTCCTAAGGTAGCGAAATTCCTTGTCGGGTAAGTTCCGACCTGCACGAATGGCGTAACGATCTCCCCACTGTCTCAACCAGGGACTCAGCGAAATTGTATTCGCGGTGAAGATGCCGCGTTCCCGCAACTAGACGGAAAGACCCCGTGCACCTTTACTATAGCTTGGCATTGAATTTTGGGCTAACTTGTGTAGGATAGGTGGGAGGCGCTGAAATCCGGACGCCAGTTCGGATGGAGCCAACCTTGAAATACCACCCTGGTTAGTTTAGAGTTCTAACTCAGGCCCGTTATCCGGGTCGAGGACACTGCCTGGCGGGTAGTTTGACTGGGGCGGTCGCCTCCAAAAAAGTAACGGAGGCGCGCGAAGGTTCCCTCAGGCTGATTGGAAACCAGCCGTAGAGTGTAAAGGCATAAGGGAGCTTGACTGCGAGACCTACAAGTCGAGCAGGTACGAAAGTAGGCCTTAGTGATCCGGCGGTTCTGTATGGAAAGGCCGTCGCTCAACGGATAAAAGGTACGCCGGGGATAACAGGCTGATCTCCCCCAAGAGTTCACATCGACGGGGAGGTTTGGCACCTCGATGTCGGCTCATCGCATCCTGGGGCTGAAGCAGGTCCCAAGGGTTTGGCTGTTCGCCAATTAAAGCGGTACGTGAGCTGGGTTTAAAACGTCGTGAGACAGTTTGGTCCCTATCTGTTGCGGGCGTTGGAGATTTGCAAGGATCTGTCCCTAGGTACGAGAGGACCGGGATGGACGAACCACTGGTGTTCCAGTTGTGCCGCCAGGTGCAGCGCTGGGTAGCTATGTTCGGACCGGATAACCGCTGAAAGCATCTAAGCGGGAAACCGACCTTAAGATTAGATCTCCCGGACTTCGGTCCCTAAAGGCCCCTCGGAGACCACGAGGTTGATAGGCCAGGTGTATAAGCACAGTAATGTGTTCAGCTAACTGGTACTAATAGGCCGTGCGGCTTGACCATTTTTTTCTTTACTTTAAGGATTTCCCTAACTACTTTCTTCCCTTCACTTTTCAAGATTATTTGACAAGTTAATAAAGTTTTCGGTGGCCATACCACGGGGGCCACACCCGATCCCATCCCGAACTCGGAAGTTAAGCCCCGTAGGGCCGATGATACTATGCGGGCAGCTGCATGGGAAAGTAGGACGCCGCCGAATTTAATTTATCCGCCCGGTCTGGAAACAGACCGGGTTTTTTTTACGTTTACCGAATTAAATTTATAATAATACTTATAACATTATGAATATACCTGAAAAAAACGCTATTGATTTCCTAACTTTCGCCGGTATATTAGAAGAAGGAGAAAATCCAGCGGGAGGTGGGCTATGTCATGGTGGAAAAAAGTTCTTAATACTACAGAAGTCGGCGATAAACTGTTTACGCCAGGCAGAGGCATGGAGGGTAACCGCCGGGGAACATTTTGGGTTATAGAAAAAAATGATGGCAACCTTGTTATTAAAAGTGGCGAAGCTTCCTTCGCAATAGAGAAGGAATGCTTTGATGCCATTGAGATCGCTTTGGTAACGAGAAATTATCCATTGCTAAGGGTTGCATCACTACACGCAAATACAGCTTTAGAAGATAGTGCCGACGAATTAATCCGTCGCGCAACTAACTCAAATTTATCACGTGGTAATTATGTATGTGCCATTCTAGAAAAAATAGGTGTAGTTCGTTACGTCATGGACGGTCGGAGAAAAAGTATTGCCCTTCCCCCGGATCATAATATCGAGCATCCTATAAATCGGAAGAATTATAAAATCACTATAATTATTGAGAAAGATAATCATGGCTATTATGCTTTCTGCCCGGACTTGGAAGGCTGCCAGAGTCAAGGAGATACCCTTGAAGAAGTTTTAGCCAATATCAAGGAAGCCGTCGAACTCTACCTGGAAACCCTCTCTGATGAGGAAATCAAAACCTCTTTGAGCAAAGAAATTCTGACAACTTCAATGGAGGTTCGGGTTGGTTAAGCTTCCCCGGCTAACCTCCCAAGAAGCCGAAGACTTGTTGTTGGCATCAGGTTTCAAATTAATTAGATCCAAGGGTAGCCACAGGATTTATCAAAAAGAAGGTTTCCGAGTGGTGCTCCCTTTTCATGTTGGAAGAACGTTGCATCCCAAAATAGTCAAACAGATCATGAAATTTCTGGCGTTGAAGGATTGCCATTGATGGATACCGGTCGAGGTTGAATCTGCTGAAATTAATAGAAATCTTCTCACGGTATAGCTGGCAAGAGATAGAGCCGCATTTTCTGAGGTTTTATCCCGATGAGAATAGTCACACAGAAAAAGCCAGGGAAGCATTTGCATTTATCAAATCTTTACAACCTGCCGCTACTAGGATGCGCATTGGAATTGACTATCGGCGGGATGAAGACGGCAATTATCATGATGTTTGCGGTAAAGATGGCACGGAGCGGGGGGATGGCTTAGAAGAGAGGTTTTGTCTTGCCCTGGTTGACTGGGAAGAGTGGCTGGGTATGGATATAGAGCCAGGAGTGCAGGAAATGTATGCCGACCTTGACATAGTCTGTCATTGTTTCTGGGAAATGACGTGGCATGGGTATTCCATGGACAAGGTAATTGCGGCCAGGGAAGACTTGAGACGGCGGGCAGCGGAACAAGATACTCTGACCGAACTTGAGTGGCGGAAAGTTTTGGAAGAGATCTAGAAACATAGATCAGGCTGACTTGCGTCGCGCTCCTGCAAACGAGCAGTAAAAAATTTTTTGAGAAATTTTCTGCAAGGCCCGATCTAAAAAGAGACCGGGCTTTTTAATTCCGAAAAGCATGTGTGGGAGTTTGAATATTGATATGGCAGTATTTGATATGAGTATTAACTTAAGAATATTTGAAAGCATGCCATCTCGCAACACTTATTATTTTGCGACGTTATGGTTGTGTGTGGGAGCTATTTTCATTTTAAAGAAGCCTCGAAGAACGCAGCGCGATTGACCTATTGATCTTCCTGGGTGAGACGGAACTCACCGAGACTATGAAAAAAAGCCCGGTCCAATGGATGGCCGGGCTTTTTTGATATACAGACGGCGGCCAAGGTATTATAATCTGAAAATAAATTGCTTGTGGGACAAGCCCCCCACACGGGTAATTGATGATAGAGAATATTCGCCATTTGCTTTGGGATGTGGATCGAAATAAGCTCGATCCCCAGAAGCATAAAAAATTTATTATCGAACGAGTGTTGAAATTCGGCACCCCGAAAGAGGTGCGGTGGTTGCTGGCCACCTATGCCGAAGCCGATATCATCCAGGTGGTCAAGTCTTCCCGCTCCCTGGATAAGAAAACGGCGAATTTCTGGGCAGTGCACTTTGGCATCCCCTCAGCAGAGATACTATGTTTAAACATGCCGTTGCTCCAGAGTTGTTTTTATTAATAGAGAAATTCGGCGGCATCCCCGAAGTGGCTGATAGATTTTATCTCGCCGGGGGAACGGCTTTGGCCTTGCAGCTCGGCCATAGAAGAAGCGACGACCTGGATTTTTTCAGTCCGATCTTATGGGATGCAGAAATATTGGAGGAGATTGTTCTTGGTTTGGGGGGGAGAGTGCTGCAATCCGAGCCAAGGACCCTCCACTGCCTGATTCAGGGATGCAAAGTTTCTTTTTTGTACTATCCCTATAAAATGGTAAATCCATTCGTATACCTGGGCGATATACGGTTAGCTTCGGTGCTGGAAATTGGTTGTATGAAAGTAGTGGCAATATCCCAAAGGGCGGAGAAAAAAGATTTTTTTGACATGATGGAAATCCTCCAAAGGTATGGCCCGGCTCAGCTTAAGATCATGTTTCTGGAAAAATATGGGGAAGCAAAGATTAATTGCTATCATGTTCTAAAATCTTTTTTTTATTTTGCCGACGTGGAGGAAGCCCCAGATCCGGTCAGTTTGAACAACACTACGTGGGAGCAGGTGAAGTCCTACTTTTTAAGCAATGAGAAAATCTTGACGAATGAATTGTGCCTGCAAGGGTAGCTGATCAGGTTGTTAACCGGCTCCGTTCTGAGGATGATATGCCAACTCCCCCCGTGCTCCATCTCATCGACATCAGCTCCTATATCTACCGGGCTTATTACGCCATCCGAGAGCTTTCCACCTCTCAGGGGTTTCCCACCAACGCCATTTTCGGGGTTACCAACATGCTGCTGAAAGTTTTAAGGGAGCGGCAGCCGACGCACCTGGCCCTGGTTTTCGACTCCAAACCGCCGACCTTTCGCCATCACCGCTATCCCGAGTATAAGGCCCACCGGCCAGGCATGCCCGAAGATTTGGTCAAACAGTTGGATTATCTCCGCCGGATTATTACCGCTTTAAATGTACCGACTCTGGAGCTGCCGGGGTATGAGGCAGACGATCTTATCGCCACTTTGGCGAGGCTGGCTCAGGAGGCGGGGATGAAGGTGGAAATAATTTCCGGGGATAAGGACCTGCTCCCTTTGGTGAACGACGAGGTGACGATTTGGGACCCGATGAAGGATATGTATTATACGCCGGAGGTTATTCAGGAAAAATTCGGCCTGCCGCCGGCCAGTCTGGTGGATATGCGCGCCTTGATCGGCGACCCCAGCGACAATATACCGGGGGTGCCGGGGATTGGCCCCAAGACGGCCCAGAAGTTGATATCCCGTTTCCAGACGTTGGATGAGTTATTGTCCCACCTGGATCAAGTGAAAGAAAAAAAATTACGGGACCGATTATTTGACTACCAGGATCAGGCCCGCTTGAGCCAGGGCCTGTTATGTCTGGAAGAGCAGGCTCCGGTGACGGTTGAGGTGACTGATTTACAGCCGGGACCACGAGACCGGGCCACTTTGGGTGTATTGTTTGCGGAATTGGAATTCAGCAAATTGGCCAAGGAAATCAGTGCCGGTGAGGTAATTGGAGATTTCCAATTACTGAACTCAATACCGGCGTTAAAGGAAGCTGTAGCGGCGATCCGGGCCAAGGGGCGGATCGCCTTATATTGTCACGGCGATCCACAGCACCCGATGCTGTATGATCTGGCGGGAATCGGTTTGTCCTGGGAGGATGGGTATGGCCTCTATATACCTTTCCAAACTGACTTAAAACCGGAGCAGATCTGGGAGATACTGGGGCCTTTGTGGTCTGATAAAAGTATCGCCAAAATAGGTCCGGATCTTAAAGCTGCCTGGATTTGGGGGAAACGATGGGGCCAAACCCTGGCCGGCGCCACCGGAGATATTTTACTGGCATCCTATTTAATAAATCCGGTCCGGTTTAATCAGACCATCGAGAATGTGGCGCTTCATTATCTGGGAATGAATCTTTTGGAGCCTAAAGAATTGGCCGGGAGGCCGCTGGCGGCAGCGGACCTGCCGCCGGATCTGGCGGTATCGTATGCCGCCGGGCGGGCTGAGGCAGCCTGGAGATTGTGGCCCCTTTTGTGGACAGAACTGGAGCAGGCAGGTCTGACGTCGTTATATCAAGATTTGGAGCTACCTGTTTTAACTGTGCTTGCCGCCATGGAATTCCAAGGAATTATGGTGGATACGGAATTTCTTGATATGTTCGGGCACGAACTGGAAAAGGAGATAGCCAGATTAGAAGAGGAAATTTTTAAGTTGGCCGGTAAAGATTTCCTGATTAATTCTCCCCAGCAATTGGCGACGGTGCTGTTTGACCGCCTGCACCTGCCGACCAAGAAGAAAACCAAAGGTAGGACGGCATATTCGACGGATAATGAAGTATTGACGGCTCTGGCTGGTGAACATCCCATTGCGGCAAAAGTCATAGCTTACCGGACAATGGGAAAATTAAAATCAACCTATGTGGAAGGTTTGCGCAAACAAGTCAATCCCGCTACCGGCAGAGTCCACACGACCTTTGTGCAATCTGCGGCAGCAACCGGCAGACTGTCCAGCCGGGAGCCGAATCTGCAAAATATTCCGGTGCGAGGGGAACAGGGAGCACAAATTCGACAGGCTTTTGTGGCTGATCCGGGAAATATTTTTATCAGCGGGGATTATTCCCAAATCGAGCTCAGGTTATTGGCCCATTTTTCAGAAGATCCCATTTTATTGCAGGCTTTTCTTGCCGGTGAGGATATCCATCGGCAAACCGCGGCCGAAGTTTTCGGGCTGCACCCGGAATTTGTCAGTCCGGAGATGCGGCGCCAGGCCAAGGCAATAAATTTTGGCATTATTTACGGTATGAGCGCTTTTGGCTTAGCCAGGCAGTTGGGAATCAGCCAGCGCCTGGCGCAGGATTTTATTAATCGCTATTTTGAACGCCATACCCTGGTGAAAAAATATCTGGAGGAAGTTTTGGCGTCAGCTCGAATTGAGGGGTGGGTGACTACTATGCGGGGACGCCGCCGTCCTATACCAAATCTTCACAGTTCCAATCGTAACTTAAGGCAGGAGGCGGAAAGGAGTGCCATAAATATGCCTTTACAGGGGTCCGCGGCTGATTTAATAAAAGAAGCAATGCTTACTGTTGAAGACCAATTAATGAAACGAAGATTATCAGGTCGCCTATTATTACAAATTCATGATGAACTTTTGTTGGAGGCGCCACAGGAAGAATTAGATATCACAGTGCAGGCGGTGCGAATGGCCATGGAGGGTGTTGCTTTACTTAAGGTTCCGTTATTAGTAGATATTTTGAGTGGAAAAAATTGGGGTGAAATGAAAATCTGGGAAAAATAAAATGCTAACGGGAAAAAGATTTTTCTGAGGGCAAATTTTTTTTTAAAAAAAACACAGGATTGATAATTTTTTTACTTGATATTTTGTTTGTATTGTTGTTTAATACGTTTAAATGTGTTCAAGAAACACAATTACTTTGAAAAGGGGGGATAAAGATGAGGAAAGCTTTGGTTCGTAAAGGTTTTGCCTTTGCCATTCTCATGGCATTCGTCCTCGTCATGGGAGCGGGGTGTTGCAACCAGTGCAAGCAGTATGTGGACGAAAGTAGGTTGTATGCCGACCAAGCAAAAGCGTCAGCTTCCAAGGCTGAAGCTGCTGCTCGGAACGCTGAAGCCGCTGCCGCCGATTCTAAGGCAGCCGCTGACAAAGCTGAAGCTGCTGCAGATCGCGCTGAAGCCGCTGCTGCAAAAGCAGAAGCTTGCCTGATGAAGAGAATGCGGAAGTAGTTAGTCTGTGCATGTAGAAAAACATTACTGGGGGGGAAAAAACCATGCTAAAGCAGGTTCCTCTCCGAGAAGGGGGTAATCGATGAGGAAAGCGTTGTTAGGAAAAGGCTATGCCTTGGCGCTCCTCGCGGTCTTTGCCCTAGTGGTCGGAGCTTCTGGTTGCTGCAAAAAGTACAATGATGAGTGCAGAATGTACAAAGACCAGGCCAAATCTGCTGCCGATCGAGCCGGCGTTGCTGCAGTGAGCGCTGATAATGCTGCACAGGCTGCAAAACAACCGATAGCAAAAGCTCAGGCTGCTGCTAATCGCGCCGAAACAGCTGCTATGCGTGCTGAAAGAGCAGCTGAAGAAGTCTGTGCCGCTATGGCTTCGTTAAGACCGTGTCCGCCAGTGAAGAAAAGAATAAAGTGCCCACCGAAGAAAAAGAAAGCCAAAAAGGTGTGCCCTTAATTAACTGAGTAATGATTATTATTATACAAGAGGGTGAAACTTATGTTCCACCCTCTTTTTTTATGTACAAACCAGGGCGTTTGAAAAATTATTATTGTCCCTCACCCTGAGTGCAGCGAAAGTTAGATTCTTCGGTTGCAAGCTGCCTCATCAATGATGGGCGGTTCTAATACAGCCCATCAACTCGGTTCTCTGCCAAAAAAGATTTTCGACAGATCCAATTATTATAATTGCGTCGCAATTTTTTAAAAGGTCCTGCTTATTTTTGAGTTCCTTGATCTCCTGCAGGAGTGATTGCCATGTTTGCCGATCGGGTTTTCCAAAAAGAGGGCAGACTACATCAGGCTAAATGTCAAGATTGGTGCGGGAGCAATTACAGGGGGAAAAAAACGGCTTGAGATGGGGCCGGGGGAACCGGCCCCTGGGGAAGGTGAATTATTAGATTGTTCCGGGAACCTTTAATTTGACCTAGAAACCATGGCCCCGCCGGATTTTGTGACATCAGTCGGGACTCCCCATTTTTCTTCCACCAGTTTCATGACTTTGGTGAGACTGACGGAATCTAATACCTTGGCCTGTTCCAGTCGGTTCAGGGTGTACGTCAACATATCGGGAATTTTGTGATAAAAGTCCTGGTTTACTGAAAGATAGATGCGGCCGTTTTTAAAGCCGATCATCACCGGCTCATAGATATACTCCACCGTAGTGCCGACTGGTACCAGCGGAAAGAGGGCCTTGATGTGTTCCGGATACATCCGAGTGCACCCGTGACTCACGAGGCGTCCCACACCCAGGGGCATGTGGGTGCCATGCATGCCATAACCACCTCCCCCCGATAACGTCAATTTATAATCCCCTAAAGGATTATCCGGTCCTGGCGGCATGACCGCCATGCCGTATTTGGCCTGCAGGTTGGCGGGAATATGCCAGGCTGGATTGGCTTTTTTCTCAACCACGGTAAATTTGCCGGTCGGCGTCTTAAAATCCAACACACCCATGCCTATAGGGTAGGTAATAACCTTAGTATTATTTTCAATGAAATAATACATCCGCATTTCACCGGTGTTAACCACAATTTGAGTTTTAGGATGGCTGGGGACGATCCAAATTGTCGGAATAACAATGCGCGATCCTACGGGTGGTAAGAATGGGTCCCATCCCCGATAGATATTACCTAACTCCATGTAGCCTAAGCCATATTTGCGAGCAATTTCCAGGAGATCATCACCTTTTTGCAGGGTGTATTCCTGGGGCTGGCCGACGACGGTCATGGCATTGTGGTCTATGGTCACCCCGGGAGCCGGGAGGCGGACAGCATAGGGTCCGGCGGCTTGGGCTGGAATTGTTAGGAGCATGACCAGTAGCGGTAACAATAAAAAAATTATCCGAAACACTTAATATGATCTCCTTTTAGCATCTTTTAAGGATGACACGGATCGGGGCAAGGGTGGAGTACAAACCCCTGTTTCAGTGATGATGCCGGCAATAAGGTTATGCGGGGTGACATCAAAAGCCAAATTAAGGGCATGACAGGCCTCCGGGGCGATGCGGCAGCCGCGAATTTCAGTTACCTCCGAAGGATCGCGTTCTTCGATGGGTATCTGGCTGCCGTCGGTCAGGGTGAAATCAAAAGTGGAGACTGGGGCGGCGACGTAAAAAGGCACTTTATGATAATTGGCCCAGACTGCAACCCCATAGGTGCCGATTTTGTTAGCCACATCGCCGTTACCGGCGATGCGGTCAGCGCCCACCACAATGAAATTTATTTTTCCTTTGGCCATGAGGGAAGCCGCAGCATTATCGGGGATCAGGGTATAGGGAATGCCCAATTTAGAAAGCTCCCAGGCGGTAAGGCGGGCACCCTGCAGGATAGGTCTGGTTTCATCGACAAAAACATGGATTTTTTTGCCTGCTTCCCAGGCAGCTCGAATAACACCGATGGCAGTGCCGTAGCCACCGGTGGCTAAGCCGCCGGCGTTGCAGTGCGTTAAGATATTATCACCATCTTTGATGAGCACCTGACCATGGGCACCCATCTGCCGGTTGTGAGAAATGTCTTCTTGAAGCATGGCCTGGGCTTCTGATACAAGTTTGGTCTTGAGGCCCGCAACATCCAGGTGGGAATGGGCCGCCACCAGTTTTTCCATATGATCCACGGCCCAGGATAAATTGACGGCGGTAGGCCGGGCTGCCGCGATGACCTGACAGATGTCGTGGAAATGGCGTTGAAAGGTCTGGAAATCACTGGGTGGAAAAGACAAAGCGCCCAGGGCCGCGGCCATGGCGGCAGCCACGCCGATAGCCGGAGCGCCTCGAATAGCCAAAGTGCGGATGGCGTCGACTACTTCCCGGTAATCGGTGCAGGTCAGGTAGATTTCTTCGTCTAGGCAGGCGGCGCTGATCAATAAGAATAACGCTATCATCCTCCCAGCGGATGGTGTCATAGCCCGGGATATCGGTCATAGGTAAGTCCTTTTAACATGGCAGAAGTTAGTTAGGCGCGCGGTTTGGCCCAAATTTCCAGGATCATGAGGCTGAGGAAACGTTTGGAGGCAGCAGAGCGCAAGACGGCGACAGCATCCCAGCCGCGGCCGGAGCCGGCGGCGGCCACCACTTCCTCTCCTTCGGGAATCAGGCCGGCATCCACTGCTTCCATGACAATCTCGCAGCAGACTTTGATGCCGTGGCCCAAACGCCTTAGGGTATTGGCGATGAGCAGTGTCGGAGCACTGCCTTTAAATATTTCAGCGATACTGGTCTCCAGGGAATGGGTCAGGATAGTCCCTTTAAAGACCTTACCGCCGCTATCGACGATTTTCTGTTCATGTTCCGGCAGGAATTCATCCACGTTCGGGCCGCGAAAGCCGACGGAATGGCCGACCACCACGAGATTGACTTCGGGACTTAGGAGGAGGCGGGCCGCTTTGGCCCCGCTGTCGCCGGTAGTGGAAGCAACGACAAAATGTTTAAACCCCTCGCTTTTGGCTTTGACCAGCAGATCCAGGCAGGCCTCGGTGTTATCGGGGCCGACTTTTTTGAAGTATATGGTTTCTCTACGAATCATGGCAGACTCCCTGGTAACGTATCTTTTTTATATAACTTTTTTTTCCCCGACTGCAAAGCTTGGAGTTCACGGTTTTTGGTGTCTGAAAAATCCTTTGAAATTATATCATAATTCATTGCTAGAATTAAAAGCAGAAGATATTTGACGGGCTCGAAAACGTGCAGATTTAAATATTCGAAAGGTCGTCGGGCAGAAATATGACTTCCCGTTCCAGGCGGATGGCATGCTGCTTCCAGACGGTTTCCTGAATTGCGGCAATCAGGGCCTGCATATCGGCGGCCGCGGCCCGGCCCCGGTTGATGATGAAATTGGCGTGACGGGTTGAGACCTGGGCCTCGCCGATGCCTTGGCCTTTGAAGCCGCACTGGTCGATGAGCCAGCCGGCGCTTGGACCCTGAGGGGGATTTTTAAAGACGCTGCCGCAGGTTAGTTTTTCAGGGGGGAATTTGGCCTGACGCTGCAGAATGATGCGTCTGTGAAGCGCAGCCAGTTCCTGGAAAGGAGCTTGTTGCCGCAGCAAAAATTCCGCCTCCAGGACCAGCCAGCGGGGCTGGTCCAGCAGGAGGGAATGCCGGTAGCCGAGTTGCAAATCGGCAGCAGGGATAGTGCGCAGTTCGAGATCCGAGGTTAGGACGGTGACATTTTTCAAAATGTCAGCCATTTCCTGGCCCGGTCCGGTGCCGGCGTTCAGGCGCACGGCGCCGCCGACGGTGCCGGGAATGCCGATGAGAAATTCAAAGCCGGCCCAGCCTCGGCGAGCCAGAGTGGCGGCGAAATGCGGCAGATAAACACCGGCCCCGGCTTTGACGATGTCACCGGCAAAAACAATTTGGGACAGGGGCCTGGTGAGATGCAGGGTAATGCCGGGGAGTCCCTGGTCGGCGATAAGCAGGTTAGAGCCCCGCCCCAGGTAAAAGACCGGCCAGCCTTCAGCCCGGGCCGCGGCCAGAACGGCTGCCGCCTCATCGGCGGAGTCGGGAGTCAGCAGGTATTGGGCCGGTCCGCCGATGCGCCAGGTGGTGTGAGGGGCCAAGGGGCATTGGCAGGCGGCTTTGGTCAGCAGTCGGGCCAGGCGTGGAGAAGGGGTGCTAAATTGCCGAGGTGCAGTTTTCAATAATTAATCTCAGCTCTGAATATTTTCGGTCGGATAAATCTTGTGAGATTAAATTACAGAGTTGAGAAAGACAAGGCAAGTTTTTTGCACAGGCTGGGAAGCCTCTAATACTTGAATAATCAAATATGATAACCGGCGCCGGGAATAATGTCGTTATAGACCCAGGATCTGGCGCAGTTTAAGCAGCAGAGAAGCGGCATCACCGGCATCGGGTGCCATGGGCAGGTTTTTCAGGATCCCGAGGCCTTCGCTGAATTCGTGAAAGTCCGAGTCGGAGAGGGGACTGATGACGGCGGTATTGACCATGGCATTAATGAAGAGAAGCTGCTGCACCAGATCCAGGGGAGAGCTATCCGGGAGTTCAGAGTCAATGATGACCAGATGCGGCGCGGCGTTGCGGACGGCGGCAAGGGCTGCGCCGCCGGAATTAACCTGTTTGAGGCGAACCTCTTTATCTGACGACAGGCCCTGAATAAGCGCCGGCATGGCTTCCGGGCGGGCAGTAACAAGAAAGATGTCCAGCATAACTCCTCCTCTGGTGTTGTAGTACAGCAGAAATGGCGGGATCGAAATCCCGCCTTAATTTTTAGTGATCTCAGTAATCTCGATTAATCTAGCGGCACCTTGCTGTAATAATCGGCGATGGCCTCCCCCAGGGTGTTGACTGCCAGACGAGCGCAGTGCAGATGATCTGCCGGCAGACCGCCAAGGGCTGAAGCCACATCCTGGGGCTCCAGGTTCAGGGCATGGTCCAGATGCCGCCCTTTGGCCAGTTCGCTCATGGCACTGGCACAGACCAGGGTATAGACACAGCCCCGGGGGAGAACTTTAATATCGGTAATGGCTTCCTTTTCGATGCGCAGCGATACTTCTATGGAGTCGCCGCACTTGCCGATTGCGGCGCCCTGACCGCTGGGATTGGCAAGAGAGCCGATGTTTTTAGGGAAACGAGCCAGGCGGAGGAATTGTTCCCCTACTTCGCCCGGCGCCGGAAATTCGCCAGCACTCACGTTAGGACATCCTCCTGATGGATTAAAAATTTCCTTTTAAGACGCTGACGCCGCCACCGCCACCGCCACAGGTAAACTCCGGGGTAAAGCGCTGCAAGCTGCCGTTTAAAAGGGCATCCACCGCGTCCTTGACGGTTTGGGCGCTGCCGCCGTATAAGACGTCGATGCCTACCTGGTTGAAGCCCATCAGGGGGCGCATACCCATACCGCCGGCAATAAGGACCTTGACGCCATGTTGGGCCAGATGATTGACCGGGGCCATACAGCCGCCCTGCTCATGTGGCACATTCGGCAGGGTAAGAATTTCCAGGATCTCACCATTATTGATTTTCACCAGTGTATAGAGGTCGCAATGCCCGAAATGGGCGCCAAGGGCGGAATCGAGACCTCCGGGGTGGTTTGAGGGGATGGCTACTAATAATTCTTGCATGGAATTCTCCTTTTTTAAAGCTGACAATGGCAGCTTAACTATGTTAGATCAATAACTTAATAATTTGATGCCTTTTTCGAGGACAGGCCGGCCAGTTCTTCTATCCTCGACCAGGCCTGCCTGACCTGACGGCTGAGTTCTGTTTCAGGCAATTCCGTGATGACCTTCCCTTGAATCATAGCCCGGGTAATGACCGGATCGTGGGGGAGTAAGGCGATTACCGGATAGCTCTGTTCCCGGCAATAGGCTTCGAGGCGGGAGGTCTCAGCCGGATTCAGATCATATTTATTAATAATGACTGCGAAGGTAATCTGAAAATGCCGGCAGAGATCGGCCACCCGTTCAAGATCATGACGCCCCGAGGGGGTGGATTCCGTGACCGCCACGGCCAGGTGCGCCCCCGACAGGGAACTGATCACCGGACAGCCGATGCCCGGGGCACCGTCACACAGCACCAGGTCGGCTCTCCGGGCTTCAGCAATCTTTCGGGCCTCCCGTTTGAGCACCATCACCATTTTACCTGAGTTTTCCGCCCCTGGAAAAAGCTGGGCATGAACCAGGGGACCGAAACGGGTATCCGAGACATACCAGGCGCCGCAGTGTCTTTCGGGAAACTGGACGGCCTCTGCCGGACAGAAGTTGACGCAGACCTTGCAGCCCTCGCAACGCAAATGATCAATGGCGAAATCATCCCCGAGCTGTTTGACGGCCTCATACTGACACATGGAGGCACACGTGCCGCAACGGGTGCAGAGTTCAGGATCAATGACGGCCTCATGACCGGAGAAGAACTCCTCCTGGCGCCGCCGGGCAGGGTGCAGGAGCAGATGCAGGTCGGGGGCGTCGACATCGAGATCGCAGATGATTTTGTTTGCGGCCAGTTGGGCAAAGGCTCCGGTGAGCGAGGTTTTGCCTGTGCCGCCCTTGCCGCTCAGGATAATGATTTCACGCATGGGCAACCTCAGGGGCGTCTGCCGGCCTGGCCAAATACCGGATTCGACTCATGAGAGACCTGAAAATTTTCCGGATCTCCGGTGAGATATCGGCGATAATCCTGCCCCGGGCATAGGCCTCGGCGATGGCTCGATCATAAGGAATCTCCGCCAGGATAGGCAGATTTTTGGCGTCACAGAATTCATAAATGGCATTGTGGCCGCCCATACCGGCCCGGTTGACCACGGCGCCGATGGGTTTGCCCAGGGGGGCGAAGGCTTCCCAGGCAAGCTGAAAATCATAAACGCCAAAAGGCGTGGGTTCGGTGACCAGGATAATGACGTCGCTGTCGAGCACGGCATTAACCGCCGGGCAACTGACGCCCGGGGGGGCATCGATGAGGGCGTCCCCGCCGGTAGCGGCGATCATGGTCTGCAGTCGAGCCTTAACCAGGCGCATCAGGGGAGGACTCATGGACTCGCCGACGCGCAGCCGGCCGGAGAGGAAGGTTACGTGTCCGGCCTGCCCCGTGTTGATGTCGCCAAGTTCACGCTGTCCGGGGGAAATGGCCTCTTCGGGGCAGACGGCGAGACAGCCGGCGCAGCCATGGCACATTTCGGGAAAGGTTAAAATGAGTTGGCCCATTACGGTGATGGCGGCAAACTGACAGAGATCGGCGCAGGCGCCGCAATAGCTGCATTTGCTCTGATCGACAATCGGCGTCAGCAGGTGGGCTTTATCGCTGCCGGTAAGCGTCGGGTTGAGAAAAAGATGCAGATTGGGCTCTTCGACATCGAGGTCCACTGCCACTACCGGTTCATCCCAGAGCACAGCCAGAGAGGCGGTAACCGTGGTTTTGCCGGTACCGCCTTTGCCGCTGGCGACGGCAACAATCATCGGCCGGCCATATTGGCGGCCTGAGCCGCGCGGATACTGCCGCTTTTAAAACGGTCGATGACGGCGCGGACGGTCAAACCTTCCAGGTTTTGCCCCACTTTGATGCCGGCAGCTTCCAGGACCTGAAAGGCCTTGGGGCCGACAAAGCCGGTGAGGACCCAGTCGACGCCGGCCCGGGCGACAATTTGGGCGGCCTGGATGCCGGCGCCCTGGGCCATCACCTGGGACTGGCCGTTATTCAGGTATTCTGTGGTCATAGTATCCGGGTCCACCAGGAGGAAACCGGCGGCCCGGCCGAAACGCGGGTCAACCTGATCGTCAAGAGAGGGTCCTTCGCTGGTTATGGCAAGCTTGGTCATATGTTAGGTTCCTAATTTTAGATTTTAGTTGCAAGCTCTTATTAAATGAACTTATGTTAATAATAATTCTTTGGTCAATCGCAGTCAAGTATTTTAGTAAAAAAACTGGACTGAAAAAGAACTAAAGTGTGTAAGGTCGGTAGTAAGCTGAGGGGGGGGCGGAGGCCCTGGCTGGTCCGCCTTCATCGGGACTGGCGGAGTATTGGGATATAAAGCTGTCGCCCAGGATACATGGACTTTTATGGCGGTAGTTTAGGACCAGGGGACTGCCACGGCGAAGCGTGTCGACGATTACCAGAGTGGTGGTTTGTCCGTTTATATGATGAACCAAGAATCTGATCATCGAAAAGATTGTCTGCTCAAGCCATGAAAAAATTATTCTTTTAGCGAAAATTATGCTATTGTGTCTCCCACGAAAATATTTGGATAAAAAGTGGAACCTCCCTTTGGTTTAACTCGAGGAGAGAGGCCCCCAAAACTATTTTTAACTGTGGTTGGCAAGGCTGCAGCATAATCTCGGGGTTATAGTTCGGCAATGAACTCGGCAAGATTACTGTCCCGGCATCCTCTCAATAACGGCCTGACCCTGGAGTTTTGGGACTACTCCCGGCCGATAGCCGGCGACCGCTGGTTCGTGCTTCTGGAGGTCCGGATAGCCATTCCGATTCGGCCCGACACCCTGCCGCCGGAGCTGCGAGGGCAAATCGACCAGGTCAAGGAGACGTTGGGGGACGAAATTATCTTCTCCCAGAAAAACGAGCGCAACTTTATTGCGGCCACGGAGGCCCCCAAAATCCTCAAGAATATGCAGGATAGTTTTTTGGGCATGGCGTCCGGTTACTTTGGGCATCCCGATTTTGCCCCCAGATTCATCCGAGGAAAATTCGCACAAAAGCAAGAACTGCAACGCTGGCAGCGTTTAGATACTCGACAGGACGACCATTCATGACCGATGGCGCCCTTCGCGAGTTATCCAGGGCAGGTTCTTGACTCCTTTTAAATCTAACCTCAGTCCGGTCCGGTAATTAGGCATAGGCGAAGTTGCGCCAGCGATGCCTGGCTACCACCGCTGATGTCCGGAACAATCTTCAATTCGAGGGCCGACACACCGTCAAGATCGACGTCGTAGTCTTCGACCTCACTTGTTGCCCCCGGCGGACTGAAGTTATACTGCTGACGTACAATCTCCTGGTACGACTGACCGCCATCCGGTAACCACCGTAAAACGAACTCTTGCGTGCGTTCCTTTGCATCTTCCTGGAACACTAAATGGATCCGTTTGAGTTTCAGCGGCTTAAAAAACAGGAGGCGGATCGTCTGCTCCCCGGGCTGAGCGGCCCGCCAATTCGAGCCTGTACCCGGAATCAGTGCCGATTCAATCGGGTAGCCGACGTCTTCGGACGTTATTTCGACCTGTGCCAGGTGTTCCAGGTCCAGCCAGCCGGGCTCGGCGGCGGCAACCTCACCAGGGCCATGACCGATAATGCGTTTGCGCATAAAATACCCCCTCATTTCTCACTCAACATCACAGCTTAACGGCGAAATGCCACGACGCGGTTTGTCCGCCTCTGCTGCAATACTTAATTCAGGTTTCCAGGTTCAACTCAATTTTCAGTCACTTTGGTGTGATCATCTTATCCACTGCAACTACGAATAAAAATCATCATTTTATTCTTTTATAAACATACTTTGTTTGATCATCATAAAAAGTCATTATCAACTTATCTCCTTCAACTGATAGATAAAACGTTCCCCAATAATCGGAGTTAACTTGTATGCGTCCATCATTGAGTACGTTCCACCTTCCCTGTGTCCCAGAAGAGTAAAATTCCAAAGTATTATTGGGAAATATTTCAAGACTACCCCATTTTTTTTCGGCCGTCTCGTTAGGATGTTGAAATTCGCTATTGACGATCATTTCCTGCAACAGCCATTTGCCAATTATTTTGGCGCTGTGGTAGTCGAAACCCCCTCCCGGCCCCGGGGCCCCCTGGTTTTCGCACCCGGAGGCCATGGTGAGAACCAGGATGAGCACCAAAACCGACATCGGACCGTTTCCTTTCATCACTCGGATCTCCTTAAATAGGTTTACTGGCGGGGCGGAGCCGCGTAATCCCTTAACCAGGCCAACAGGTCAGGCTTATAGAACCGCCACCCCTTGCCCACCTTACGGGACGGCAGAATTCCTCGCCTGGCGTAATCCCGCACCGTGAAGGGCGTCAGCTTCAAAAATTCCGCCGCTTCCGCTGTGGTTAGCACTAGATTATTTTCCATAAACTCCCTCAATCTTGTTTTCAGATTATATTATATATGCTTATAAGTCACTATTAAAACATATATTAAATAATAAGTCAATGTTAATAAAGACATATAAATATAAATCAATATAATATAATATAAACCAATATAACAATTGACATTATGTTATAAATGAGTATAATTAGAAGTAGGATAAAAAGTAGCCTCTGATTGCATTCAAGGATAGGGGCCATGAACATGCATGGGAAGGAATTGATGGTTTAAGTGGTGTATTTTTTGAAATCCATACAAAAGAAGGAGTAGATCATGCCTTTAATCCACGTGGTGCTGACCTTGATCGTAGTTGGTGTTCTTCTCTGGCTTGTCAACTCATACATCCCAATGGCAGGCTCCATTAAGATGATCTTGAATGCTGTCGTCATCATTGCCGTGGTCTTGTGGCTCCTGAGCATTTTTGGGCTCATTGGTGATCTCTCCACAATCCGAGTTGGGGAAGTAACTGTTCTGGTTCAGCCAGAGCGAATTAATGGAGAAGCCATGGCTGCCGCATAAATCAGGCAACCCACAATTCAGCAAGGAGAAATACTAATGTTAGGCACAATTTTAATTGTCATACTCATTCTCTTTCTCGTCGGCGCCCTGCCAACCTGGCGCCACAGCCAAAGTTGGGGCTATGCCCCGAGTGGTCTTCTGGGGACGATCCTGATCGTGGTTCTCATCCTGTTCCTCCTTAGGACGACTATAGGCCGATTCAACATAAGCAATAAATATCTCTCCCGGGGTCGGTGGTTTCCACCGGCCTTGATTTTCTGAGCAGAACTTCGCTTCACAGCTTCACAAATTAGAAGCCCATTTTCTTTGGGCGGTTACGGGAAAAAATGTCAACCTGGCCAGACAAGGGAATGACTTAGCCAAACCATGTCAAAAACCGAATCCGACCCCACTCACACCGAAACCCAGGAAACTACTTCAGCCGTTCCGAGGGGTTCCGGTCCAGAAGCTGATGGTGATCGAACCCCGCAAGCCCTGTGGGGCCAATTGCGTCAGGAATTGCTGACGCCGGTGGCCACTATTATCGGTTCTAGTGAACTGCTGCTGGAAGACGCCCATGGTCTGGGTCGGCTGATTTTATCGTCAATCTTAACCGGATTAACTCTGCCGGCCATCAACTCCTGGAGATAATCAACGACCTCCTGGATACCAACAAATTCGCCTCTGGCGGTATCGTCTTTAATCTAGCCTCCTTGGTCGCCAACCTGCACTATCAGGTGCGCCTGCCGATAAACGATGTCATCGGTTGCAGCGAGACCCTGCTTGAGAAAGCCATTGCGCAAGGAGAGCCAAACATTATCGCTGATCTGAAGAGGATTCAATCTGCCGCGGATTACGTCCTTTCGTACATCAACGAAATTATCGATTTTTCCAAAATCGATGCCGGTCTGAAGAAATCCGGCGCAGCAGATTCGGAGCGGCTAGCTCTGATTGACCATCTCGTACTTAGTCTCCGGGAACTGGCTCAGGATAGCGCCGCCGTCACCGGTAATGAACGCGGTTCTATACTGGTGGTGGATGATAATGGCATAAACCGCGATCTGCTGTGCCGTTATCTGGAGCGTCAAGGGCACGCGGTGCAGGTGGCGCCCAATGGCCGACAGGCTTTGGAGATGATCGCCACCGGTACTTTCGATCTGGTGCTCCTCGATATCACGATGCCGGGGCTGAACGGTTCTCAGGTGCTGCAAAACCTGAAGAATTCCGAAACCTGGCGTGACCTTCCGGTAATCATGATTTCCGCCTGGGATGAAATGGACAGCGTGGTCCGCTGCCTGGAACTGGGGGCGGAAGACTATTTACCCAAGCCTTTCAACCCGGTGCTGCTGAGAAATCGGGTGGGTGACTTTCTGGAAAAAAAACGGCTGCGAGATTTAGAAGGAGAGCAACAGCGACAATTGCAGGAACTCAACACCGCCCTGGAACTGCGCAACCGGTTTATTCGCAAGACCTTCGGGAGCTATCTCTCGGATGAAATCGTCGACACGATTCTACAGCAGGGTGGAATGAAAATAGGGGGTGAAAAACGGCGTGCGACGATTCTCATGGCCGACCTGCGGGGCTTCACCTCCATAAGTGAGCGTCTGCCCGCGGAGGATGTGGTGGCGATGATCAATATCTATCTGGAGACCATGACCGAAATCATCCAGAAGTACCAGGGCACCATCGACGAATTCATCGGCGACGGCATCCTGGTGATCTTTGGTGCTCCCATCCTGCGTCCCGATGACCCGCGGCGAGCCGTGGCCTGCGCCGTGGAAATGCAATTGGCCATGACCTTGGTTAATGAACGGAATCGCCAGTTCGGATATCCCGAGGTGGCTTTGGGCATCGGCATCAACACCGGCGAAGTGGTGATGGGCAACATCGGTTCTCAGAAGAGAATCAAGTATGCCGTGGTGGGCCGCGCCGTCAACCTCACGGCCCGCATTGAATCCTATACGGTGGGCGGCCAGATCTTTATTTCCGAAAGCACCTTAGACGACTGTGGTGATATCTGTCGGATAGACGATGACATGCAGGTTATGCCCAAAGGGGTTAAAAAACCGCTGACCATCCATGAAGTGGGCGGTATCGGTGGAGATTTTCAGCTATTTCTGCCCCCGAAAAAAGAGATTTCCTGGATAAAACTCGAGCCGGGGCTACCGGTCCAGTTCACTGTGGTAGATTGGAAACATACCGGGGAATTGGGGCATGGGGGCGCTATAACCCAAATAGCCTGCAATATGGTCGAAATTCACTCGGAGGTTTTGCCCTCCACGCTGGCGAACCTGCGGATTTCCCTGTACGACCCCGACAACCAGGAAATTACCGACGACCTGTACGGCAAAGTGGTGGCTCACCTCTCCGAATCCCCCCCTGCCTTCCTGGTCCATTTCACCTCCGTACCCTCGGAAGCCGAGACCTTTTTGGCAGAGTTTCTGGTGGCCGGCTTGACCTGAATTGACATGGTGGATTTGAGGATTATTGAAAATTATACCAATTGCCATAAGTTCTGGTTTTTTTCCAGACGTATTTTAATTTGTTCAAGAATCTTATTTTAAGGTCTCAATCCGAGAGATAGGTAGATGCCCAAAAAAGTTTATTTTCTTGACATTAAGAAATTTTAATGTAAAATATTTATAGTTCAGTATGCCAGACGTCATTCAGGGTTGCAAGCCTTGAACAAGAATCGGAGGGGGTGCTATCTCTCGCCGATTTTTTATTGCCTGACGGCTGATCGTCCTGCTTTTTTGGCGGGATATCAATGCAGTATCTGCAGGAGGTTTTAAAATGAAGGAAAACGGTACGGTAAAATGGTTTAACGACTCCAGGGGCTTTGGCTTTATCGCCCGGGAAAGCGGTCCGGATGTGTTTGTGCACCACAGCGCTATTCAAGGTGATGGCTATCGCTCCCTGGCGGAAGAACAGTCGGTGGAGTTTGAGGTTGTCGACGGTCCCAAGGGGCCTCAAGCCCAGAATGTCTTCAAACTATAAGCCGTAAATCCTATGTAATCCGACTAGTTAAGTCGGGTGAAGTTGCTCGGGGAGTCCTAAGTAAGATGGAGAAAATTATACTAAAAGCTACCAGGCGTGAGGCGTTCGGCAAGAAAGTAGGCCCCTTGCGCCGCCAGGGGAAACTCCCGGCCGTGCTGTATGGGCAGGGTATCGAGACGACCCCGATCACCTTGGATGCCTATGAGGGATCGCTAACGCCGTCTCACCTGTCCTCGTCCAGCCTGGTGACGATAGACCTGGACGGGAGGCAGTATTTGGCCCAGGTGCGAGAGAAGCAGCGCGATTTTATCAAGAACCGCTTAGTGCATGTAGACTTCCAGATCGTCTCGCTCACTGAGAAGATGCGCGCTAAGGTCGGTATCGAGCTGACAGGCGAGGCCCCGGCGGTCAAGAACCTCAATGCCATGATCCACTCCGGCCTTACCGCGGTGGATGTCGAGTGCATGCCGCAGGACCTGCCGGAACGGATCGTGGTGGACATCTCCGGCCTGGCCGAATTCGGCGACGGCGTCCGGGTGCGCGATGTCGTTATCTCGGACAAGGTGAAAATCCTGGCCGATCCGGAAGAGATAATCGCCATTGCCACCGCTCCGAAAAAAGAGGACATCGGCACAGAGGCCCCGGTTGTAGAGGAAGCCGCGCTCGAAGAAACCGAAATCGGGAAGAAGGAATAGGAAGTCCTCTTATATTTACTGTTTAATTAAGCTCATCACCCCCTCCCAACATAGATTTTGGACAACTTATTTTTGGGTTAGAGATTTACACGGGCGAGGATGATCACAATTTCTCATTGAGACCGGGGTCGCCCTGAATACCGGCGGACCTCGGAGATCCTTATCTTTCCGGAATTATTTAGGGAGATAGTATTAATTGCTAACAAGCTTAATTTACAAGCTATTAGGCTCTATCCAAGCCCCAGTTAGTTCGATTAGATGCCGGTAGGAGTTACCCACATGGAAACATTACGGGAAATGAAGGAATTTGCCGCGGGTCTGGGTGTAAAGATGGCAGTTATTCAGATGATACTGGGCGAATCTAATCAAGAGGCTTGGAATCGCCATTTAACAGAAAACCCAGATGATGCTTCGGCAATGCTCAAAATATTCAATCAGTTCTAGTCCCAACGGGCAGCAGCGGGTTTCCCTTCCTAATGTAACTAGTCCAAAGAAATTATGCCCGATTCAACTTCTTATCAGCAATCTTTGTCTGCTCACAACCGCCCCTGAGGTCCCCGCTTTCTGTCCAAAAAGGTCCCGGCCCCCAAACCATGGGGCCGGGATATCATCATCCCCTTTAATCCTGGGATTATCTCTGCACTGGGATCTCTGGTGCAGAGCTATTTCGTCAACGACTGCAACTCCGTTTCAAAATTTCTTTTCATCCTAAATGGTTTTAAAAATTGCAAAGAGCAGATCGGGGGGCGTGGCGCAGGAAGTTTTACACTTCTTTCTGCCCTCAACCAAAGAACTCACCCATTAAGGAAAGGCAGGGCTCTGGCCTGCTATTTATCATAAAGCTTATTAGGTTCGAGCTGAGGCAAATTCTTCCGTTGATATTCACCACACCACTCATTTTCTGCCGTGGGGGGCCATGCTGTGTGTTGGAACGTTTCCTTTGGCGTAACCTGGGCTTGGGGGGCATGACGGCGGCAAAGTCCCCATTGCCCCGGACGTCCCGGCATTTCTCCTATCTTATTCCAAAACGTGCAGTTAGAACATAAAGTTCGGATGGTCTCACCCTCCTTTGAGGAAAGTATAACACGAAACCCCTCTCATCTGCAAACATCCGGGCATCCCCAAAATCACCGGTCACGATTTCCGCCACCCCACCGCTCCCACCCTGGCCCCAAAAGGTGCCTCGCGCTCACCGATATCCAGAAAATTCTTGGTCACGAGCGGACCCACGACCAATGACCATTATCTGCAATCTTTGGGGGAATCGGTCCGAGAAGCGATGGGGTTACCGGAAGGCTTCTGCACTGAAAGCAGCGGCTCAAGTCGCGACTGAAGAGAGTGCTAAATAATAATTTTAAGTTAAATTAATAATATGGCGCGCCTGGCAGGATTCGAACCTGCGACCTACGGATTAGAAGTCCGTTGCTCTATCCAGCTGAGCTACAGGCGCGTGTCTGAAGAGTATTGCAAGGTCGGTGTCAAGGTGCTGGCCTTGATTACAAAAATATTATTATTATACTAATTGGCACCGCCTTGGCGAAGAAATTTTTTGTCTCGAGTAATTTTTTGGATTTTTCCGGTTGGTTTCGAAGTGGCGAAAAAAAAGCCTAAGGGGCTAAGGTGATTTCCTTAACCCCTTGATATATTTGTTGCCCTGGAAGCGGGAACCGAAAACCATTCTTTTATTGTCTGCTGACTGCTCACTGCTGAAAGCTTTTTAACCGGAAACTATCTCTTAATCGTTATCGTTTTTCTTTTTCTTTTTGTTCTTGGCATTCCCGTTGGGCTTGCGGGCGACGGTGGCGGTTTCTTTCTTGGTTTTCTTGGCCGTGCCAAATCCCGGCAGCATGCTGGCCGTCACCGGGCCTTCGGCCTTTTCGCTCTTCACGGTCCGCTGGGCCGCCTCTTTGCCGGCGGTCCGGGTTTGCGGGGCATGGGAGGCCACCATAATCTCTTTTTTGGCCTTTTCCTTCTTGTTGGTCTTCGGTATGGAAGCTACATCTTCCTGATACTTATGATTTTTGGAGTTGCTGATATTGGGGAGATCATCGTAAGCCTTGGCGGCTCGAACCCGTAGTTCCGGCTTGGCCTTAGGTTTGGTTTCGGCAGTTTCTCTGCTGCTGCTCGAATATGATGTCCGAGAAGCGGCATAGGTTCCAGCGCTGGCATATTGCCGGTACGATTTGGTGCTGCGCCGGGGCGCCGTGTAATCCGCCACATCGGCGGTATCTTCCCGGGAAGCATAGGCCCGGCCGCCCCAGGCCGGGAACTCGGCCCTGGCCACCATGATGTTTTTGCTAAAGGCCTCCTTCTTGCCGGGAGGAATTTTTAGCAGATAGGCGCCGCCCGGCGTGCTGTCCCGCAATAATTCCGGGTTCAGGGCACTGATTTCTTCATGGTTGGTGGTCGCCGCCACCGCCGCCGCCTGCAGCGAAGTAGCTTCGGTTAATTTCACCGCTTCATATTTCAGGGGCTGCTGGTAGGGGACATTTTTGAAACCATATTTTTCCGGATTTTTGGCGATGATGGTGGCCGCAATCATCTGGGGCACATAATTTTTGGTTTCATTGGGCAGACATAAATTATTGGAAAGCTCCCAGAAATTTTTCAAATCGACGTTGCGGTTGATTTCCTTCTGCACCCGGCCCTCGCCGCAATTGTAGCTGGCCGCCGCCAGATACCAGGAGCCGAACTGTTTATAAAGATCCAGCAAATACCTGGCCGCAGCATTGGTGGCTTTTTCCGGGTCCCGGCGTTCGTCCACATAACTGTCGACGGTCAGACCGTAGCGCACCCCGGTCCCTTTGATAAACTGCCACATACCCACCGCATTGGCCGAGGAACGGGCCTTATTGGTGTAACCGCTTTCAATCATCGCCAGATAAGCCAAATCTTCGGGCAGGCCGTATTCCGCAAAAACCTTCTTGATCATGGGCAGATAGCGGGTGGACCGGCTTAAATAACGGCTGAAGACGTCTTTTTTATCCGTGGAAAAATAATAAATATAATTCCGGACCTCTTTATTAACCTGGATGGGCATATCAAAGGTCTTTTGTATTTCCCATTTTTTCATTTCCTGGTCCAGGGTCTCCTGCAGGCCGGGGGAGGCATTTTTGCTGTACAATTCCTCCAGCCGTTGGGAGCTGACGTTGCCGACCAAAGGCTCATCTCTGTCATCTTCCTGATTCACCGCAAGCTGTTCTTCCACTTGGACGGGCGCCACGCTGGGAGGTTTTGAGGCTAATTTTTTTTTGCCGCCGCAACCGGGCAGCAGCCAGAGCAGCGCGAGCAGAAGGATACCAAACCTTTTCATGAGTTCTCCTCAGTTAAGGTTATACAAGACCCGTGGCAGGCTATATCGGCAAGAGGGCAGGAAGATATGTCGGCTCCCTCCCCAGACGGACATAAGGTGAATAAATTGCTGAATTTTACCATATTAATAAGATGATCTCATTTAGCACAAATTACTTGAAAAAGCAAGCAAAAAACAGTCGATGAGTCGCTATCTTTTGATATTATTATATATTAATAAACTAAAAAAAGAATAAAATTTAACTTAATTGCCCAAAAATATTCCTTGTGAGGATATTCACTGCCTCACTATTTCAGCAGAACCCGGCAGCGGCCCTGGGGGGAAAACTATGTTATGATTATTCATTATCCCTTTTCCAAAAGGAAAGCAGACGGCTTGTATCCTGCTCCCAGGCTCATGCTCCGCTGCCAGTACTACCCTCTCCCTCTTTCTGCAAGGGGAATATTGAGACATAATAGTATTAAAAAACAGTGCTTCACGGCGGGCAAGCCAATCCTCCCGCCGTGCGGCCCCGATTAAATCCTTTTTTGGGAACCGCAACTCAAAACTCGGAACTGGAATTCGTATGAATTATCGCCATTATCTTTCCCTGCTGCTCGGTTTGACCGGCGCCGGCCTGTTTGGGACGGCGGTCTGGGGCCTGGCCCGGGATGTGGAGCCTTTCGCCACCTGGTTTTTCTCCTTTGCCTGGTGGTCCTATATCATTTTGGCCGATGCCGTCATTTTTGCCAGACAGGGAAATTCCCTGCTCATGGACCGCCTGCCGGAGCTGCCCAAACTCGCCGTCGCCTCGGTGACCTGCTGGCTGGTCTTTGAGGTAATAAATTTCTCCCTGGGCAACTGGCATTATCTGGGAGTGCCGCCGGCGCGTCTGCCGCGTTGGCTGGGCTATGCCGTCGCTTTTGCCACGGTCCTGCCGGGAGTGTTTCAGACCAGGGATCTTTTGGCCGCTTTCGGCTTTTTTGCCCGGTCCCGGGGACCCGGGCGGGAGCCGGGGACCGCCTGGATGCCCCCGTCTACGATTGCCGGTCTGGTCCTGCTCGTGCTGCCTTTCCTGTGGCCCCGCTATTTCTTTCCCTTGCCCTGGCTGGCTTTCATCTTCCTCCTGGATCCTTTCTGCTATCTGGCGGGAGGAAAATCGCTCTGGGCCGACTGGCGCCGCGGCCGGCGGCAGGAGCTGTATCTGCTGCTGCTGGCCGGCCTGATTTGCGGCTTTTTCTGGGAATTCTGGAATTACTGGGCCAAGGCCAGGTGGGTCTATACCCTCCCATATTTTAATGCCGGCAGGATTTTTGAGATGCCGGCCCTGGGTTATCTGGGCTTCCCGCCATTTGCCGTGGAATGCGCCGTTATGTATAATTTTCTCGAGACCCTGGAAAAAAACCGGCTGCCGAGCGCCCGAACCCGGCGGCGGCTGCTGATCGGACAGCTCATTTTCTGGCTGCTGATGTTTGCCGCCATAGACCGCTGGACCGTCCTGGCCACCGGCGCCGGATAATGAGCGGCATTAAAGATCTGATTCTCACGTCCTTCCTGGGAACCTATTGTCCCAGGAAGCTCCGCTTCCCTAATTTATTTTTTAACTGAAAACCGGAAACTAAAAACTCGAAACCCGGAACTCAAAACAGGCCATGGCAACCACCACTAAAAGTTCCCCCAGCGTCTACCCCGTCACCCTGGGCTGCGCCAAAAATCGGGTGGATACCGAAATTATGCTGGCCCTCCTGGAAGAATCAGGCTGGCAGATAACTTCCCGGCCCCAGGAGGCCGACCTGCTGCTGGTCAACACCTGCGGGTTTATAGCCTCCGCCTGCCAGGAGGCCATCGACACCATCCTGGAATTGGCTGCCGTCAAGCAGTCCCGTCCCGGGACCAGGTTGGTCGCCGCGGGCTGTCTGGTGCAGCGCTACCAACAGGAGCTGCCGGACCTGCTTCCCGAAGTCGATGTCTTCCTCGGCGTCAATGATTTTCCTGACTTAATTAATATCTTATCGAATGAACCCGATCCATCCCGGGTGGTCTGCCGGGAGGAATGGCTCACCTACCGGCAGGTCTGGCCCCGGCGGTTGACGACGCCTTTTTACAGCGCCTATCTCAAAATCGCCGAAGGCTGCAGCCACCGCTGCACCTATTGCACCATCCCCGGCATCCGTGGCCCATACCGCAGCCGCCCCCTGGAAGCCATCCTGGCGGAGGCCGCCCAGTTGGTTGCCCGGGGAGTAGTTGAACTGAATCTGGTGGCCCAGGACACCACCGCCTACGGCACGGATCAGGGCGGACCGTCGCACCTGCCGGTCCTGTTGAGCCGTCTGGCGGCATTGCCGGGCCTGCGGTGGCTCCGGGTGCTTTACGGTCATCCGGCCGGCGTCACCCCGGAACTGTTGGCGGTCATGGCCGCTCATCCCCGGATCTGCCCGTACCTGGACCTGCCCCTCCAGCATGTCAACGACCGCCTGCTCCGCCGGATGGGACGGCGCTATACCCAGGAGCAGATACGGGAAACTGTGGCCTTGATTCGGAGGCACCTCCCTGGGGCCGTCCTGAGAACTTCGATTATCACCGGCTTTCCCGGTGAAACCCCGGCGGATTGCGACGAGCTCGGCCGGGTCCTTACCGAACTGCAATTCGACCATGTGGGCATCTTTGCCTTTCAACCCGAGGAGGGCACCCCGGCCGCCAGGCTCAAGGACCAGATCCCGGTTAAGGAAGCCAACCGGCGGGCCCGGCTCCTCAAGACGCTCCAGGCGGGAATCTGCCGTCAAAAATTGCGCCGCCTCAAAGGCACGGTGCAGGAGGTCCTGGTGGAAGGCTATAGCGAAGAGACGGAATTGCTGCTCCAGGGCCGCCTGTGCGGCCAGGCCCCGGAAGTGGACGGGAAGGTTCTGATCAACGCCGGCTGGAGCGAAATCGGCCGGATTCAGCCGGTAAAAATCACCAAGACGTATACCTACGACATCTTAGGTGAGATTATACGGAAGCTGCCTGAGACAGGGCCAATTGTCGTTGCCAGGCTCCGGCCGGTGGCACAGGCATATCGTCTAATAACAAGAGGTTGAAACCGTCCACCATGTTTCAGTATACATTAAAAATTTAAATTCCGCCAACCATGCCCGCCTCTTTACCCCGGGGAGAAGATCAGGGTAAGGGGGAACCCATAAAAACCTTCTTTGGCAATGACTATAATGACTTCACTAAATTTGACGACGGTAAAATTTATGAGAAAAAATTGACAAGAGAGGGTTGAAAAGTTATTATCTGAAAGTTGAGGAAAAGTTTGTGAAATTGCGTCAAAAAATGATTTTAAAACGCCTGGAGCCGGACCTGGAACGCATTAATCTGGCTTTGTCGGGCAACCTGGCCACCCACGTCGGCCTTATTTCCCAGGTCTGGGATCATATTCTCATTTCCGGGGGCAAACGAATCCGCCCGCTGCTCTTCCTGCTGGCAGCCCGGATGTGCGGCTGCCGTGAAGATCGCCTGCCGGAAGTCGCCACCATCTTTGAATACCTGCATGCGGCTACCTTGCTTCACGATGATGTCGTGGATGCTGCCACGGTGCGGCGCGGCCATTCCTCCGCCAACACCATCTGGGGCAATCAGGCAGTGATCCTGGTGGGAGATTTTCTTCTGTCCAAAGCCCTGAGCATTGCCGTGGCCACTAAAAATATTCGGGTTATGGAGGTCCTGGCCCGCACCACGACCTACATGGCGGAAGGGGAGGTGCTGCAACTGGTCAATACCGGCCGCCTGGATATGACCGAAGAAGAATATTTCGACGTCATCACCCGCAAAACCGCCAAGCTCATGTCAGCCGCCTGTCAGATCGGCGCCCTCCTGGGCGGGGTTGATGACCGGTTGGAACAGGCCATAGAAGAGTTCGGCCTAAATTTAGGCATCACTTTTCAACTGATTGACGACATCCTTGATTTCACCGGCGATCCCCGGGAGATGGGCAAGCCGGTATGCAATGACTTGAAAGAAGGCAAGATCACCCTGCCGTTTATTCATGCCCTGCGCCAGGCCACCCCGGCCGAACAGGACCAGTTGCGGCGCTCGGTCAAAGAAAGCGATGTGGCCAGACTTGCCCGGGAACTGCTGCCTCTGCTGGAAAAATATGGCTCCATCGAGTATGCCCGCCAGTTGGCTCGAAAACACACCATTGCGGCGCAAACCAACCTTGAAGTTTTCCCCGCTTCCCCCGAAAAGACCCTGTTTCTGGAAATCACCGATTATCTTAACAACCGCACCGCCTGATAATCAGAGTCTCCCTAAAAATCTCAAGTCGGCGGTTGGTCCTTGAGTTCATTAACCCGATTTTCTAATTCCGCTACCCGGTCTTCCAGGGCCTTGAAATCGCTCTTGCTCGGCATAGCCATCTCATCGATAATATTTTTTATGTAGGTTTTAACCTTGTTCCAGAAGGCGCTCTGTTCTTTGGAAGCCTTTTCCCAAAGTTCCTCAACTGTTTTGGAAGTATCCTGTTTGCTGACTTCACCCCGCTTGACCATCTCGTCCACCAGCTTTTCCACTTTTTCCTTGGTATAGTCAAACAAGCCGATACCAAAGCTGATAGTTTTATTAAATAAATCTTCCATGATAATCTCCTTTGTTAACTCGGTCCTCATTACTCAAAACTAAACTTGCAGCCGCAAGCCATCCTCGGCTACGGTAATCTCCCCGGCAAAGCTGCGGCCGGTTGCCGCCGCCAGATCCACCGCATCGCCGGGAGGATAGATATGGGTGAGCACCAGCCGCGGCACCCCGGCCTGACCGGCCAACCGGCCTGCCTCTTCAGGGGTCAGATGCCCGGGAACTTTAAAAGGATTCGAGGCCTCTAAAATCAACAGGTCTGCCCCGGCGGCCAGGTCGATGAGGGAATCGCTCCAGTCGGTATCGCCGGAATAGACGATCGTTTTACCGGCAAATTCCAAACGATAAGCCAGGCTGCCGTCTATGTGCTTGACCGGCGCGGCGGTGATGGTCAGACCATCCGTGGTAAAAGTATCTCTGCGGTCTTTGGCCAGTTCCTGTACCCGCATCAGCCCGGGCGGCGGCTCCACCCATTCGCCCCAGACATGCAGCAATTTTTCTCGAAATTCATTGAACCCCTGGGCCGCCAGAAGCCAGAAAGGCGTTTTCCTGGTATAGCCCAGACTGTAACGGCTGGCAAAGAAGAAAGGAACCAGATCTCCGACGTGGTCAGGGTGCAAATGGCTCAGGCAGAGGATATCGATATCATTAAAATTCAGGTCATAATGCAGCATGGACCGGAGCGTCCCCGAGCCGATATCCAGCAGGATAAATGTCTCCCCGGCCTTCACCCCCAGCGCCGGCGAACCTCGCCGCAGGCGGGGAACCCCGGTTCCCGAACCGATAATGATGACTTCCATGGGTCTCTTAACCTTTAGGCGCCGTCGACGTGCTGCCCTTCATGGATGTAATACCAGTCTGCCGGATCGATGAGAAAGTTTCGATAATCAATGAGATTATTATAATGGCCGCGTTCCTCGTTTATCAGGCTCATCAGGAACCGGCGCTCCTTGTCGTCATGGGCCTGCCTGGCCAAGCGCTGATAAAATTCAATACTTTTGGTTTCCATCTGAATGCCGACTTCCAAAGCCTTGATATCGTCGGCATCACCGGCGCCCATATTCCCTTTGGCTAAGGCCGCGGAAAAAATTTTCGGGTCTTCGGCGGGCGGATTGAATTCGCACATGCCTTCCGTCCAATTGGGATCCTTCTCCAGAGCCTCGTAAATTTCTTCAATTCGCAGAATATGATAAACTTCCCCCTTGGCCAGATATTGAAAAATTTCTGCGGTGCCCTGGCTTTTGGCCTTTTGCGCCGCTTCCTCATAAAACTTCTTGCCATCCTGTTCCATCTGGATAGCGGTTTTCAGATCATTTAAAATCAGGCATTCTTTCGCCGCCATGGTCAAATCCCCTCTCCTAGTGGTATAATCTTCCCTAACTGTTGTCGAATGGTATTATTTACAATATAGTTAATGTACTAAGGAAGTGCAATTCCTGCCGGTTTTTTTTGGTCCAAAAATGACGCCACAACATCTACGCCAGCTGTTTTCAAAAGCCATCCCCCGGGATCAGGCAGACGTTCCCAGCATTCCTGCGGCCGTGCTTATACCATTATTTTATGAAAACTCCGAACTCATGATGCTGTTCACCCAGAGGACCTACCTGGTGAAGCACCATCGGGGCCAGATTTCCTTTCCCGGCGGGGTTCATGATCCTGACGATGACAACCTGCTGGCCACGGCTCTAAGGGAATCCCAGGAAGAGATCGGCCTGGCGCCCCAGGAAGTGGACGTGCTGGGTTTTCTCAACGCCACCCTGACCATAACCGGATTTCAGGTATACAGTTTTGTGGGACTGGTCCCCTACCCCTACGAGTTCCTTCTCAATGATCGGGAAGTGGCCCGCCTCCTGGCTTTTCCGGTCCGGGAATTACTCCAGCCGCATCGCTGGCGCACCGGCCCCCATGAGTGGGAAGGGAAGCACTCGACGGTATATTATTGCCAGATGCCCCAGACGACCATCTGGGGGGCCACCGCCAGAATTCTGGTGGATTTTTTGGCCCTGCTAAATCCCGCTTTTGAACCCGCCGCCATTCCCGAATCCACTTTTGAAATTACCTAGCTGGAAATAGGTTTATAAAGAATCGGCCAGGTCCGATTGTTCTCATTATGCTCATGCCCGGGGCTGATCGCCTGATCTGGTAACCTCGATGCCCGCCACAAAATAAAGCCAGCCGGATGATGTCGGCTGGCTTGAAAAATAGTTAACCTCAGGCGAGGTCGGCTTAACCGAACCGCATGGCGCGCAGGCGGGCAATCCGCTCCTCAATGGGAGGGTGAGTGCTAAACAGGCTCATCAGCCCGCCGCCGGTAAGAGGACTGACGGTGAACATATTTTCAGTGGCCGGATTAACCTGCATGGGAATCTGTTGATTGCCGTATGCTAACTTTTCCAGGGCGCTGGCCAGGGATTCGGGATTATGGCAAAGCTGGGCGCCGGTTTCATCGGCAATGTATTCCCGGGACCGGGAAATGGCCATTTGGATGAGCATGGCTGCGAACGGAGCCAACATCGCCATTATTAACATGTGCAAACCGCCCCGTTGTTGCCCTCCTCACCACTGCTGCCGCCTGCATACATGGCGGAAAAACGGAACATATCGGCCAGAACCATAATGGCCCCGCCCAGAGTGGCAGCCACGGACTGAATTAATATATCACGGTTCCGGACGTGGCTCATTTCATGGGCCAAAACTCCTTTAAGCTCAGTTGGCGACAACAGACGGACAATGCCCTGGGTGACGGCCACCACGGCATGTTCAGGATTCCGACCCGTGGCAAAGGCATTAGGAGTGTCCTGGGGAATGACAAACAGTCTGGGTACAGGAACTCCGGCCTCCCGCGCCAGATCGCTTACCATGGCATGCAGTTCCGGGGCCTCCTGCGGGCCCACCTCCTGGGCGGCGTACATCCGCAAGACGATCTTATCCGAAAACCAGTAGCTGAAAAAATTCATGGCGGCAGCTATGACAAGGGCGACCAACATTCCCTGCTGACCCCCCAGGGCGTTGCCGAACCATATTATAATGGCTGTGAGTGAACCCAATAACAGGACCGTTTTAATCTGATTGGACATACAGTTTCCTCCCGAGGGATTGGGCGTTGGGGAAGGCAATTAGATTTACTCGAACTTCCAGTTCACCACTACAATAAGAAGGGAAGCAGGGGTTGTCAATACCTAGCAGATCAGGAAGTATAGTAACTATATCTAGGGGTGGAGGAAAGCCTTCATGCTTTCCTCCAGAGAGAGTTATTTTTTGTAGGCGCCGCTGGCGATTATTAAATCATCCACCTTCTCAAAATAAACGGTTTTTGGTTCCACTGCCTTAGTTTGAGGATTTTCCCATTTATAGTCCACCCAGCCGCTGCCTTTTTCATTGGCCAGATTGACGATATCTTTGGCAAAAGTTTTCCCGTCAATATCTTTCCGCGTCATAAAATCCTGCCCCACCAGTTCGGCTTTTGGATGGGCCAGCATTTTACCGTTTGTATCTAAGACATAGATATATAAATCTCCCTGGCAAAACTGTCCTTTGGAATCACTGAAAGCCGCCAGGGCTTTTTCTTTGCCGTTGGCCTTGTAATATTCCACCGCCTTCTTCACCCAGGCCTTGGCATCATCAGGTGTAGTCGTGGCAAAAGCCAGGGTGGCACCGATCAGAAAACAGGAAACTAAAATTAGACACACAACGATTTTTTGGGTCATTTGCCGCTCCTTGCTCATAATTTCTGAAAGTTTGATGAATAATTCCCGAGGCGCCACTTTTTTGGGCTTCTGGGCATCATTTTTTATAATTTTCATACCTGTGGAGATTTGTCAATCTATTAATCCGGGATAATTATTTATTCAAAGGTGAAATGTTCTGTTTATAAATACCTGGTTTTAAAAAAATAGATACAATATATTAATTACGTCTAGTCGATCCTGAAAGATTCGGATAGTGGAGAACAGCTATGGAAAAGAAAAATAAATGCTACTCGCTGGTTGCCCGGGTTGTTCTGTCTTCTCTTGGTATGCATGATATTACCTTCACCGGCCTGGGCTTTTATACCGCATTGGGACCCTCTGGAGTCATTCTTCATTCGCCAGTTCTCTTATCTTTTTTGGGCCCTGGCCATGGTTTTTTTTATCTTTGCCCTCAAACAGGAAAATCTACAACAACACCGGGGCTTCCGGTGGCTCGTGTGGTCCGGGATTTTCTTTGCCTTGTGGAATTTTGATTGTTTCATCGGGCAATTTATCGCCCTTTTTATGGACCCCCCGGGGGGAGCGGGGTTAACCGGGACCGCCCAGGACAGGCCGGTGGCCACGCTGGGGCTCTGGTTTCACTATGTTACCAAACTTGACCATCTCTTTCTGGCGCCGGCCTTTGTCTTCTTTTATTTGGGAATCAGGGCCTTTAGCAGAGATCAGGAGGTGGTAAGCCGATGAAGGTCATGCCCTTATTAGTTCAACTGGTGGATATTATCGGCTCCGGTCTGGTCCTCATCTTTGGTTGGGCCGCCTGGCGCCGCTGCCGACGACTGGTGGCCCAGGAGATGGATAACGCCCTGTGGCTGTTTCTCTATTGGCTCTCGCTGGTCCTGCTGGCCTTTGGGGTTTCCCGGTCCCTGGGGCATATTGTCGCGTACCTGCTGATCTTTACCGGCCAGGAGGCCTTGTGGAAACAACTGCGGCCCTACAGCGGCGGCTTGAATGCCATCACTTCCATCATTGTGGCTTCGGTGACGCTGTTTTTCCACAATATCCAGAGATTGTATCGCCGCATGGCAGCGGATCACTCGCATCTGGAGGCCACCAGCCAGGAGATTTTGGCCCTCAACCGGGAGATGGAGGCCCTGGTGATGGAGCGCACCATGAGCGAAATGGCCCTGGGCGTCGCCGACGGCATTCGGAACCCCCTGCATGTCATCGGGGGGTTTAGCAACCGTCTGGTGAAAAAAACCGCGCCGGACGACCCGGCCCGCAATTGGGCCTTGGCCATCGCCGAAGCAGCCAAACGCCTGGAGGAGATGGTGGAGAAGTTTGAAAACCTGGCGCAGAATAAAAAATCCTTCTTTTCCCAGGATGACTTAAACAAAGTTGTCCGGGACATTGTGGAGATGTTGCATGGGGATTTTGACCGCAAGCATATCCATCTGGTCACCGGCTACCATCCCTATCCCGTTTATGCCCAGTTAAATAAACATCTCCTTAAAGTGGCCATCGCCCATCTGGTGCGCAACGCCCTGGAGGCCACCAGCGCCCAGGGAGAGATTCGCTTCAGCACGTCCCTGGATCAGAGCCATGCTACCCTGGTGATCCAGGATACAGGCAAAGGGATGCCGCCGGAGGTCGTCACCAAGGTCTTTGAACCGTATTTCACCACCAAGGTGGGCGGCACCGGTCTGGGCATGGTCTTTGTGCGCCAGATAGTTGATGAACACCGGGGCACCATCAACTTGGAAAGCGAGATCGGCGTAGGCACGACCGTGACCATCAAACTGCCCGTACGGTTTCTGGAAGCGCCGGTATAAAAGTCCTTCTAAAAGTCGAAGGCGGGGGACAAGTGGGAGGAATCGATGGGCAGCCTGGCGGATTCAAGAAGGATATCAGCAAGAGGCAGCGCCAATCTCCATGATAGATGGGATGAAGCCCGCTGGAGATGCACTCTGGATTGCCCCAGGGCAGTCGCACCCAAAGTACGACTGCCCAAAACGTTAAATTTTGAAACCAACCGGGGCCGGGCCGGGAAAAATCTGCCTTTTATTTTCTTTATGGTCCACCATATACAGCATGGTGGCTTGATTTTGCAGGTCTTTGATCAACTGCGGCAGAATCTCGCGATTAATATCGTAGGCCCGTATAAAAACATTGCGCCAGCCTTCCCGCACCCGGTCATTAGAACTCATGATGCTGGCAATACGGCCACCGGCAGCTCGAATAACATCCGTCAATTCCTTGATGGTTCCAGGCTGGTCCTCTATCTGGAAGGCGAATTGAATGCCTCTGCGGCCCAGGCCGCTTAAAGCGATAAGAGACTTATAGAGGTCGGTGCTGGTAATAATGCCTTCCATTTGCCCCTGGTCATTGACCACCGGGGCTCCGGAAATATCGTGATTCATTAAAACCTCGGCTGCCTCTTCGATGGTATAGTCCGGCGGGATCGTTATGACATTTTTGGTCATAATACCCTTAATTTTAATTTTATTCAGAAGATACTTAATCTCATGCTTTTCTAAATCGGTGGCTTCAGAAGGTGACGCCTGTTTTAAATCCCGGTCAGTGATGACACCCACCAGCTTGCCTTGATGGGTCACGGGCATCATGTTAATTTTGTGCTGTTTGAGAAGTTGAATGGCTTTGGGCATGGATTCTTCGGCATCGATGGTAATGACATTTTTGGTCATGAAATTTCTAATCAGCATCTGATTTCCTCCCTGGTCCGGAAAAGGGTCGGTTGCGCGAGCAAACTAGATCAACCGGCTTTTTTTAAGTTTTCCCTTTGTACTCGATAGTCCTGTAACCTTAAAGAATATACTTATTTAAAAAAAGATACAATCGGTTTACTGCTTTTAAACTAAAGGAGAAAGCAACATGGCCAGGACCGGTTATGTGTATGATGAACGATATCTCCGCCATGATCCGGGGAGCTGGCATGTAGAGCGGTCTGATCGTCTTTTAGTTATCCATCAACGTTTAGTCGTCTCTGGACTGTTGCCGGAGTTGATCTGCCTAAAACCAACTGCAGCGCCTCTGGAATGGATTGAAAAATTGCATGATTCCGAATATATCACCCGCTTTCAACGAGCCTGTGAAAAAGGGCTGCCGATCCTGGATACCGGGGACTGCGGCATCTGCCCGGAATCATTTGGCATCGCCCGGCTGGCAGCGGGCGGCGTCATGGCCGCTGGCGACGCCATGATGTCCGGCAAGGTCAACAATGCTTTCTGCGCCATCCGGCCCCCCGGACATCATGCGGAGCGGTCACGGGCCATGGGGTTTTGTTTCTTCAACAACGTGGCCCTGGGCGCCCGCTATCTCCAGGAAAAGTACGGCCTGCAGCGGCTGGCCATAGTGGATTGGGACGTACACCACGGCAACGGCACTCAACACCTGTTTGAAACCGACCCGACGGTGCTCTATATCTCGCTGCACCAGGACCCCGCGACCTGCTACCCCGGCACCGGCAGGAAGACCGAAACCGGCAAAGGGCCGGGATTGGGAACCACCTTGAACCTGCCGTTGCCGCCCCACAGCCGAGACCAGGACTATCTGGCGGCGATAACGGACTTTGCCCTGCCGGCCCTGGAAAATTTCCGGCCGGATTGCCTGATGATTTCGGCCGGATTCGATGCCCATCAGAGCGACCCGCTGGCCCGTATGGACCTGACCCGGGAAGGCTACTTGGGCATGGGGGCTTTATTGGGAGCCTTTGCCAGAGACTGCTGCGGCAGCCGGATCATCAGCGTTTTGGAAGGAGGCTATAACCTGGCGGTCCTGGAAGAGTGCGTCCCGGATCACATTAAAATGCTGCAGAGCCTGTAGTGATGAAATTATTCTGACGGATAGTTTCTCAGCAGTGCGGTAATAGCCTGCCGCCGGAAGGCAAAGATGCGCTGAAGCTGCTGTTTGACCAGCGGATAGGCGAGTTCCCCCACGGGAAACAGGGGCAGCCGGTACTGCACCTCATCTTCCATGCGGGTTCCCTGGTCGGTGGCATAAAAGCGATGCGTGTGGACCCAGGTGCGGTACGGCCCCCGGAGCTGTTCATCTCTAAAGGCATGCGGCGGGTCCCAATGGGAGATGCGGGTTAACCACCGGAAGGGCACGCCGAAGAGGCGGAGCCGGTATTCAATGAGCGTTCCTAATCGCATGGTGATGGGCGGCGGGGTAATGATATGGAATTGCAACTCGGGCGGGGTGATACGCTCCAGGTTGCCGGCCTCGGCAAAAAAGGCAAAGACTTCCTCCCGGTCGAGCGGCAGCTGCTGACTTGTCCTTAAAATATGCACGGCCTTCATGTCAGCCACTGCTCCATGGGCGTATATTGTTATTCATCTTACTTCTGCACCTGACAAAGGTGAGTTTCCAAATTCGCCGGCCAGGCAGCGCTCTTCCCAGGAAGTGAGGCCGCCGGGGGCGAAAGACAGGCCAAGTTCCTCCCGGAAGCCCTGCACCAGGGCATTTTTGAGGGCGCTGAGGGAAGGCGGGGGGCCTAAGATTTCAGTCAAAGATATCACCGGAGCAGCCGATTCCTGATCCGAGGCCTTCAGGAGCTGCCGCCAGAGGTCCTCCTGGGGGGTAAGCAGGATGGCGCCGTGTTGTAGAAAAGAACGGCCCTGCCAGGCCTGGGCACTGCCCAGGAATTTCTTCCCCTGCCAGGTCAAATCGCCGCCGGCGACACCGGCAAAACAATCAAAACCACGGGGACTAAGACGGGTGGAAGCGCCGGCAGCGGCGGCAATGCCAAATCGGGCCAAGCCGGCTTGCAGACCCCGGCAAAGGCGCCGATACACCAGCGTCACCGACGGCGGAAAACCTTCTCTTTCTCCCGCCACCAGACAATAGGTGAGATCGTTGCCGTGCAGCACCGCCCGACCACCGGTGGGCCGCCGCACCACGGCCAACCCCAGGGATTGCAGCCGTTCCAGGGAGAGCCAGGCTGGAAGGTGTTGCCCCGCTCCCAGAGACAGGGTCGGCTGGGACCATTGATAGAATCGCAGGGTAGGGGGGCCGCCGGCTTCGGCATGGGAACGCCACAGGGCTTTATCCACCGCCATATTCCAGCCGGGTGAACCGGGGCCGTGATCAAGGAGACGCCAGATAGTCAGGCTATGGGCCATAGGCTATAGGCAATGGGCTAAAAGCTGTGGGTTTCAGACAAGTTTCACAACAACAGCGATTGTCGGATAACTAACTAAAATTGTCTTAGAAAACGCAGGTCGTTGTCGAAAAACAGCCGCAAATCATCGATGCCGTACTTGAGCATGGCAATGCGTTCGACGCCCATGCCGAAGGCAAAGCCGGTATAGACTTCGGGATCGTAGTTGACAAAGCCAAAAACCTCCGGGTCGACCATACCGGAGCCCAGGATTTCAAGCCAGCCGGTCTGAGAGCAGACCCGGCAGCCGGCTCCCCGGCAGATAACGCACTGGATATCAACTTCGGCGCTGGGCTCGGTGAAGGGAAAGAAGCTGGGGCGGAAACGGAGGCTGACCTCGGAGCCGAACATTTCGTGAACAAAGACGGTCAGTACGCCTTTGAGATCGGCAAAGGAGATGTCTTTGTCCACCAGGAGACCCTCAACCTGGTGAAACATGGGAGTGTGGGTCAGATCGGAGTCCCGCCGGAAGGTTTTGCCGGGCGCAATGATCCGCACCGGCGGCTGCTGCTGTTCCATGACCCGCACCTGCATGGGGGAGGTGTGGGTGCGCAGGACGATGTTGTCGGAGATATAAAAAGTGTCCTGCATATCCCGGGCCGGGTGGTCTTTGGGGATGTTCAAGGCTTCGAAATTATAATAGTCGGTTTCGATTTCCGGACCTTCCACCACCTGAAAGCCCATGCGCACAAAGATATCGCAAATTTCCCGGGTGATCTGGGTAATGGGATGCAACCGGCCCAGATCAAGTCGCCGGCCCGGCAGGGTGACGTCCAGGCCCGTGCCGGCTTCGGCCTGGAGGGCCGCTTTTTTCAAGCGGTCGTGGGCCTCCTCGAGGTTCGCCTCGAGCAGCTTTTTCAGGCGGTTCGCCTCCTGGCCGAACTGAGGCCGGACTTCGGCCGGCAGGCTGCTCAACGAGCGCAAGGCCAGGGTAATCAGGCCTTTGCGACCTAAAAATTTAACCCGGGCCTGTTCCAGGGCTTCCTTGGAACCGGCCGCGGTAATCTCTTCCAGAGCAATGCCGGCGGCCTGCTGCAATTCTTCCAGGGTCACGTGGCGTATTCCTTAGGATGCGAGCTTAAAATTACAGGTGTAGGCGGCAGCACCTAGGCAGCTTTTTGGGCCAACTCGACGATACGGGAGAAATCTTCGGGGTAATAAACCGCCAGATCGGCCAGCACTTTGCGGTCCAACTTAATATTGGCCTTATTCAAATGGTTAATAAAGCGGCTGTAAGACAACCCCAACGGCCGGACTGCGGCATTGATGCGAATGATCCAGAGATTACGGAACTCGCGTTTGCGGACTCGCCGATCCCGGAAGGCATAACATAGAGCCTTATCGATTCCTTCCCGGGCCGACCGGTAGAGACGCCGCCGGCCACCCCGGTAGCCTTTGGCCATTTTCATTACTTTTTTGTGACGGGCGTGGGCCCGGACACCTCGTTTTACGCGTGGCATGAGATAACCTCACTTAGAGATATGGTAGAAGTTTTCTTAAATTCTTTTCGTTGGCCTTGGCCACCATCTCGGGAGCACGCAGATGACGTTTGCGTTTCGACGATTTTGAGGTCAGGATGTGTCGCCGGTTTGATTTAGTCATCTTAAATTTCCCGGTACCGGTGACCTTTAACCGTTTGGCGGCCCCGCGGTGGGTTTTGATTTTAGGCATAGTATTTCCCTTTTAGACGATATCGATATTTGAATTCTAATTTATGATAGTAAGTTGCCAGCTACCGGGTCTTTATTCACCCCTCACCCTTTGACCCTCTCCCCTCGAGGAGAAAGGGAATATGAAAAGAGTTCGGCAAAAGCTAAATTTACCAAAGCTCGTTTCTTAAGTCACCGAAAATGAATAACTTAAACCAGTTAGTTTCCCAATATCATTTAGGGGCGATGATCATGGTCAGGTTGCGGCCTTCGATCTTAGGCATCTGTTCCACTGTCCCGATATCCTCTATCTCGGCGGCAACCCGTTTTAATAAATCAATGCCGATCTGGGGATGGGCGATCTCACGGCCCCGGAAGACCAGGGAAATTTTGATCTTATCTTTTTGGGCCAGGAACTTGCGAATGTTTTTTACTTTAAAAGCAACGTCGTGATCTTCAATTTTCGGTCTAAATTTAACTTCCTTAACCTGGATGACGGTCTGTTTTTTTCGGGCCTCTTGGGTCTTTTTGCTCTGTAAATACTTAAACTTACCGTAATCCATGACCCGGCAGACGGGGGGACTGGCCTGGGGGGCGACTTCCACCAGGTCAAGATTGGCTTCGGCGGCCCGATTCAGGGCTTCATTCAGCGGCATGATGCCCACCTGTTCGCCGTCAGCGCCGATCAACCGTACTTCACTGGCCCTGATCATCCTGTTAATGTTAACTTTCGGTTGTTTCTGGATAGTTAAATCCTCCGGTCCTGAAGTTATTTTTTACTGGTTCGGGGCATCTGGCCTTCGGTCTGAAGGCGGTCGACAAACTCTTCCAAGGGCACATCTTTGGTTTCGGTGCCGTTCAGTTGCCGGACCGACAACGTCCGGGCAGCGACTTCCTTGTCGCCGACTATAAGCATATATGGAATTTTCTGAAGCTGAGCCTCACGAATCTTCAGCCCCAATTTTTCATTGCGCAGATCGGTTTCCACCCGGAGGTCAACTTCGTGCATTTTCTGGGCCACCTCCAGGGCGAAGGCATGGGCCCGGTCGGTAACGGGCAGGATGATGGCCTGCACCGGGGCCAGCCAGACCGGGAAGGCGCCGGCGTAATGTTCGATGAGCACCCCCAGGAAGCGTTCCAGGGAGCCTAAAATCACCCGGTGCAACATCACCGGCCGGTGGGGGCTGCCGTCCGGCCCGACAAAGTTCAGATCAAAACGCTCCGGCAGGGTGAAATCACATTGCACGGTGGCGCACTGCCAGCGGCGGTTGATGGCATCCTTGAGCTTGATGTCGATCTTGGGACCATAAAACGCCCCTTCGCCGGCGCAGACGTCAAAGGGCAGGTTGCGGGCCTTGAGGGCATTGATCAGGGCATCGGTGGCCCGCTCCCAGTCGGCGTCCGAACCGATGGATTTTTCCGGCCGGGTGGAAAGCTCCACCTCGTAATCGAAACCGAAAACGGCCATGACGTCGGCGACAAAATCGATGACGCCGGCAATTTCTTCTTCAACCTGGTCCGGGCGGCACAAGATGTGGGCATCGTCCTGGGTAAACTGGCGCACCCGGGTGAGACCGTGCAAAACCCCGGACCGTTCGTGACGATGCACCGTGCCCAACTCAAAGTAACGGATGGGCAACTCCCGATAACTGCGGATCCGGGATTTGTAGATGAGCATGTGGGCCACGCAGTTCATGGGTTTAATGCCGTAGTCGATCTCATCTATTTGAGTGAAATACATATTTTCCCGGTAGTTTTCGAAATGACCGGACCGCTTCCAGAGATCGAGCTTGAGGAGAGTGGGGCCCATGACGATCTGATAGCCCCGGCGCAGATGTTCCCGCCGTTCAAAATCCTCCAGCAACACCCGGAGCCGGGCGCCCTTGGGATGGTAGATGACCAGTCCGGGGCCGGCTTCGTCTTCGATGGCAAAAAGTCCCAGTTCCCTGCCCAGGCGCCGGTGATCCCGGCGTTTGGCCTCTTCCAGGAAGTGCAGGTGCTGCTCGAGTTCCGCGGCGGTGGCAAAAGCGGTGCCATAGATGCGCTGGAGCATGGGATTGCGCTCGTCCCCGCGCCAGTAGGCCCCGGCCACGCCGGTGAGTTTAAAGGCCCGGAGGTAGCCGGCCGAAGGGATATGGGGCCCGCGGCAAAGGTCGACGAATTCGCCCTGCCGGTAAAGACTGACCTGCTGATCCCGAAGGTCCTGGAGCAGTTCCAGCTTATACGTTTCACCCTGGCCTTTAAAGAAATCCACCGCCTCCTGCCAGGAGACTTCCCGGCGGCTGAAGGGCAGGTCCTGCCCGACCAACTCCTGCATCCGGGCCTCGATGCGCTCGAGGTCCTCGGGGGTAAAAGGCTGGGGCGGGTCGAAATCATAATAAAAGCCGGTTTCGATGGACGGGCCGATGGTGATCTTGACACCGGGAAAGAGGGAGCGGACGGCCTCAGCCATGATGTGGGCGGCGCTGTGGCGGACGATGTCCAAGCCCTCGGGAGATTCCTGGGAAATGGGGGTAATAGTGCTGTCGTCCAGCAGGGAGGCGTTTAAATCGACCAAATTGCCGTTGACTCTGGCCGCCACCACATCATGATCGCCGGCCACGCCAAATTGTTTTAAAGCCTCGGCCACGCTTAGGCCCGCTTCGGCGGGGAAAGCCTGGCGCCCTGGAATTGTTACCTGAATTATCGCCATAATTTCATTATATCATAAAAAATGCATCTTCCGTAACCGAACTGCATTACGCCAGATGCACTTGATTACCTCAAACGTGTGTGTTAGTGCCGCTGGTGCCGAGTCGCCCGGCTTGGCCGGGAGAAAGACGAAACTTCCCCCATGAATTACCGGACGATATAAAAATGTCGCATAACTGCGCCGCCCTGTCAAGATTTTTGTGGTTTGGGGCCGGCGTTTTTAAAAAGACTCACGAACAGGTTCAAGGAGCATCCTGTCCAATTGTTGGAATTGTTATTCTTGAATTATGCCTAACCGAGAACAAAACTAAAACCATATTCGGACAGATGCTTATTATGATATAGTATAAGACATGGCATTTAAAAGGAAGCATTTTATGTATCTAACATCCCAAATGGAGTTCCGGTTGATATGATTGCAGACCTGTCGGTGACCGAGCAGCATATTCTCCAGCAACTGCTGCTATGTAAGGATCATGTTGGGAGTGTGGAGGAATTTCGGATCAGGAAAGAACAGGCCCTGTCAGAGGGGTGGAATGGTTCCGGGCCCCTGCGGGAGAGCGAAGTTTTGAGCGCCATGGTCAGGGACCTGGAGGAAAAGCTGGCCCAGCGGCTCCTGGCGGAAAAGATGGGGCACTGATAGGGGACCTGACCCGGGCCGGGGGCCGGGGAAGAAGATGGTTTTCACGGGCATAAGGGGGGCACCTGTGCTCCGTGAATAATATGTATGAAAATGGTAGCAAATCAGCCTGGAAGTTACACTTCTCCCTATGAAGTCACAAATATCGAACCACTCGGCTTCTAGGTTTTTGTAGATGGGAGGAGTTTTACCTCCATCAAATCCGTCCACTAACCACTAACCACGTAACTGTGACATCTGTCTCATCTGTTCTGTCTCCCCGCGGTCCTTTTCTGCTATGCTCCCACTAAATCTGACCTCTGACCACTAAAACAAGGAGCCCCGCAGATGGAAACCTTTAGCTCGCAACCGGCCCTGCTTCAGGACTGCCTCGACAAACTCAGCCACGCCCTGGACCTGGTCCTGAAGACGACCGAGGCCGCTAGCGCCGAAAACAACCACAAGCTGGTGATTCAATCGGCTCGCGAAGTCACCCGCATCGTTGCCCTCATGCACAAAATGACCAGCAACACGAGCAAATCCGGGCGTTCCTCCAGACCCGGCCTATCCGACGCTAACATCGGTGCGCCCTGCGCCTCGGTAACGCAACCTGCCTCACGGCCACAGCCAGGGGCCAAGCATCATCCCGATGCCGGCCAAAACGGCAGGAATCCGGAGGCTCGCACCATGCCGGACCAGGAGACGCTCTTCACTCCCGCAGAAATGGCTTATTGGGATTACATGCCTGACAAGGTCTCTGAAAAATTTTGCAAGGAATATCGGGAACTGCAGGCTCTGGAGAGGGAGGTAGCCGCCTTTCTGCGGAACACAAACCAGAAAAAAGGCGCCACGACTTAGCCGGAACCGCTTTGGAGAATCCGGTAAGACCTGCACCTGCCTTGCGAGAGACGGTTGCTCAACGGGTCGTATCCGAGCCAGAGTTGCCCATTCCTGCAGGGCCTGTCTGATCATCAGCAAAAACGAGGGCCATTTCTGCGGCTCTGGCCGCATCCGCAACGGTATTGATATTAATGAATGACAGTTCGTGCGGATCCTCCCGGCAAACTTCTTCCGGCGGCAAGATTTTGGTCCGGCAGGAGTTCAGCAGGGTCCGCAGCCGCAGATCATTAGTTTGAATTTGCGCCTGGAGGTGCGGCAGCAAGCGGCAACTGAACAAGCCGGGCAAGGGTTCCAGGCCGCGGCTGGAGCGGCAGACCACCGCGTCCAGGCCTCCCCGAGCCTGGGCGATCATTGCCTTTAAGAGAGCGGGTTGCAAAAACGGCGTGTCACAGGCGCTCAGGAGAATGTGGCTGCCTTTGGCAATCAGCATGACGCTCAGCAGTCCCCCGAGGGCGCCCCGACCCGGCAGCACGTCGATGAGCAGGGGAAATCCCAATTTCAGGTGCGCCAGGGGTTGATTGCTGATCAGCCAGCATTCGTCGACCAATGGGCCGATGGCGGCGGTGACCCAATGGGCCAACGGCCGGCCGGCCAGGGGGAAGGTGGCCTTATCCCGGCCCAGGCGGCGGCTGCGCCCTCCCGCCAGAACCGCCCCGGTAATCAGATTTTGAGCCATTGCAGGATAAAATTCAAAATTGCCTCTACCTGATTCCGGGAAAATACCGGCAGAGCAGTTGGTAAGGCATGTTCAGAGATATAGGCGATGGCGTTGGGAAAAGAGGGGAGAGCCGCTTCGGGATTGCCGGCGGGCACAAAAATAATTTTGGGCAGCGGGCCGTGCTTATAACCCTCCACCAGGATAAAATCCGCATCTCGGGGCAGGGCGGCCAAAACCGTTTCGCCGGCTGGGTCCTCGCCGGAACCATGCGCCACCTGAAGAAGCCCGGGGGCTGCCAGGGCAACGGTGCGGGCGCCGGCTTGCCGGAAACGCCAGGTATCTTTGCCGGATTGATCGACTTCCAACATCTTATGACTATGCTTGACGGCGGCGACCCGAAAGCCGCGTTCGGTGGCCAGGCTGAGGAGTTTGCAGATTAAGGTGGTTTTGCCGCAGTTGGAAAAACCGACTAGCGCCACTGCCTTGACGGCAGTCGCGGAGCCGCCGTCCGGCGGCGGCGAGGCGGTGGTGTCGGCGAGAGATGAATAAGTGGCTCACTTCTCGGTCGGGAACGGCTCTAGAATTTTTTCCTTGGGAAGATGGCGGTTCAGCCAGATGGCGCAACGCTCACAAGGCCCTGCGCAACTGGTTTCCCGATACTCCCGCACCTCGTAGCAGGGGCGCCAGGGAAGGTGATAGGCCGAACACTGATCTTTCACCTGGCAATCGAAGATATTCCAACAGGGTGCTAATACCAATAAGTTTTTAAGACAGGCCAAGGTGAAGCCCCGATCGTGGATCAAGGAATTGACCCGCTGGATCTGAGTAACTTCGAATTCAGTATATAAACGGTTATTGGTGCTGTTCTCCCGCAGTGGTTTGATCAATCCCTCTTTTTCGTATTCCCGGATACGTTTTTGAGAGAGATTGACCAGACGGGAAACCTCGTTGATGAGATAGAGTTTATTTTCGGTTAACTGTTTACGTTGATATTTACCTTGGCGCATAGCTTATCTAGAAACCTGAGGTTCTATACATAATTATCGGAGAATTTAAGGAATTTATAGCATGGAAGGTGAAAATCCGCAAGGGTAATTCTGGAGCGGGGGGAATTGTGATTGGGGGCAGCGCCATCAAACCGCCCCCAACCGAAAACTGAAAACTGAAAACGTAACTTATAAACCCTTCTCCGTTTCCTGGATGGTCTTTTCTATATCATCTTTTAATGCCTGGGGCAGTCCTTCGATCTCCACGTTGAGAAAACCCCGGACAATAGTTGAGGCCGCCTCATCTTCAGTCAGGCCCCGGGCCATTAAATACTCGATCTCTTCCTGGGCAATGCGGCCGACGGCGGCTTCGTGGGACATCTCCACTCCGGCCACCTCACCGGTCAGTTCGGGAACGGCATACATGATGCCTTTTTTGGCCAGAATCAATCCCCGGCATTCCAGGTGGGCCTTAACATGGGGCACTTTGCCGATCAGATGCCCCCGGGCAATGGCAGTGCCCCCGGTGGTCACGGTTCGGGCGATGACCTCTGCCTTGGTGTACGGGCGCTTCCAAAACGACTTTCCCGCCCAGATCCAATACCGAGCCCGGATGGGCCACCACTACGGAATTAAGCCGGGCCACAGCACCTTCACCCACTAAGCGGACGCTGGGGTACATTTGGACTGATTTCACCGGTTTTAAGACGATATAATTGGACAAATAGACGCCGCCCTCTTCCACGATAATGGCGGAGCGGGGCCTGACATGGACGTTTTCGGCCCAATTGTGGACCATGGTAAAGGTGAGCTGCGCCCCTTTTTTGATGAAAAATTCGGAAATTCCCAGATGCAGGCCGGAAGTGACCCCCGGATGGGTGGTGCAGCCGGTGATAATATGCAGTTGGGACCCTGGTTCGGCGACGACGATATTATGAACGTGCTGGGCCATGCCTTCGGTGCGGATGTATAAACAGGCTTCCACCGGCTGGGTGATCCGGGCCCCGGGCAGGGCCCGGATAAAATAGCCGTTGTCCAGTTCGAGTTCGGTGGCCGCAGTATATTTATCCGCCTCCACCGACACCAGCCGCCAATAATACTCTTTTAAGCCGTCATACTTCTGGAGGGCTTCCTTGATAGGGAGAACTTCCAAACCCGGCTGGCTGGTTTTACAGTGCATGATCGAACGGTCGGCCTGCAGAAAAGTGCCGGCATGATCTTCATCCGTCAATTCGATGCCGGCCCGCAGGAGATGTTCTTTTTCCCGGGCATCAAAATTTTGATAATTCTCGTCGTAAGACCAGTCCTCAGCCTGGCGTTTAAACTGCTGCAGGTCCAGATCCGGGCCGATGGCAGCCTTTTTATCCCGGCTTTTTTCGGCAGCCTGCTTTATTTCTGAAAACAGAGGCATCGTACGCACTCCTCATAACCTGATTTTTTCACATGTTCCAAGATATCCATGGGATGCCCCTGGCAGGCAACCTGACCATCGGTCAAGACATGCCCCATATCGGCATTGAGATAATTGAGGATATATCCTGTATGGGTAATAATTAACCCTGCTTTGGTACGGTCAACCCGCCGCGCATCTTTTTGCAGGAGTCGGCGGATAATCTGCCCGATGAGTTGCAGGCTTTCGAGATCAACTCCTGATTCCGGTTCATCCAGCAGAACCAGTTGAGGATCTTGAGCCAGCAATTGCAATAATTCCGATTTTTTTATCTCCCCGCCGGAAAATCCATGATTGATTTCCCGATCCAGGAAAGGTTCAAAGCCATATTCGAAGGCCAGGGCCTCGACGGAGAATTTGTCGCCGGCGCAGACCCGCAGAATATCTTTGGTTTTGACCCCGCGAATGGTGGGGGGGCGCTGAAAAGCAATGCCGACACCCAACTGGGCCCGTTCAAAGGTAGGTAAATGGGTGATATCCCGGCCCAGGAACAGAATACGCCCCTGTTGCACCTGATAACGCCCAAAACCCATGATGGTCATCAACAATGTGGTTTTGCCCGAGCCGTTTTTCCCGAACAGGGCATGGGTTTCACCTTTTTTGACATGGAGGTTGATACCCTTTAGAACCTCTTTATCCTCTATGGTTACCCAAAGGTCCTCAATCTGAAACATGTTATCCTAGCTTCTTCTAGGCGCCGTGCCATATTCCAGTTGCTCCATTAAATCATTATGTCAAACTATATCAGAACCGGATGGTATCGCCAACTCCGGCGAGCAAGGAATATTTTCAATAATTGGAAATATATATATAGGCTACCACAGAAAGTCAATAAAGGTGGTTGAGTTTGCCTTGGGGAACTAATCCCATTTCGCTTTTTGGTTCAATGTTATGCAAAAACAGGGGCGGCACAATATATTGATGAATTTCAAGACGGCGGACAGCTGCCGAAGCCGGCTCTATTTAAAGCTTTCGAGGTTATTCAGGTGTCGAGTATAGTATTTAGTCAGTAATAAAAAAACCCAAACTGTTAGGTTTATGGTATAATGGTAACTGTTGAACGAATTGGCGGGCTGCGGGTGGTGATTTATCCGAATGATCACCGACCGGCCCATGTGCATCTTATCGGCAGGGGCTATGAGGCCGTCTTCAAGCTCAACTGCCCGCAAGGCCCGCCGGAAGTGCGAGAAAATTACGGTTTTCCGGCGAGCGAGATTGCCAGGATCAAGACGGCCCTGGAAGAAAAGACCGCGCTCTTGTGCGCCGAGTGGAGAAGAATTCATGGATTATCCTAAAGAGGAACTCAAAGCGGCAAACAAGAGGGCGGCGGCTCATTTGTCCAGAACGCCGACTGCCGTGGCGGCGCACTATGACAGCCGCACCGGCCGCCTGGTCGTTGACTTGAACACGGGCTTGCAAATTGCCTTCAAGCCGCAAGACGCTCAAGGGCTGGAAGAGGCCCAGCCGGAGCAACTGGCAAAAATCGAGATTTCGCCGTCGGGCCTGGGCCTGCACTTCCCGGACCTGGACGCCGATCTCTATCTGCCGGGCCTTCTGGAAGGCTTGCTTGGTTCCAAAAAGTGGCTGGCGGCGCTCCTGGGCCAGACAGGCGGCCGGTCAACCTCGGCCGCCAAAGCCGCGGCAGCCCGGCTGAACGGCAGGAAAGGCGGGCGCCCGAAAAAGAAAACCGCTAATCCCGACGTGGCCGAAGAGGCGATATAGAAAACATTTTAGAGTCTTTGCCCAGCCGTTAAATTTTTCACATATGTTTCACACTATTTTCTTGACTTACCCCCCCCCCCGTGTTATGAGTATATCTACCAGAAAAATTTAACCTGCATGGACGCGGGGCGGAAAGCCACGGGTCTAGAGGCTATGCAGACAAGACAGCCGGGCTAAAGGAGAGAGGGGCCCGGCTTTTTTGTGATCGCAGCCGGGGATCAGGAACACACTAACCCTCCCGGCCAGGCAGAGCGGGGCAAAGGAGAGCAGGCATGAATCGAAAGGCGTGGGGTCAATCGGGTCTGATGAAGGCGGCAGTGGTTCTGGCTCTGCTGGGCTGGGTGCTAGTCCCCGCCTCGGCCGCGCTGGGCAAAACTTTGTGGAATAATGGAGACTGGGATCAGTTTATTATTTGTCCAAATAATATTATGACTAATTCTGACTCCCAAAACCGCTGACAAATCGGATATGACGATTTCCAGGTTCTCGCCCCCGGCTGGGTAATTTCCGGCTTGTGGGCAGATATGAATATAACAGCGGGTGTAGTACCAGCTACTATAGAAGTGCTGTGGACCATCCGTTCCGGCTACGCCCCCGGAGGTCCGGCCGGTCTGGAATCTGTGGGTCTGGTGGCCTGGGGTGAAGGCCAGGCTAGCGCTACTGAATTTTCTCCCAATTTGTACCGTGTACAAGTGGATGGCTTATTCCTGCCCATTGGCCCGGGGACCTACTGGCTCAGCCTCACGCCTTTCAACAAAGAAGCATGGAATCTGCGGACCTCCGGAGAAAATGCCGTAGGGAATCCGCCCGGCAACAATGATAATTCCTTATGGGCAGGTCAATTTGATTCTAATAACCATCCAGGTCATGATGGAAATTTTTTGCGGCTCTATGAGCGCCCCATCATCGTGAATGGCAATGCTCCTTATACGACGCCCGTCGATTTATCCATGGGGATATCCGGGCGGGTGTTGCCCGGCGCGCCCCTCCCCGGCACCGTGCTGCTCCTGGGTGCTGGTCTTGGTTGTCTGTCCATTTATCGGCGAAAAAAGGTAAAAGCCGACAATTAGCTTCAGAGAATATACTTACGAAGCAGGGTCATGGAGGGCCCTGCTTTTTTTGTTCCCCCGGCAGGGGAACTGTTAGCCGGACGGCAAGGGTGTCCATCGTGAGGAGGCATACTGATCGCGGATGAGACTACATTAATGACAAGGAAGTCAAGGTGCTCAACTAAAGGCAGCCTCTTTGACGTAATGGCAGGGTTAAATGAGTTTATCCGCAAGGCAGGGTATCCTGCAGCAATCTATCGTGTTTCACTTTGACGAGTGGGCTTCTTTGTAAGCCTTTAAAACGGCATTGATCCGGGTCTGGTAACCCTTGCCCTGGGATTTGAACCAGTCGAGCACCTCGCGGTCGAGCCGCAGGGTTACGGAAGCCTTGGGCTCCGGCAGGCGGATGACGGCATGGGCAAAGAAGGAGTCGTCGAGTTCGGGAATGTCGGAGGTGTCGATGTCCTCATCCCGCATGGCGTCAATCCTGTCCCAATCGGTTTCGGAGGGCTGTTTCAAATTTTTTCTGTTCATTTTTAAATGCCTTTCTCAGAGATATGACGCGGATTATCTCCGGAGCCGGTTCGGAGAAAATTATCACCATAATCCTGAATCCTGCCCTTGCTATAACCGACGCCGATAAACCTGTCCTCCTGATAATCTTCCCTGGTATCCAATTTAACCAGCATGGGATTAAGGCCGGTAAACATTTCAGGCGCATCCACAAAATCAACGCCATGCTTAATAATGTTGGCCCGTCGTTTGGCTTCGTCCCATTCAAACTGCATGTCATAATGTAACTACAATTTGTTATTATATCAATCTTTTTGTAGGTAACCCATTACACCCATGGCAAAAAGAAGTTGCAATCCTTCGGTTTGGTCAGCTTTGGAGGAGGGGTGCGAACACTTCCCAACCTGACAGGGACCGATCAGGGAAAAGGTATCGATATCAAGGAGCTGGAAAGGCCAGGAGAATCGGGCTCCCGGGGTTGAAAAGGCTAATGAATTGAACTGATTGATATTTTTTGTGGTTTAGAAAAAATGACTTCTGTCACATATTCTGCTTGACAAATATGCCTGACACATTATAAAAACATGATGGATTATGGGTAAAGCGAAAAAGTAAGATTTTGCTTTGTGGATTTTTTCTTTTATTCCCAAATGACACATTGAGGCTGGAACCATGGCGGAAATCAAAAAGCCTGTAAGCGCTGAATTAACCTCGGAGCAGGTTAAAAGTATTAAGGAAGTATGTCAACAGCTCAACAAGGTGAAAGGTAAGGTGTTGCCGATCTTGCATGCCGTGCAAAGCATCTGCGGCAACTGGCTCCCTCTCGAGGCCTTGCATTTGGTGGCGAAAGAATTAGATATCCCGTACGGCTATCTCTACGGGGTTATGACTTTTTATTCCATGTATTCAGTTACCCCCCGGGGGAAATACATCATTCGGATGTGTGAATCCGCACCCTGTCATGTCAATGGCGCCGAGAATATTCTGGAGAGCCTCAAAGAAGAATTAGGCATACAGGCGGGAGAAACAACCTCTGACGGATTGTTTACCCTGGAGCATACCGCCTGCCTGGGGACCTGTGAAGTTTCACCGGCCATGCAGATTAATGAGGTGGTATTCGGTAATCTGACTGCTGCCAAGGTCAAGGAAATTATCGAAAATTATCGATCCGGCAAGGCGGTGGACTACACCACTCTGGCCCGGACCACTATTTCGCCCCTGGCTTTCCCGTTGCCGTCCGAAGAAATGGTGCTCTTCGCTAATCTGGATCAGATCGATCCCATGAGCGTCGATGAATATGTTGCCAAGGGTGGGTATGAATCTCTAAAAAAAGTTGTGACCTCCATGAGTCAGGTGGACGTCATCAACGAAGTCAAGACCGCTAATATCCGTGGCCGTGGGGGGGCCGGCTTCCCGGCAGGATTGAAATGGTCCTTTACGCAGCCCAGCCCCATCGCCGAAAAATATATTGTCTGCAATGCCGACGAAGGCGAGCCGGGCACCATCAAAGACAGGTATATCATGGAAGGTGACCCGAACCGGGTGCTGGAAGGCATGGCCATTGCGGGCTATGCGGTGGGCGCCTCCCATGGCTACATCTATGTGCGGGGCGAATACTACCTCTCGATGATGCGCTTGCAAAACGCCATCGACCAGGCCACTGCCAAAGGTTATTTGGGTAAGAATATCTTCGGCACCGATTTCAGTTATACCATCGAAGTCCAGTCCGGCGGCGGCGCCTACGTGTGCGGTGAAGAAACCGCCCTGATCGAATCCATCGAAGGCCAGCGGGGCAATCCCCGGGTCAAACCGCCGTTCCCGGGGCAGGTAGGTGTCTGGGACAAACCAACCATCGTCAACAATGTGGAAACTCTTTCCAGTGTCCCGATGATCATCGCCAAGGGCGGCGAATGGTATAAGAATAAGGGCACCGAAGATGCGGCCGGTACCAAGATCTTCCAGGTTGTGGGCCACGTTAATAAACCCGGTGTCATTGAAGCAAACTTAGGAATGACGGTACGGGAATTAATTGATAAATACGGCGGCGGTGTCCGGGGCGGCAAGAAATTTAAGTCCTGCCAGACCGGTGGGGCTTCATTTGGGTTCATTACCGAACCGCAGTTGGATACTCCCATGGAGTATAAGGCCATGGGAGCCATTGAGGGCGCTCTCGGTTCCGGCACCATGCTGGTGATGGATGAGGACACCTGCATCGTTGATGTGGTCAAATGTATTCTTTACTTTTTCCAGCATGAATCGTGCGGTTTCTGTTTACCCTGCCGTCGCGGCACGAGGATCCTCTACGATCTGATCTGTAAGATTGCCGACGGTAAAGGCACTGAAGAGGATATGGACCGGATGCTGAAGGTGGGGCAGACCATGCTCGACAGCGCCAACTGCGCCCTGGCCATGAGTCCCATCTTTTTTATCAAAACCACCATGGAGCGGTATCGGGACGATTATCTGGCCCATATCAATGGCACCTGCACGTTATGTAAAAAATAATCTCTTTGGGTAGTCGGCTCAGAGCTCATCGAGGCGCATTATCAGAACATTAACAATAACCCGGTATAGAGGAAGGAACAGGCGATGCTCATAGATTATCTACCAATTTTGGTCTATTTCATCATAGCCGTTGCCGTGGCGGCGGGGATGGTGGGTCTATCCGAGGCTGTGGGCAAGAAAACTCATTCTCCGGTCAAAGATATGCCGTATGAGTGCGGTATGGTTCCAGTCGGTGACGCCCGTAGCCGTTATTCGGTTAAATTTTTTGTTATCGCAATGTTTTTTCTCGTGTTTGATATTGAAGCCATATTTCTGTATCCCTGGGCAGTGATATACAAACATTTGGGATTATTTGGTCTCATTGAAATGGGCATTTTTATTCTCATCCTGGCGGTGGGCCTTGCCTATGTCTGGGGCAAAGGTGCTTTGCAATGGGAAAGCACGGATTGATCCCGGCAATGTTCTAATAACCACCTACCGGATTTGGGGATCACAAGTTAAATCAGACCTGTTCACAGGTTAAGGTTAAGAGGAATTCAGGATGGGTATAGAGGAACACTTAGGGAATAATATTCTCACAACCTCATTAGAGAAGTTGGTGGATTGGGCCCGGAAAAACTCTCTCTGGCCGGCGACCTTTGGCTTGGCCTGCTGCGCCATAGAGATGATCGTGACTGCGGCAAATCGCTGGGACATTGCCCGTTTTGGGATGGAAGCCTTCCGGGCCTCCCCCCGTCAATCCGATCTAATGATTGTGGCGGGGACGGTCACCAAGAAGATGGTGCCGGCGGTCGAACGGATTTATGAACAAATGACGGAACCTAAATGGGTCATTGCCATGGGCGCCTGTGCTTCTTCGGGAGGAATATTCAGAAGCTATGCCGTGGTCCAGGGAATTGATAAATATATACCGGTGGATGTATATGTCCCCGGCTGCCCGCCGCGCCCGGAAGGATTATTATACGGCATTCTGAAGTTGCATGAAAAAATTTTGAAAGATCCATTTTTATCCCAAAAATATCGTGATCAGATAGCCCCGGCCAGGAGGACACATGGACACGGCCACTGAGAAAATTAAGGCTCAATTTCCTGATGCCATCGTCGATATCTACGAATTTCGCGGAGATACGACAATCACGGTAAGTCCGGAAAATTTGGTAGACATCTGTCTGTTTTTACGGGATGACCCGGAGACTTCCTTCCGTTACCTGTCATCCATTTCAGGTGTCGATTATCTCCCGGCCTCGCCCCGGTTTGCCGCAGTCTATCACTTGTATTCCCATCAATTCAAAAACCGGTTGGCTCTCAAGGCCTTTTGCCCCAATGATGAAGTCCCTGCTCTCCCTTCAGTGTTGCCGGTATGGAACACTGCCGATTGGCATGAGCGGGAAGCGTATGATCTGTTAGGCATTAAATTTATTGGCCATCCCGATCTGCGACGGATTTTGACGCCGCCGGAGTGTGAAGGCTATTATCCCTTAAGGAAAGACTATCCCCAAGAAGGGTTTTAGGACGTATAAACGATGAATAGCGCCGAAAGAGCATCTGGCACCGAGACCATGCTCCTGAACCTGGGCCCGCAGCACCCCAGTACGCACGGGGTTCTCAGGGTCTGGTTGGAGTTGGATGGGGAAGTTATTGTCAATGCCGATCCGGATATCGGTTACTTGCATCGCGGTATTGAGAAGATGTGCGAGAACCGGACCTATCATCAGTGCCTGCCACTTACCGATAGGTTGGATTATCTGGCCGGCTCTGCCAATAATTTCGGATATGTGTTGACGGTGGAGAAGTTGCTGGGAGTTGAAGTTCCCAAACGGGCTCAATACATCCGGGTCTTGATGGCCGAATTAACCCGGATATCCAGTCACCTTTTCTGGTTAGGCACCCACGGCCATGATTTGGGCGCCATGACGCCGCTCTTCTTTGCCTTCCGGGAACGAGAGCTGCTCATGGACCTGTTTGAATTAGCCTGGGGCGGACGACTTTTCCCCTGCTACTTCCGGATCGGGGGGTTGGCCGCGGACTTGCCGGAAGGGTTTATGGAAAAGGCCTGGGAATTTGTCAAAGTCTTCCCCACCCGGATAAAAGACTATCATAACCTCCTGACCAAAAATCGCATCTGGATAGGCCGAACGAAAGATGTGGGCGTCATGACCAAGGATGAGGCTTTGGATTGGGGCTGGTCCGGGCCCATGGCCCGGGGGTCGGGAGTTGACTGGGATATCAGGCGGGACACGCCGTATTCCAGTTATGAAGATTTTGATTTTGAGATACCGTTGGGGACGAACGGCGACACCTATGACCGCTATCTGGTGCGTATGGAAGAGATGGTCCAGAGCAACCTGATCTGCCGCCAGGTTCTGGAAAATATGCCGGCCGGCGAGGTGAACGTTAATGACCCGAATGTCATTTTGCCCCCCAAAGACAAGGTCTACAACAACATCGACGCCTTAATTAACCACTTCCTGCTCATCGAAAAGGGCATCACTCCTCCAAAAGGCGAGGTTTACCACGCCATTGAGGCACCCAAAGGTGAGCTGGGATTTTATATCATCAGTGACGGAAGTGAGCATCCCTACCGGGTGAAGGTGAGAGGTCCCTCATTTGTCAATCTCTCCCCCACTAAAGTATTAGCTAAGGGAGGGTTGCTCTCGGACCTCATCGCGCTCATTGGAACTATGGATATTGTGTTGGCCGATGTCGACCGGTAAACACAACCAAGACGAACGATACCTGACAAACAATTAGGACATAACAATGGTCAACCTGACGATCGATGGCAAAGCAATACAGGTAGAAGAGGGAATAACCATATTAAAGGCTGCACAGGCTAATGGGATCCGAATTCCCTATCTCTGCTACCATCCGGCTATCAAAGCCATCGGCTCGTGCCGGATCTGCGTGGTAGAAGTAAAGCCTGGCCCTCCCAGACCCTCACCGGCTTGCACCACCAAGGTGGCGGAAGGTATGGAGGTCGTAACCAATTCCGAGCGGATTCAAAATATCCGCCGGGAATTGGTGAAGTTCATGCTGGTCAACCATCCGCTGGATTGCCCCTGGTGTGATAAAGGCGGCGAGTGTGAGTTGCAGAATCTGACGCATGAACTTGGGATAGGCGAAGTTGAATACGAAGCCGTGCGCAAGCCCAGCAACAATGATTTTGATTCGATGCTAATTGAACGCTATAACACCCGCTGCGTCACCTGCGGGCGTTGCGTTCATGTCTGCAAAGAAAAAGTCGGGGCCAGCGCCATCAATTTTGAAAACCGGGCCTACTTCACTGACTTGGGAAGCGGCCAGCAGCCGTTAAACTGTGAATTCTGCGGCACCTGTATCGAAGTCTGCCCAGTAGGAGCCTTGATTAACAAGTTATTTAAATATTCGGCTCGCTGTTGGGAAATGACCGAGACACATACCATCTGCCAGTTTTGCGGGGGTGGCTGTGACTACGAGGTGCATGTTAAAGATGGCCAGGTCAAACGGGTTCGCCGGGATGAAAAAAATCCGCTCTTATGCGTGCGCGGCCGGTTTGGCTTCGGGGTGCTCGAATCACCCGCCCGGATCAAGACCCCGCTGATCAAAAAGGGCGGCCAATTTGTCGAGGCCGGTTGGGATGAAGCTTTGGATTATGCGGCCCAGGGTCTCATGCAGGTCATGGCCAAAAGTGGTAGCGGGTCGGTTTATGGGGTGGGTTCGCCCCGGGCGACCAACGAATCCAGTTATCTTTTCCAGAAATTCTTCCGGGTGGTTCTGGGAACCAACCAGGTAGATAATCCGGCCAGGTATAACTATTTGCGAGCCCTGGAAGGAATTGCGCAGGTGTTCGGGGACCCTGAAATTGAGGGGGTCAATGCCGAGCCACTGAAGATGACCAAGCCATTTCACAGTGCTTTGACTCTGGCGGAAGATGCTAAAGGTAAAGGCTTCCCGTTTGTCCTGGGAGATTCCGCCAAGCTAAAAAACGCTGATGTGGTCTTGGTTATCGGGGCAGATGTCACTCCGGAAATGCCTCCCTACGGCTGGCAGCTCATGGAAGCCCTGGAAAACGAGAACTTCCGGTTGGTTGTGGCTAACCCCCGGAAAACCAAATATGATCGCTACGCCCATAACAAGCTGCGTTACAAACCGGGTACGGAAAGAGCCTTGCTCAATGGCTTGATGGAAGCCATTTTAGAAGAGAAGGGGGATCATACCCCTCACCTTCAGGCCGAGGGCTTTGAGGAATTCAAGGCAGAACTGAAAAAACTGCCTCTGAAAGACGTCAAGGAAGCTCACCGGCGTCTTAGTGGGAGAAATCCGGGAGGCCGCCAGGCTTCTCGCCCATGCCCAGGCCCCCGCCATTATTTTCGGTAACGACCTGTTAGCCCAGGCCCAGGGCAAAGAAAACGCCGTGGCCGTGGCCGACCTCTTTCTCCTCATCGGCCAGCCCGGTAATCCTGGAAGCGGCCTGTATCCGATTGCTGAAAAGAATAATACCCACGGTGTCTGTGACGTTGGCGTCCTTCCCAATATGTTGCCGGGTTATCAGAAGCTGGATGCCGAATCCACCTTTAGCAGCGCCTGGAATAAAACCCTGTCAACCATTCCAGGGTATACCCTGGATGATGCTTTGAGTCGGTTGGAAAATAATGCGGTCAATGCCCCCCAGGCTTTTTACATCATGGGAGGCGATCTGGTCAGGCAAGTGCCGAACAGCAAAAGGACCTTGAGCATTCTCCAAAAAGCTAAATTTATCATAGTGCAAGGTGCCTTTATGACTGAAGTGGCAAAATTGGCAGATGTGGTTTTGCCGGTGAACATTCATGCTGAAGTGAGCGGCACGTATACCAATACCGACGGTAAACTGGGACAACTCAAAGCCGCAGTGAGCGCCAATGATGCCAGGCCGGGATGGCGGATCATCTCGGATCTGAGCCGCAAGCTGGACAACCCCTTGGAATACTATAGTGCTGAGGATATATTCAAGGAAATGACCAGCAATATGCCGCTTTATGCCGGGATAAAAAACGGTTATCGTTGGCCCTGCCCGGAAATTACGGCGGAGATCAAAGGCAAGTTTGTCCCCTTTGCCACCGAGGCGGAAATCTCGGGTGAAGGTCCCTTTACCCTTATAGTCGGTAAGACCATGGGACATTCCGGCAGTTATACTACCTGGGCCCAAGGCCCGATGACCATCATGAGCAGTCAGGCCTTGACGGATTAATCCGGGCGATGCTGCCGGCATGGCTGTTGCTGATGGAGATGAGGTGACCGTAAGCTCTCCCCAGGGCAGTATAGCGGTCAAAGCGGTATTGAGTGAAGAGATGCCGCCGGGCGTGGTATTTCTGGCGGATCATTTTGCTGATCCGATGGCCAATACCTTAACATTAAATTCTAACCTCTGTCGTGTAACCATTCAGAAGGGTTAAAGCTATGAACCTGCCGTTATTAATAGGGGTCATGGTAGTGAAGATACTGGTCGTCTTTGTGGTTTTTCTCACTACCATCGCCTACACCGTGCTGATGGAACGGAAGGTTTTGGGATTTATCCAATTCCGTTACGGCCCCAACCGGGTGGGTCCCTGGGGGTTGCTCCAGCCCCTGGCCGACGCCATTAAGTTGATCTTCAAAGAGGATTTTACTCCTGCGGGAGCCAGTAAAACTCTCTTTATCTTAGCGCCCATGCTTGTCGGCTTGACGGCATTTTTGCCCCTGGCGGTGATCCCATTTGCAGATAAGATCCTGCCGGACTCCATCACCATTTATGGCCATACCCTGGATTTGACAGTTGCCAGTGTAAATCGCGGGGTCATCGCCGACGTCAACATCGGCTTGCTCTATGTCTTTGCGGTCGCCGGCATGGCGGTTTACGGCGCCGTCATCGGCGGCTGGTCCTCTAATAATAAGTACTCGCTGCTTGGCGCCCTGCGCTTGTCGGCCCAAATGATCAGCTATGAGCTGGCTTTGGGATTGTCCATCATCGGGGTTCTGATGCTGGCTGGCACCTTGAGCCTGGTGAAGATCGTAGAAGCCCAAAAGGACATGTGGTTCATCGTGTATCAACCTCTGGGGTTCTTGCTCTTTTTAACGGCAGCTTTTGCAGAATGCGCCAGGACACCTTTTGATCTGATCGAGTGTGAAAATGAATTAGTGGCCGGCTATCAGACGGAATACAGCTCCATGAAATGGGGGCTGTTAATGATGGGGGAATACGGCCACGTGGTGATTGCCAGCGCCTTGACCACGACCCTTTACTTGGGTGGCTGGCAGGGGCCTTTCTTACCACCGGTCGTCTGGTTTCTGCTTAAGACCTTTATTTTAATTTTCTTTTTCATCTGGGTTAGAGGTACCTTCCCCCGTTTCCGGTTCGATCAATTAATGTATTTCGGTTGGAAAGTGCTGTTGCCCCTTTCATTGGTCAACATACTTCTCACCGGCATCTATATGCTCTATTTATAGAGGTAATAACATGATTATTCCATTAATCAAAGGGTTGGGAACTACCTTAAAGGCAATTTTTTCCAAGCCGTTAACAATCCAATACCCCGAACAGAGACGTCCAGTAAGCGACAGGTTCCGGGGGCGACCGGAATTGCAGTTGCATGATAACGGCAAGGTAAAATGTGTCGCCTGCACCCTTTGCAAGACCGTCTGTCCCTCACAGGCAATCACAGTGATAACGCCCACCGAAGGCAGTTATGGTGAAAAATATCCGGTGGAATTTGTGATTGATTTAACCAGATGTATCTTCTGCGGATTCTGCCAGGAGGCCTGTCCTAAAGCGGCCATCTCTCTCAATAAAGAGTATGAATTGGCACAGTATGATAAAAAAATGCTCATTTACAATATAGAAATGTTGAAGACCAAAGGTTAATCAGGCCAAGGAGATTAACGGATGCAAATAATATTTTTCCTATTAGCCGCAACTGCTTTGATCTCCGGGATCATGGTGGTGATCCAGGTAAATCCGGTGCGGAGTGCACTCTTCCTGGTGTTGAATTTCTTCGCTCTGGCTGGCATATACCTGCTGGCAAATGCACAATTCATAGCAGCTATCCAGATAATTGTCTATGCCGGAGCCATCATGGTTCTGTTCCTGTTCGTCATCATGTTGCTCAATTTGAGGCAACCTGAAGAGGGTGGAGCTCAACTTCACCTGGGACAGAAAATATTCGGCTCCTCACTGGCTACGGCCACTGCGGCATTGGTGATCTACACCATAGTTAAAATAGCGATGCCGCCTGGAAAGCCGGCCGTCCCGGATTTTGGGTCCACGGAAATGGTGGCCAAATCGTTATTTACCGAATATTTGCTTCCCTTTGAAGCCACTTCAATCTTGTTGTTGGTTGCAGTTGTGGGTGCAGTAATTCTGGCTAAAACCAAATTGGATTAAAGCCGAGCACTTTCAGGAGATAGATATATGACTATGCCGATAACATATTATCTGGCTCTTAGTTGCGCCTTGTTTGCCATTGGGGTAATTGGGGTATTAATAAGACGGAATGCAATTATCATTTTTATGTGTATTGAAATGATGCTCAATGCCGTAAATCTCTCTCTGATAGCCTTTGCAGATTATCACAAGTCTATAGATGGGCAGATGTTAGTCTTCTTTGTCATGGTTGTGGCGGCAGCTGAAGTTGCGGTTGGCTTGGCATTGATTTATGTCATCCACCGCAATAAAGGCACCGTATATGTTGATGAACTTAATATCATGAAGTGGTAAGGAGCAGGCCATGATTAAATACATATGGTTGGTGCCTGTTTTTCCGTTAATCGGATTTTTGATTAACGGCCTGTTCGGCAAAAGGATTTCCAAACATACTGTCAGCATTGTGGGGCCTGCTTCTGTGGGGTTATCCTTTGCGCTGGTACTGGGGAGTTTCTGGGAATATTTGAATTTGCCGGTTAATGCCAAACCCATCGAGGTATTTGCTTTTAATTGGATCACCTCGGGAAATTTTAATGCCCAAACCGCTTTCCTGGTGGATCCATTATCACTCGTCATGCTGATGGTAGTCTCCGGGGTCGGTTTCCTTATCCACATTTATTCCGTGGGCTACATGCATGATGACCCCGGGTATGCCCGGTATTTCTCTTACTTGAATTTATTCGTCGTCAACATGCTGATATTGGTGATGGCCAATAACTTCCTGCTCATGTTTGTGGGGTGGGAAGGTGTGGGCTTATGCTCTTACCTGCTCATCGGCTTTTGGTATGAAAAACAATCTGCCAGCGATGCCGGAAAAAAAGCCTTTGTGGTCAACCGGATCGGCGATTTTGGCTTCTTACTCGGCATTTTTATGATTTTTTATACCTTCGGGACCATTAATTTCCGGGAAGTTTTTGCTCAGGCCGGAAGTTTCCCGGTGGGCAGCAGCATCATAACAATCATAACCTTGTGCTTATTTGTTGGGGCTACCGGTAAATCAGCCCAGATTCCATTGTACGTCTGGTTGCCGGATGCCATGGAAGGTCCGACACCGGTCAGCGCCTTGATCCATGCCGCCACTATGGTTACGGCTGGAGTATATATGGTTGCCCGGTGCAGCGCCCTATTTGTTCTGGCGCCGATATCCATGACGGTCGTGGCGGTTGTTGGTCTGGCCACGGCTTTTATAGCGGCAACCATCGGCCTGGCCCAAAACGATATTAAACGCGTCCTGGCCTACTCGACGGTCAGCCAATTAGGATTCATGTTCGTGGCCTGCGGTGTGGGCGCCTTTGTAGCGGGCATTTTTCACCTGATGACCCATGCCTTTTTCAAGGCGCTGCTCTTTCTTGGTTCCGGTAGCGTCATACACGGTATGCATGGCGAGCAGGATATGCGGAAGATGGGTCACCTTAAAGGCAAAATGCCCATCACTTACGCGGTCATGTTGACCGGCACCTTAGCCATCGCCGGTATCTTTCCCTTTGCCGGATTCTTCAGTAAAGATGAAATCTTGTTCAAAGCCCTGACCGACGGCCATTTGGCTTACTGGGCCGTGGCCACCACCGCGGCCCTGATGACAGCCTTTTATATGTTTCGGCTTATCTTTATGACTTTCTTCGGGGAAAAACGTTGGGACCATCATGTGCACCCACATGAGTCCCCTCCGGTTATGACCATACCGTTAATCATTCTGGCAATCCTTTCCACGGTGGGCGGATTTGTTGGGATCCCGTTAATCGAAGGGTGGAATCTCTTCCATGATTTCTTATCACCGTCCATTGCCCACGTGTCCGGGCCTGCGGTGCATCATTCCATGTCCTTTGAAATCACCATGATGCTGGTGAGTATGGGCGTAGCCCTGGTGGGAATCTTCCTGGCTTATAAGATGTATATCAAACAGCCGGAATTACCGGAAAAAGTGACGGAAAAGATTCCAGGCCTCTACGATCTGATCTACAACAAGTATTATGTAGATGAATTATATGACGCCACCGTAGTTGAACCGATTAAAAATGGCTCGGTTATGTTGTGGAAGGAAGCCGATGCGAAGGTAATCGACGGAGTAGTCAATGGCACTGCCAGTATCGTGGAAAAATTAAGTTCGATAATCAGGAAGATTGAAACTGGATATGTGCAGAACTATGCCTTGGGAATTTTAATCGGGGTAGCGGTAATTACAGGTTACTATCTTGGCCGTTAGTAGGTAGGATAAGGAGTCAATTAAATGAATTTGCCGATTTTATCGATATTGATCCTGCTTCCCATGGTCGGGGTAGCATTGATCATGATGTTGAACCGAGAGAATCAATGGGTCATTAAAGGCACGGCCATGGGAGTGGCCCTTATGGAATTCCTCATTTCACTGCCTTTGTGGTTCGGTTTCAACAGCGAAACTGCCGCCATGCAATTTGTGGAGCAGTATAGCTGGGTTCCCTCCTACGGGATCAGTTACCATGTTGGGCTGGATGGCATCTCCTTATTGTTAGTGTTGCTGACTACCTTCATTACGCCGATTTGCATCCTGGCCTGCTGGGAAGATGTGAAGATTAATGTTAAAGAATTCATGATCTGCCTGCTTTTCCTGGAAACCGGCATGGTTGGGGTTTTCGTCTCCCTGGACCTGTTCCTTTTCTATGTCTTCTGGGAAATCATGCTGATCCCCATGTATCTGTTGATCGGTGTCTGGGGAAATCCGGCCAGGCGGATATATGCGGCTGTCAAATTCTTTATCTTTACCATGGTGGGCAGCTTACTGATGTTAGTGGCCATCTTGGTGCTGTATTTTTACAATCAAAAAGTCACCGGGGTCTATACCTTTGACCTGCTCAAGATCTATGGGTTGAATATACCCTTTGAAATGCAGTTCTGGATGTTTCTGGCCTTTGGTTTGGCTTTTGCCATTAAAGTTCCCATGTTTCCGGTCCATACCTGGTTGCCGGATGCACATACCGAAGCACCTACTGTCGGCAGTGTTATTCTGGCCGCAGTGTTGTTGAAAATGGGAACCTACGGCTTTTTACGGTTCAACATGCCATTATTCCCTGAAGCTGCCTGGTATTTCGTGCCCCTTTTCAGCATCCTGGCGGTCATCGGGATTATCTACGGCGCCCTGGTTTCCCTGGTGCAAGTGGATCTGAAACGGCTGGTGGCCTTTTCTTCAGTCAGCCATCTGGGCTTCGTCATGCTGGGGTTGTTCAGTTACACCATGGCCGGAGTGCAGGGCGGCATTATTCAAATGATCAATCATGGTCTTTCCACGGGGGCCTTGTTTTTGATTGTGGGAATGGTCTATGAGCGTCGGCATACCCGAATGATTGCCGATTTTGGCGGATTATCCAAGGTGATGCCGATCTTTGCCACGTTGTTCATGATTGTCACCCTGTCCTCTATCGGCCTGCCCGGTCTGAATGGGTTTGTGGGGGAATTTTTAATACTCCTGGGCGCCTTTAAAGCCAATCCGACATACGCTATCTTTGCCGCCAGTGGAGTAATCTTTGCGGCCGCGTATATGTTATGGATGTTCCAACGGGTCATGTTTGGACAGGTGACTAATGAAAAGAATAAAAATCTTAAAGATTTATCAATGCGGGAAATAATCGTTCTGTTGCCGGTATTGGTATTTATTGTCTGGATCGGCGTGTATCCCAATACCTTCCTGGAAAAAACCAAAGCTTCATCTGCCAATTTCGTAGCTTTAATGGAAAAATCCAAAGCCACCAAAGTGGCAGCGGCTGATGTGATTATTAAGGGGGATCAGAGATGAGCATTGAAATTCCGAAGATCTGTCTGACCAACATCGGTCCGCTGATCACATTAAGCATAGCAGGTCTTTTGCTGCTGTTAATTGATGCCTTTTCCATTAAGGGAGCCAAAAAGGGATATTTTCATCAGCTTTCCCTGGTGGCCATTATTATCGGCATTATCCAAACTGTCTTTTTATGGGATCGAACCGGGACCGATTTTAGCAGAATGGTCTATGTGGACAATTATTCCTTCTTCTTCTATATGGTCTTTTTAATCGGCACCGGTATAAGCATCATTCTCTCGGTGCATTACCTGGAGAATTACAAGAAAAATTATGGCGAATATTATGCCTTAATGCTTTTTTCGGCTGTTGGAATGATGCTCATGGCATCGGGCGGCAATCTGGTAACCATCTTCCTGGGCGTGGAAATTTTATCCATCCCGATTTATATCCTGGCCGGTTTGTTTCGGGAAGATGTCAAATCTAACGAGGCCGCTTTAAAGTATTTACTTCTGGGTGGCTTCTCCTCCGCCTTTCTCCTCTTCGGTATCGCCATGCTCTACGGCGGCACCGGAACGTTTTATCTTGCTGATTTAGCAAAGATTATCAAGGCAAGCGGCATGAATCCCTTAACCTATATGGGATTAGGGCTTATAATTGTAGGTTTTGGCTTTAAGGTTTCCATGGCTCCATTCCACATGTGGACGCCGGACGTATATGAGGGTGCGCCGACTTCCATAACCGCCTTTATGTCGGTGGGCACTAAGGCTGCGGCTTTTGCAGCATTTCTGCGTATTTTTATGGAAGTCTTCCCGTCGGTGAAAATGGATTGGGATATGCTCCTCTGGGTGTTGGCGGTAGCCACGATGACCGTGGGGAATCTCACCGCCCTGGCGCAAACAAATATCAAAAGAATGCTGGCCTATTCTTCCATCGCCCATGCCGGCTATATCATGATCGGCATGATTGCCGGCAATCAACTGGGAGCCACCGGCATATTATATTATCTGTTGGCTTACACGTTGATGAATTTAGGCGCTTTTGGCGTCATTATCCTGGTAGCCCGGAAAAAGGACAATTATCTAAATATCAATGACTATAGTGGGTTAGGCTTTCAATTTCCCGGGTTAGCTGCGGTCATGAGTGTCTTTATGTTTGCTTTGGTGGGAATGCCGCCCACCGCGGGATTTCTCGGTAAATTTTATATCTTCTCAGCAGCCGTGCAGGCAGGCTATATCTGGCTGGTTATTATCGGCGTGATTAACAGTTTGATATCAGTTTATTATTATCTAAGAATAACCGTTATTATGTATATGAAACCTGCCGAGGCGGATTTGGGTCCGGTGGATGCAACACCATTGGTAAACGCGACATTAATTATCAGTGCGCTGGCAGTTTTGCTGATGGGACTATTTCCGGGCACAATCTTCAACTTGGCTTTAAGCTCAGTGAAAATATTCTGGTAGCTCAACAGAGTCGTTATTAGAAAAAAGGGGCCTCAAAAGGGGCCCTTTTTTTCGCTTCAACTTATAAAAAACAGCTTAGGATAAAAGCATCTTCTCCAGTATCACTATAATACCGCTTACGAGTCATTACCGGCTTGAATCCCATAGATTGATAAAGGGATAAGGCCTCCCGGTTCGAGGTTCTAACTTCCAGCCAGGCAGTTTGAATGTTGTTAGCCCTGGCCAACCTGATAGCCTCACAAATCAAACCATGAGCTATTCCTTGCCCCCTGAACAGTGGATTTACGGCTAGATTTAAAATGTGCAATTCATCAACTATGAACCAATAAATTATATACCCGACGGTCTTTTCGGCTATTTCCGGCAGGCGGGCTAATAAAATAAAGGAATGTGGCTGGAGTAACTCATTCTGGAAATGCTCAAGGGGCCAGGGGGACTGAAATGACTGGTTTTCTATGGCAAGTATGTCATCGATATCCGAGGCAGCAGCAAAAGAAAAGATTATTTTTTTCAACGTGGTTTGTTTTTGTGCAGCAACTCACTGGCCACAGTAATTCCCTGCTGACCGGACTGTTGCAGGGTCAAGGCCATCTCCCGCAGATTTTCATATTCCCCTTGCCGCAATTGGTTTACTTTAATTAACATGGGAAGATTAACCCCACTGATAACTTCAATCTGTCCCTCCTTCAAAAAGGAAAGACTCAAATTAGAAGGTGTACCCCCAAACATATCAGTAAGAATAAGCACACCGTCAGTGCCATTTAATTTTGCCAGTCCTTCGGCAATCTGATGGCGTAACTCATCGGGCTTGGCACTGGGATCTAATGACAAGGCGACCACTTTTTCCATGTGCCCTAAAATTAGATCCGAGGCTGACAGTAATGCTTCAGCCAATTGCCTGTGAGTTACAATTAATATTCCAATCATATAATACATACTCCTATTCGCGCATAATATCTCGATGCTCAATCGTAAGAGGAAGCTTAAACGACTGCAAGTGATCTTTCAGGACGTTTGCAATGACAACAGAGCGGTGATGGCCGCCTGAGCACCCTATAGCCACCGTCAGATGGGTTTTGCCCTCTTTCTGATAATTGGGGATTAAATAATCCAGCAAAGGGTAAAAACGTCCCAGAAATTCCTTGGTCTCGTTGCGGCCCAGGACAAAATCCTGCACTGGGGGGGCAGTGCCATTTAACTCCTTTAAATCCTTAATAAAAAAAGGATTCGGGAGGAAGCGGACATCCATGGTAATATCTGCTTCCGGAGGCAGGCCATACTTGAATCCGAATGAAATGATATGCAGTTGTAAGCGGCGGCTTAAAGGCAACTGACTAAATTCATTCATTATCGAAAGCCGTAAGTCATGGACTGTCATATTGGAAGTGTCGATAATACGAGTTGCATGATTTTTTAAAGAATTTAATTCTGCTCGTTCTTTTTGGATTGCCTGGGCAATAGATTCGTTCTCTGCCAATGGATGTTGCCTGCGGGTCTGGCTGAACCGTCTGATTAAGATTTCGTCGCTGGCCTCCAAAAAAAGGAGATGTAATTGATAGCCCAGCCTTTCGCAATGTAGGAAAGAAATTCATATAATTTTCTACGAAACCCCGGGTACGGACATCCATGCCAAAGGCAACTTTGACATCTTCCTGGGTAATTTGGGCTCTCAATTCCAGAAATTTAGGCACAAGATGAATAGGAAGGTTATCAATACAGAAATAACCGATATCCTCCAGCGCTCTTAAGGCTGTACTCTTTCCTGACCCTGAAAGGCCGGTAATAATTAAGACAGGAAATGTCTCCTGGTTTTCCAGATAATTATTCATTTTAATCAGAGGAGAGTAATAAATATTACAGGGCGGTAAAAATAACCGCCCCGGTGTTGAAAAACAAAGACTTCCTACGGCTCGGTATCTTCCGCAACAAGTAAATTCATAATTCCTTCGGCATCTTTGGCTTCCATTAATCTGCGGCGGAAAGAAGAATCCTTCAGCATTCTTGAAATTTTTGCCAATGCTTTCAGATGCAGCCCGATGGAATTTTCAGGAGCCATGAGAAGAAAGAAGAGATGGGTTGGTTTACCGTCCATAGAATCAAAGTTTATGCCCTGCAAACTTCGACCGAAACAAAGGATCAAGTTATCGATGTTAGGCAATTTTCCATGAGGGATGGCAATACTATCCCCAATACCGGTACTCCCTAAGCTTTCTCTTTCCATTAAGACCCCAACTACTTTATTGCGGTCCAGGTTATTGCTTCCCTTAACAAAGGCGTCGGCAAGTTCCTCAAGGACCCCTTTTTTTGTAGTCGCAGTCAAGGACGGCAGAATACGGTTGGGATTCAACAAGTCAACAATTTTCATGAACTAGCTCGCTTAACCATGTTCAGGTTCAATAAGACCAAAATTGCCGTCTCGGCGCCGATAGAGAATATTTAAAGCAGTACTCTGGGAATTAGTGAAGACCAGAATTTCATCATTACCGCTTTTTAGTTGCATAACTGCTTCATCAATATCCATAGGTTTTGCTTCCATAGACCGACTGCGGATAATATGTGGGGAGGTCGACTCTTCTGGTGAGGCAGCGGCTATGACATTGAGGCGCGCTCCCAAAATTTTAAGGTTCCGTCCGGTTTTTATGGCGCGAGGTTTTTCCCGAAAACGTTTTAATTGTTTTTCAATTTTTTCCATGGCCAAATCAATGGCTGAATACATATCACCAGTTTCTTCCCGGGCTTTTATCTTTAGACCGTCGCCGGTGACTGTAATATCAGCCTGATGCCGGAATTTTTCAATGCCTAAAACAATATTGGCTTCCAGCGGACTATCAATATATTTTTCCATTTTGGATAATTTTTTGGTGGCGTAATCTTTGAGCGCTTCAGATGATTCAACGTGGCGAAAAGTTACCGAAACTTGCATAGATGATCTCCAATATGTCGTATTGCTCTAGCCTAACCTGATGGTGCGGCGTCTCTTAATATATCCGAAAAATTATAATGCTATTTTCCTTTTAGGATTAATGGCCCTCTTCCGTTTGCTGGAGGATAGCAGCCCCAGCATTTCCCTGTATTTAGCTACCGTACGGCGGGCAATGACAATATTTGCCTTTTTTAATAAATTGACTATATCTTGATCGCTATATGGATTTTCTGAATCTTCGGACATTACCAGTTGCTTAATTTTTTCTTTCACACTTTCTGATGCAACCTGATCTCCATGGGTTCGAGAAATACCGCTATTAAAAAAGAACTTCAACTCAAAGACGCCTTGGGGCGTATACATGTACTTATTAGTGGTAACCCGACTGACAGTAGATTCATGCATCTGTACATCTTCGGCAACCTGTCGTAAAGTCAAAGGTTTCAGTTGTGCGATGCCATTATCTAAAAATTCTTGCTGAAAACTGATGATGCTTTTCGCAACTCGATAGATGGTCTTTTGTCTTTGATGAATGCTTTTAATAAACCAAATTGCTGATTTTAGGCGATTTTGAATGTAATTTTTAGTATCTTCAGAGACCTCTGCATTACCACTCAAAGCATCACGATAGTAGGAATTGATTCGTAATTTTGGTAAACCATCTTCATTCAGTGATATCTCATAATCATCTCCCATTTTATAAACATATATGTCGGGATTGACATAGCGGACTTCCAGAGAATCAAAACTGCGTCCCGGTTTTGGTTCTAAATTAGAGATGATTTCCACTGCTTGTGTGACTTCTTCAAAATTAACTTTCAGCTCCTTGGCTATTAAGGCATAATTTCTATTTTCCAAATTTTTCAGGTGATTTTTAATTATAGGGCGTACCAGGGGGTTTTCCAGGCGATTAACCTCCACTTGAATCAGGAGACATTCCTGCAGGGAACGCGCCCCAACACCAACAGGTTCAAATTCCTGAATTTTAATAAGTACTTGCTCTATTTCAATGTCAGGTAGCTGCAGTTCCTTAGCCAATTCTTCAACCGAAGTCTGGAGGTAGCCATCATCATCAATGTTGCCTATGATTAAGAAACCGATGAGTTTTTCATCATCGGTCATTGGTGCCATTTGCAGTTGCCAGAGCAGATGTGATTTCAGGGAAGGCCCAAGCGATGAGATATTTTCAATAGTGGGAAATTCTCTGTTTTCTTTTTCCTGACGGATAGATGGTGGGATTTTATCCTCAAGATAGGATTCCCAATCAAAATCCTCACCGACCTTAGATTCAACCATCACTTCCGAAGGCGACTTTTCTGACGGTGGTATCTCTTCAGTAGGTTCTTCAGACGCCCCTTCCCACGATTCCGCATCACCATCTTCTAAAGTTTCTTCCAGAATTGGATTGGTTTCCAATTCCTGGTTAATTGCCGTTAACAGCTCCAATCGGGAGAGTTGCAATAGTTTGATCGCCTGCTGCAACTGAGGGGTCATGATCAGTTGCTGGGTAAGTTTCAGGCTTTGTTTGATCTCCAGGGCCATAGTTTTACTTAATTCTCTTGAGGAAACGGATACTCATATAATGTATTTATTATAACTGAAAAGATTCTCCCAAGTAAATTCTTTTGGCTAAATCGCTGTTAACGATTCTTTCGGGTGTGCCTTCCTCCAGAATAAGACCCTCATTTAATATGTAGGCTCGATCGCAAACCTCCAGGGTCTCCCGGACATTATGATCTGAAATAAGTATTCCCAGGTTTTTTTCTTTTAATTTCTGAATGATCAGTTGGATATCAGTGACTGCCAAGGGATCTATACCGGCAAAGGGTTCATCCAGCAGAATAAATTCGGGAGCGGTAACCAAAGCCCGAGTAATTTCTACCCGGCGGCGCTCACCTCCCGATAAGGAATAAGCTTTATTATCAGCCAGGTGTGAAATTTTCAGCTCTTTTAATAACTCCTTCAGTCTGGCTTGGCGAGCCGCTTTATCGAGATCCAGAGTTTGCAGGATGGCCAAAATATTTTCGGCCACGGTTAATTTCCGAAATACGGAAGGTTCCTGTGGCAGATATTGAATTCCAAGACGGGCTCGCTGATGTATGGGAAGTTGAGAGATATCCTGTTCATCAATAAAAACTAAACCGTCATCAGGTTTAATAATGCCGACAATCATATAAAAAGTTGTAGTTTTTCCGGCTCCGTTAGGTCCCAGTAATCCGACTATCTCACCGCTTTTAACCTCCAAAGAGACGCCGTTGACTACATGTTTGCCATGATAGATTTTTTTGAGATCTACGGTTTTGAGAAGACTCATGGTTGTTTAGCTATTTTTTCGGCGAAGGGGTCTGCTGTTTCCCTGCAGCTTGAGTTTTTTGCGATGGATAAATAACTGCTTCCACCCGCTTGTTTATCTCACCTTCGACAACGGCTCGATTTTCTTTATGATAAAAAATAATTTCATGCCCCTTTAAGCTATTTTCCCCTTGCCAGAGTTGAGGGTTGCCTAAAAGGACAATTTTATCTTCCTGGGTATAATAAATGGCTTTGTCCCCAGTGGCGACACGATCGCCTTCCACGATCCGCACCTTGCCCAATGCTTCAATGCGGGTAATTTTTTCAACACCTATGGCATCCATTGGTAAACCTCCGCTTCCCGGTTGCCCCGCCTTAGGTTTAGCAGGTGTGGCCCCCGGAGAAGAACGCTGACCGGTTCCAGATGATTGAATATCGGCCGACTCTTTGGCAGGAGGTTCTTTTTTAGATTGATAGTATATTTTTAAAAGGTCAGTATAAAGAATCATATCTTTATAACGGGCGACGACTTTATTAATAAATAAAATCACTTGCTGGTTCTGATCCACTTCCAGGCGGTCAGCCGTAATATTTAATGGTAATTCCTCCTCACCGGCAGACTTGGAAGCCCCAGCAGATTTAGAGCCGGTTTGAGCCCAGACTCCGGAAGTCCAAATCAGGCCCAGGAGGCCCAGGAAAGCCAATACCAGGATGGGTTTAAGATTTTTTTTCAAAATTTCCACCCTTTTACTTGCAGCTTGGTAATCGTGTGCTCGGCCACGTCCAGTTTGTTGTGGCGCAAATCAACAGTCATCCCTTTGCCCTCCAAATAAAGGCGCGGCCCCTGAATTTTTACCGGACCGGGTGCCGTGAGGATGCGGGTTTTAGGATCATAGTGGACGAATTCACTGGTAAATTTATAATCTGCAGTCTTGGCATGGACATTGCCTGCCAATGTCAGATCCCGATCTTTAACGCCGATGAATCCTTTATCACCCGTAATAATGATATCATCAGTTTCTTTTTCCAATTCTCTCCCGTAAATCTCTACCCAAACATTGTTAATAATGATTTTATCCTTAGCACTGAGATAATCGGCATTATCAGCAATTAAAAGCCATTTTTTGACACCATCCTGGATTTCCGTAAGCTTAATTTTCTCCATCTCCCCTTGTTTTTCCGGAGCAATCGGCGGCGGCGCTTGCTGTTCCTCTGCCCTAACGGATACCTTGAGGAGGATGAACAAAGCTAACAGACCTGAAGCCAAAAACAGAGAAGATATTTTTTTACACACCATAAAAACGTTTCTATATGGGATCACTGCTTAGGCACGGGGAATTTCGTTCACCCTTATTCTGATCCTGTTCATTCAAAGAAAAGGAGGCAGGAAAATTTTCAAAATATTATATTGCTGCTCAAATGAAGATAATCTCAGGACCTGATTCATTTATTGCAAAAATGGCGCAGCAGGTCATCCCATAATCCTTTGGATTTCAAAATTATTTCGCACACTTCACGTACTGCCCCTTTTCCTCCGGGGACGGTCGTCACCATATGCGCTCTCTCTTGCACTTCTCTGGGGGCATCGGCCACCGCAACGGCAAAACCTGCTCGCAGCATTATAGGCAGATCCACCAAATCATCGCCAACCACGGCAGTTTCTTCGTGAGTAAGATGTAATTCCTTCTGCAAAATCCGCAATACCTCTAGTTTATCACGAACTCCCTGAAATACCCGTGAAATATTTAGATTTTTGGCACGATGGGCCAGTGCCGGAGAAATACGTCCGGTTATCAGGGCCACTTCAACCCCAGCCTGTAGAACCATGCGGATGCCATGACCGTCCCGGACATGAAAGGTTTTAATTTCCTCACCGGCATCAGTATAGATGATGCTGCCATCAGTGAGAACGCCGTCAACATCCAGAACGAGGAGTCGAACATTCTTGGCCCGACTGCAGATTTCAGCCATCATATTCAATAATCCACCTGGCGCTGACAGAGAGCATGGAGCTCCAGAAGCTCCTGCCATAACCCGGGCACCGCAGCCAGCGGCAGGCTGTTGGGGCCATCACATAGTGCCTTATCGGGATTGGGATGCACTTCCATAAACAGGACATCCACCCCCACGGCCACGGCGGCTCGCGCCAGACAAGGGACAAATTGACGATCACCGCCGGAACAGCTACCCTGGCCGCCCGGCAGTTGCACACTATGGGTAACATCCATAACTACCGGAAAACCGAAAGAGCGCATAATTGGCAGGCTCCTGAAATCAACCACCAGATTATTATAGCCGAACTGAGTGCCTCGCTCCGTCAATAATAAAGCTGAATTACCCGCCTGGGTGGCTTTAGAAACTGCCTGCATCATGTCCCAGGGCGCCAGAAACTGACCTTTTTTCAGGTTTAAAGGCTTACCGGTCCTGGCTGCGGCTTGGATTAAGTCGGTTTGACGACAAAGGAAAGCTGGAATCTGGATGATGTCTAATACTGAGGCGGCAATGGAAACCTGCTGAACCTCGTGAACATCGGATATGACCGGGAGGCCGACTTCCTCTTTCACTTGGGCCAGAATTTCTAATCCCCGGTGTAGACCGGGGCCTCGAAAGGATGAGGCGGCCGTGCGATTAGCTTTGTCAAAAGAGGCTTTAAATATGAGAGGCACTTCCATTCCCTGGGCATATTCTTTTAAAGCGTAAGCCACCTCAAGAGTCAGGGACTTGGATTCGATAACACAGGGTCCGGCAATAAAAGCCAGTCTCCCTGATCCCAAAGGGAAATCCCCCACGTTGACAATATGCCGGAGCATTAATTTCTTTTGCCTCGTTTATGAGTAATGCAGGCATGGATAAAGTCCTGGAATAAAGGATGGGGGTGCAGGGGCTTGGACTTGAATTCAGGATGGAATTGACAACCCAGAAACCAGGGATGATTATCAAGTTCGATTATTTCCACCAGTTCACCATTGGGGGAGGTGCCACTGATGACAAAGCCGTCTTTAACTAGATGTTCCCGAAAGGTATTATTAAATTCGTAGCGGTGCCGATGCCGTTCGTGAAAACTTAACGTTTTATAAGCTTTGGAAGCCAGGGAGTTTTCTTTAAGGACACAGGGGTAGGCACCCAGGCGCATAGTGCCGCCTTTATCGGTGGAACGATCCCGACGGACTATTGTCTGCCGACGATAATCAAACCACTCCCGCATCAGATAGATTACCGGGTGAGGATTTTCAGTATCAAACTCTTCACTTTGAGCGTCAGGCAGACCGGCAACGTTTCGGGCAAATTCAATTACTGCCAGTTGCATTCCGAAACAGATGCCGAAATAGGGAATTTTGTTGACCCGGGCATATTTGATAGCCTGAATCTTGCCTTCCACGCCGCGATATCCGAACCCTCCGGGCACCAGGATGCCGTCGAGTTGATTTAAAAGAGTCTCCGGGCTCTCCCGTTCGACGGCTTCGGAATCGATGTAATGCAGGTTGACTTGGGCCCGGTGAGCTAAACCGCCGTGCACCAGGGCTTCATGGAGACTTTTATAAGATTCCCGTAAATTAACATATTTGCCAATGATGCCGATTTCTACCGCTTCCACCGGATGTTTGATCCGGTCTAGCAAATCCTGCCAGACCTCCAGCCGCGGCGAGCGGGTCCAGATATTGAGAATTTCAATCACTCGTTCGTCCAGACCTTCTTCATGATACAGCAGGGGGATTTCATAAATACTGGCAACGTCCTGAGCGGTTATGACACAATTGGCCTCGACATTACAGAAAAGGGCAATTTTGGCCTTGATCTCGGGAGAAAGATGTTTTTCGGTGCGGCATAACAAAATATCCGGCTGAATACCAATACTCCGGAGTTCCTTGACGCTGTGCTGAGTCGGTTTGGTTTTGACCTCGCCGGCCGTTTTAATATATGGGACCAAGGTCAGATGGACATAACAGACGTTTTGTTTGCCGACATCTCCCTTAAACTGTCTGATGGCTTCCAGGAACGGCAGACTTTCAATGTCACCCACGGTCCCACCGATCTCGACGATGGCAACATCCACTTGAGGGGCGATACTGACAATAGTATGCTTAATTTCATCGGTGATATGGGGAATCACCTGAACCGTGCCGCCTAAATAATCTCCGCGCCGTTCTTTGTTAATGACGCTGAAGTAAATTTTGCCGGTAGTATAATTATTTTCCTGGCCCAGATTCACTGAAGTAAATCTTTCATAGTGACCAAGGTCAAGATCCGTTTCGGCGCCATCGTCAGTAACATAAACTTCACCATGTTGAAAGGGATTCATGGTGCCGGGATCGACATTGATATATGGGTCTAATTTGAGGTAGGTCACCTTGAGGCCCGCGGCTTTCCAATAAAGCCCCGATCGCGGCCGCAGCCACACCTTTCCCTAAAGAAGACAAAACTCCGCCGGTGATAAAGATGAATTTGGTTTTCATGATCTCAAATTAACCAGGCTTTGGGTTAAAAAATTGAAATTAGCGAAAATTAAAGGTTTCCACCACCCTCTTTATACCTTGCCGGATGTTTGCCTGTCAAGATTTCAGGAAAAATCTATTAAAACCAAGGGAGCAGAAAAATAAAAAGATTTCGGAATGTTTAAAAGGTTCAGACAGTGTGAGGAGAGGTGAAATAATAACCTGGCCGTGCACCTTTTGTCGAATCCGCCACGACTCGGACTGAAAAAGTCAAGGGTTATGAATTAGAAGCCACCACGACACGAACCGCCTTGCTTACCGCTGCTTCCTTCCGGACCTGACGGGGTTCACAAGCGTCCGTTGCGTGGGGTCCAATCCCCCCGCTTGACCTCCAGGACCCGATCCGCGCTGCAATCCTTCAGAAGGAGTTCAACCCCGCTAAAGCGGATCTCGGGTTACAGGGCACCGCTAGCTCCCCGTCTAGCACGACCAGGAAAATTTTTCAGGTTGACAGATTTAATCTTCCCCGCCGCTGTCAACGCGCTCTTTCAATTCTTTGCCGACCTTAAAAAAAGGCAATTTTTTTTCACAGACCTCTATGACCGCGCCGGTTTTCGGGTTACGACCCTGGTAACCATCATAACATTTCACCTTGAAACTGCCAAAGCCGCGAATTTCTATGCGCTCATTATCTACCAAGGCTTCCGTCATATTATCAAATAACGTGTTGACAACCATCTCCGCCTTCTTAATTGTTAAATTCTCTGCTTTGGCCAAGGCTTCGATTAATTGCGATTTGTTCATCTGTCCTCCGCGACCCTCACCTGTTTCACGTCAATAACTATTACCATAAAAACCCACCCGAGATATCTCAGGCAAACCTAAAATCATGGAGTAATGATAAACAAAAAATTTAACGAGGTAAAGAAAAAATTGTATGGAGTTTAGTAGGTTAACAATTGGGAGGATTTTACCGACTTAATATGCAGGATAATTTTAAAAGAGGAAAACAAATCTAAGGGCTTTAACCCCTCAAACGGCGGGTATCAGCCAGTAAACCAGTTGTGTAAGTCAAGTTCTGCAAATTGGTTTAGGCATACGGTTATCAATACCTGGCGGCTGCCGGGGCATGATCTTTCCCGTATCATGGCAGTGAGCGGCCACAAAACCATGACCGTTTTTTTAACACTACAATACGGTTTCAGAAGAAAAGTTGCATTCTTTGGTGGGGGAGAAATTTGAAGAGATAATTACCTATGTAAACACTATGGAGATTTAGGGAGTGTATTGCAGGTGAGGATAACGTTATTGATTTAATTGGAGGCGGCACCCGGATTCGAACCGGGGAATAACGGTTTTGCAGACCGCTGCCTTACCACTTGGCTATGCCGCCTTTTACAGAGAATAAAAATGGAGCGGGAAACGGGATTCGAACCCGCGACTTCAACCTTGGCAAGGTTGCACTCTACCACTGAGTTATTCCCGCTCGCACGTTTTTTTATAACCGTCCCGACGTTTGCTGTCAAGGAAAAATCGCCGCAGGCAGAAAGATAGGGTAAGAATCATTGACTGCCCATACGGGGCAGGCGGACCGTCGGCCCACAGTTTGACCGGGGCCTCAGGTCAGGTACCGTTATTTTTGCGCCACCTTTTTCAGACCCTGCATAACTGCCTCATAATCGGGTTCGCTGGCCACTTCCTGGACCAGTTGGACATATTGCACCACGCCGGCGCGATCAACGATAAAGACGGCGCGAGCCAACAGGCGCAGTTCTTTGATCAGGACGCCGTAGGCCTGGCCAAATTCAGCCTGCCGGTGGTCGGACAGGGTCATCACCTTATCCACTCCGGCGGCGCCGCACCAGCGTTTTTGGGCGAAAGGCAGGTCCATGCTGATGGTGACGATTTTGACCTCGGGCCCCAAACTGGCGGCCTCATCGTTGAAGCGCCGGGTTTCAATATCGCACACTGGGGTGTCCAAAGATGGGACCGAGGTCAGGACCACCACCTGCCCTCGAAAAGAGGAAAGTTTCACCGGTTTCAGGTCATTATCCAATAATTCACAGTCCGGGGCCGGCATGCCCACTTTGATTTCCTGACCCACGAGCGTCAAAGGATTGCCGTGGATGGTGATTACTCCTGGTCTTTCGGTCATGGTCTCGTCCTCCTGAGATTTTGGGCGGGGGAAACGGCCGACGCCTCCCTCTGCCGGTACATTATTTTTATAATTATAAGGAAAGATATGAGTCTTTAGGAAAAAAAATTCCAACCACGCTGAGAATGCCGACCTGAAACGGGAGGTGCTGAACTTTCACGCCCACCGGCAGCTCAGGGCCTTCGAAACCGCGTCTACCTTTACTCCATTTTAGTATCGTCCCCGGCAAACAGGCCCAGCTGGCCCAGGTCGGCGGGGAGGGGCTGGCGGCGGCGGGGACGGGCGAGGCGGGGAAAACCTACCTGATCCAGGGTTCCGGCCTCAATATTCTCCAGAACTTCCTGAGCCCGAAGAATGACCGCTTCCGGCACTCCGGCGAGTCGGGCCACCTGAATGCCATAGCTTTTGTTGGCCGCGCCCGGCCGGAGCTGATGCAGAAAGACGATCTGCCCGGCAGTATCAGCCACAGTCACCTGGAGATTGTGAGCCCGTGGCTTCAGGCGGCTCAGGGCGGTGAGTTCGTGGTAATGGGTGGCAAAAAGGCTTAGTGCTCCCAGGTCATCGAGATCATGAAGATACTCTGCCACGGCCCAGGCCAGGGAGAGGCCGTCGAAGGTGCTGGTGCCCCGCCCGATTTCATCCAGTATGACCAGACTGCGAGGCGTGGCCTGATGGAGAATATTAGCCGTTTCATGCATTTCCACCAAAAACGTGCTCTGCCCCCGGCCGATATCATCCACCGCCCCTACTCGGGTAAAGATGCGGTCCACAACGCCGATTTCCGCCCGGGCGGCCGGAACAAAGCTGCCGATGTGAGCCAGGAGCACGATGAGCGCCACCTGGCGCAGGATGGTTGATTTACCTGCCATATTGGGGCCGGTGACAATCATCAGGGTTGCCTGGTCGTCCAGGGCGATATCGTTAGGGACAAAACTGCCGGGCGGCAGGACCCGTTCGATCACCGGGTGCCGACCCTGGACAATCCTGATCCCCCGGCCCTCCCGCACTTGCGGCCGCTGGTATTGCTGGAGACTGGCCGTTTCGGCCAGGGCGGCCAGAACATCCAGTCCGGCCAGGGCCTCGGCAACCTTTTGCAGCCGGGCCGACTCCCGGCCGATCTGCTGCCGCAGTTCCTTAAACAGTTTTATTTCCAACTGCTTGCGGGCCTCCTCGGCCCCCAGCAGCCGGGACTCGTATTCTTTGAGCTCCGCCGTAATGAACCGTTCAGCATTGACCAAGGTTTGTTTGCGGATGAAATGCTCCGGCACCAGAGGCAGGTTGGCCTTGGACACTTCCAGGTAATAGCCGAAAACTTTATTGTAGCGCACCTTCAGGGAGTTGATGCCCGACTGTTGCCTTTCCCGGGCCTCTAAACGGGCAATCCAGTCTTTGTCCTGCCGGGTCAGAGCCAGGAGATCGTCAAGTTCGGCATTATATCCCTCCCGGAGAACGCCGCCGTCTTTCATAGTCACCGGCGGTTCGGCTACCAGGGCGCGGTCGATAAGCTCAAATATATCGCTGAGATCTTCTAAATCTGCAGCCAGATCCGCCACCAGGGGCGGCAGGTCCGAAGGCAGCAGCCGGCGCAGGGCCGGGAGGTGCGACACCGAGTTTTTCAGGGCGATGAGGTCCCTGGGAGTGGCCTGATCCAGCACGGTCCGGGCCGTCAGCCGTTCCAGATCGGCAACGCCTTTGAGCAGCCGGCGCCATTTCTGGCGGAAGAGGGACTCGATCCGGAAAAAATCCACGGCCGTCAGACGATCCTGAATCGCCTCAACCTGTTTCAAGGGGAAGCGCAGCCAGGCAGTTAGTTTACGCCCTCCCATGGGGGTTAAGGTGGCATCCAGAATATCTAACAGAGAATTACGGCGCCGGCGAGAGCGGAAATTTTCAAAAATTTCCAGATTGCGCACCGTGGCTTCATCCAATCCCATAAAATCTTCCCTGGAGTAAGGGATGAGGCGGGTTAGATGCCGGGGCGAGCCGGTACGGTTTTCCTCCAGATACGCCAGGATGGCGCCCGCAGCCTGTAATCCTAAAACATAACCCTCCAGGCCGAAGCCGTCCAGAAAGAGGGTGCCCAAATGCTGTTTGAGGCGGCCGGTGGCCGCGTCCAAGTGGAAACTGGAACCGTCCAGATAGTGCAGACTGGGTGGGGAGGTGAACCAGGTAAGATATTTGGCCAGCTCATCCGAGGCGCTCCCCTCCGGCAGCAGCAGCTCCACGGGCCGCAGACGGAAAAGCTCTTCCCACAAGGTCTCCAGGTCCCGGCCTTCAGTGAGGCGAAAATCGCCGGTGGATAACTCGGCGCAGGCCAAGCCCCACGTCGGTTCCTGCCAGCAGGCGGCGGCCAGATAATTGGCCTCTTTGGCCGGCAGTTTGTCAGGATCGACAATTACTCCCCGGGTCAGGACCCGGGTCACCTCCCGGCGCACCAGGCCTTTGGCCTGGGCCGGGTCTTCCACCTGATCGCAGATGATCAGGCGATGCCCCTGCTCCAGCAGACGGCCGATATAGACCTCGGCGGCATGCAGGGGGAAACCGGCCATGGGGATGGGCTCTTCCTCGGCCCGGCTGCGGCTGGTAAGAGCAATGTTCAGGGCCTGGGCCGCCACGTGGGCATCCTGAAAAAACATTCATAAAAATCGCCCATCTGAAAGAGGAGCAGGCCGTCGGGGTGCTGGGCCTTGACATCCAGGTACTGCCGGAGCATGGGGGTGATTTTGTCGGGAGCGGCCTCGGTCATGGGGGTTATTGTATCGCAAAAAGGGGGGGAGGGGGGATGAAAATAACAAAACCGCGAGCGGAAGTATCGCGGGGTTCACAAGCGGGAGTAGGACCTCGGTTAAGAAAGGCAAGACAGCAGCGCCTTACAGATATTCTCGATCGTAGCATTACAAAAATACCCGATAATCCACTTTGAGCACCTTGGCCAGACGCTTGGCCATCTCTTTGCCGATGGGCCGTTTACCGTGCTCCATGTCGGAGATATGATTCTGGCTGACGCCTATCAGGCCGGCCAAATCTTTCTGGGTTAAGCCCTCCTTTTTTCGACCTCCCCGCAAAGCGACGCCAGGATTGAAATCGGGGAAAACTTCCCGCCACGGGACCGGGTTGAGAGATTCCTCGCCGCCGTATTGGGCCACCACTTTTTTAATTTCGTCTACTTTCCCTGAGAGGTTATGCCGATACGCCTTAATTTCGGCCAGAGGAGCCGATTTCTGTGAAAAACGAAGATACCACGAATAAAACACCTCTTGATCCTGACTGGCAGCATTCTGACGGTATGAGCGGAGCAGAGAGCCATGCGGCTACTTTTTCCGACCCGGACTGCGCAATCCATCACGCCCGACAATATTGGGCGTATGAGGCGCACGCCCCAGATCAAAGTCATTCGTCGGGCGCTGGGTCTCAGCCAAAAAGCAGTTTGCGGCGCATCTTTCACATACCGCTGGGCACGTTGCCGTGATTGGGAACAGAGCCGCAAGCAACCTTACGCGGCGTCGGAGCCTATTTGACCGTAATTGCCCGCAACTCTAAAGCTGTGACCGACGCACTGCAACCGATGCCATAAGAGGCCGTTGCAAAAGCGATCTTGGGAAAACAGTATTCTTCCTACTCAAAATTTGCGGCAGGTCAGCCGGCAATCACAAATCATCCCCCAGAAGCTATACCTATCACGCTGGATATATGCCTTAACATTTCTCTTGAAGCTTCCGGAGCGCTGCACCCCCGTCGAATTTCCGAGCAAACTCCTCACTCCACCGCCACCTCCAAATTATCCCCCAAACCGTCCGGGCCGATGACCGTCAGCCGGTGGTGGCCGCGCCCCAGGGGCAGGGACAATTCGTAGGGCGGTCCGGTGGCGGCAAACTCCCGGCCGTCCACAAACCAGGTGACCTGGGGAAAGGGGGCCCGGCAGGCGGCCCTGAGGGACAAGAACACGGTTTCCTGACCGGGAGGCACCAGAAACCGGTCGCCGTTCAAAGGCGAGGCAATGGTGACCTGGGGACCCTGGTGGGCCGCCAGGGCCGGAAATAAGGTGTTATGCAGATAGATTGTGGGATTGCGGCCGAAGGACAGTTTTGCGGAACGTGAGCCGTGAGCCGTGAGCCGTGAGCCGGGGGCTGGGAGATCCTCGGCCTGGCTGGGATGCTGGTTACTGACGGGGCCTGCTGTCCGGCGGCGCCGGGGAAGGCTTATGGGGATGGTCTGAGGTATAGTCCGGCTCGCCAAAAGTGCGGGCCAGATCATGGTCGAAGCCGGCCAGGCGAAAGCGGCCGGTGCCCTGATGTTCGAAGCGGTCATGGAGCCAGCCGGCAAACCTCGTGGGCATGCGGTGCCAGGGTTCCTGCGCCTGATGATAGGTACAGACATCTGCCGGCTCGGTACCGGCGATAAAAAGCTCCTGACGGCAGTGCTGACAGCCGGGGCCGGGCCGCATCCCGGAAAAGGAACAGATTTCCTGTCTGCTGACCCCCGGCGGCGCTGTAAAACTCGGAGTAAAGTCGGGATTAAACAGGGCTGCGGCCAGGTCCGCCAGAATCGGCGCCGCGGCTGTGGCCCCGCTCATCTTGGCCGTGGGGCGGCCGTCAAAATTCCCCGTCCAGACTGCCAGGGTATACTCCGGAGAATAGCCCACGGCCCAGCAGTCCCGGTAATGGGTGCTGGTCCCGGTTTTAATGGCCAGGGGAAAGGGAGGGTTCATGGCCAGGGAGGCGCCAAAGGTGCGGGCTCGCGCCAGCGGATCTGCCAGAATATCGCTGATGATATAGGCGGCCTGGGGGGAAAATATCGGCTCCGGCCGGGCGGCCGGGACGGCAGGATCTTTAATGAATTGCGCCGGACGGTAAGCCCCGCCGTTGGCCAGACAGGCATAGGCGGTGGCAAGTTGCAGCAGGCTGACCTCGGGGTTGCCCACCACCAGCCCCAGACCGTAATAGTCGGCCGGGCGCTCAGGATGGTTAATGAGCTGCAGCCGGGTCAAGAGGTCGTAAAAAGCCGGAGGTCCAATCTCATGCAGCAGGCTGACTGCGGAAAGATTGAGCGAATTACCCAGGGCTTCACGCATGGAGACGGGGCCCTGGGCCACCCGGTCAAAATTCAGGGGAATAAATTCACCCCTGGGGGTGCGATAACGGCCGTCCACATCTTCCAGGACCCGGGCGGGATTATAACCCAGGTCCAAAGCCTGGGCGTAGAGAAAAGGCTTCAGGGTAGAGCCGGGGGAGCGCTTGGACGTGGCGCCATCGTTAAAACCCTCGTCCCTGGCCGTGTACTGCAGGGAACCCACCATGGCCGCCACTTCCATGGAGCGGTTTTTAATAATGATGGCGGCAGCCTGGGTAACCCCGCATTTGGCCAGCCGGGTGCGGTGGGACAGGACGATGGCCTGGGCCCGGCGCTGCAGGTTTAAATCCAAAGTCGTCTGCAGAACCTGCCTGGCCGCTGGGTCATTGGCAGCCAGAACCAGATTCACAAAATGCGGCGCTTCGAAAGGGAACAGTTTGGCGGCTTGCAGCCGGAGGCCGGTTTGACGGGCCGCCGCACCTTCCTGGGGGCTCAGCCAGTCAAGCCCGGCCAGGCGCTGCAGTACCCAGTTCCGGCGGCTCAAGAGCCGTTGGCGTTGCGGCCCCAGGGGATTCAGGATTCCCGGGGCCTTGGCCAGGGCGGCCAGGACCGCAGCTTCGGCCGGGATCAATTCGGCTGCCGGTTTTCCGAAGTACATGCGGGCCGCGGTTTCAACACCCGTCAAATTGTTCCCCTGGGGCGTCAGATTGAGATAGCACCGGAGGATCTCATCCTTGCTCAGGGCCGACTCGATTCTGAGGCTGCGCAGCATTTCAATGAATTTATGATAAAAAGTGCGGGGGGCCGGGTAGGCCAGGCGGGCCAACTGCTGGGTAATCGTGGAGGCCCCGGAGACTATTCGTCCAGCTTTGATATTGCTCCAGGCAGCCCGGGCCACCGCCTGAAAATCAATACCGTGGTGCTGCCGGAAGCGGGCATCTTCGGCGGCCAGAAAGGCGGCGGCAACCAGGTTCGGCAAAGGGCCCGGCGGCAGCAAAATTACCCGCCGGCCCTGGTCGTCAGCTCCTAAGCGCAGCATGCGGTCCCGGCTGTCCAGCACCAACATGCCCGGTTTCGGGGTCAAGGCCTCCAGTTCGAAACGTGAGGCTTTTTCAAAATGAACAGCCAGGGCACCTAAGACAAGGAAGATGGTAAGCGCGATGATCCACACCCGGCGGCGTTTTAGATTATTCAAGTTCATAATTGGCCTTGTTATGTTAAGAGCCTGATAATCACTCCCCGGCGTCATGAGTTTATTCCTGCCTATGAACCGAGAACCGAAAACCGAAAACCGAGAACGACTTTACGGTTGCCTCCCTTTCACCGTTATAGCCCCCTTGGGGGAATAGCCGTACAATCTGGGGGTTGTACATGGCCGCAGCTTTGGTGGCCGGCTGGACAAAATCACCGGCGCAGACGGCCCGGGCAAAGTATTCAAAGACATAGGTGCCGGAGTAGACGTAATCCTTAAAGGCCACTACCCGGTCACTGCGGATCTCGAAGAAATCCGGGCGGAACCGGAAGATGCCCTCAGACGTAATATATTCAAAAGTATCGTTTTCCTGGTCTTCCCCCTCGGACTCAGGCTTGGTCTCGGTGGCAAAAGCGGTATTGATCGCCGTCAGGCCGGCGGGCAAGGGATCGTCCAGCACCAGATAACGCTGGTCTTTCCCTTTCATTTCGGCAAAAACTTTGACTTTCACCAGGTCACCGACTTTAATTTCCGAGGTGCCGTCAGTATTTTGCACGGTCTTCCATACCTTAAAGCCGTGATTTTCTCCGGAGGCGGCGATATTGGTGCGGGGAGCGGTTAATTCCACTTTATAGAGGACGGTGCTTTTAGCCGACGTCTCAAGATGTATCGCCGGCGTTTTTAATAATGCCGCCGGATCCAGGGAGAAAGTGCGAAAACCTTTGGGATCGAGCACAATTTGATGACGGCGGCCATCCGGCTGCTGGAAAGTAAGGTCCAGGGGGGACGTTGCAAATTTCTGGCCCCGGAAGTATTCGGCCAAAGCCAGCAAGGCCCAGCCGGTGTCGCTGGTGGAGGTCCAGACGCCCCGGTTGTCCAAGCCGCCCATTAAGGCCAAAGCGGCTTGTTCGGTGTAACGATCCTGCGGCAGGAGTTTGACGCCGGCCAGCAGGGCCAGGGCCGGGGCCCGGTAGCGCGCCTGGAAATCATCCTCGTCTGAGTCTTTGGCCTTCTCGGTGGTCCCGGTCTTGAGGGCATCCGCCAACTCCCTGTCAGACATGTAATTACTCTGTTTTCCTGCCAACAACACCAGAATTTTTGCCTCTCGACCGAGTTTGGGGTATCCCTGCCGGACGGCTTGAAAGGTATCCCGGCCCAACGACCCGGTCAGAGATAGAATATAAGCCCCGTAAGCGCGCAGCAGGTCCGGGCTCTTGACATTTAATACCTGCTCTCTAAGATAACCGGTGGCCTTTTCCATGACCGCCGCCGGAACATCCATGCCCTTAATTTTGGCCAGACTCAAGGCCATGGTGGCATAGACAGTGCCCCAGGGGTGGGCCTGTTCGCCGCCGGGCCAATAGGCGAAGCCGCCGTTGTCCAGCTGCATTCCCAGTATGCGGCTGATGCCTTTAGTTAAGAAATGTGTCGGTCTCGGTCCAGGGTGATCCCGGGCACCAAACCGTCGGCGATGGCGCCCCGCAGGGCGGCCAGGCCCATGACCCCGGAACTGGTCTGTTCCACACACCCGTAAGGATAATTGAGCAGATAGCGGATGGCATCGGTCATGCGCAGGAAAGGCGATCCTGCCAGGGTCAGGACAGCTTTGAACTCGGCAGGCGAGCTGCCGGTTGCAGTGGCGAGATCAGGCGGCAACTTGAGCTTAATGTCGGCAGATCCGGTCAAATGCCCGAAAAAGACGGTAGTTTCCAAAACCTGGCCGGAATTTACCCGGATGGTTTCTTCCACCGCATCCTGCTTGTTTTGAAAAGTGCCGAAAAACCTGGCAACGGCAGGCCCCGGGGCCTCAGCCGCACCGCTCACTTCGGCTTTGACACTGGTTTTGGCCGGCAAATCAACCTTGACAGTTTCACTAAATTTTAGACCGCCTTCGGTTTCAGTCCGTATGACCACAGGGCCGCTGGAGTTTGTGTCATTAAAGGCGGCTACCTGGAAGCGGAATCGGTCTCCCTGGGTGAAAAAGGACGGCAAGCCCGGCTCCAGGTAAAAATCTCTGGTGACCAGGAACGGACGTTCGGCATTGGCCAAACGGCTGCCCCGGTCGACGACCACGGTATACACCCGGTATGTGGTCATGGTGTCGGGCATGGTGAAGGTAACCCTGGCTTTTCCCTGGGAGTCGGTATGCAGGGCCGGGTTAAAATAGGCACAGGGATCGAACCGTTTCCTGATTTTGCCCATCATGGCCTCGGCGCCGGGCTCCAGGCCGCCGCCGCCGGTTAAAGGTTCGTTTCGGGCCAGGGAAAAAGGCGTCTGCTGCATCAGCATGGTCCGCAGTTCACCGGTGAACACCTCCAAAGGCCGGTTGAACAGGACCAGGGATTCGGGATCGGGAGTTTTAAAGGCGGTCAGAGCCAGGATGCGTTCGTCAACCACCACCACCGCCATTTCGGCAGCAACGCCTTTGCCGTCCTTGCCCTGGACGGAAAATTCCAGATCCACCTTGGCTCCGGGCTCGGTCTTAAGTTCCTTGATATTGGGGCTGATCTTTACCTCTAAACGTTCTGCCTGCCGGCGAACCGGCAGGTTGACGGTGCCGAAAAAGAAATCGGGGGCGTCACTGTCGTAGCGGCTGGAATAGGCGGGAAACTCTCCCCGGGCGGTTATCCCCAGGACCGAGACGTAAACATTGGGAGAATACTCGGCTTTGATGGGAATTTCCAGGAGTTGCAATCCGGCCGGCGCCGGCAGGACTCGATATTCCAGGATGCCATTCTGCTCCAGGGTGAGCAGGTAGCGAGCCACCGGCCGCCTTGGACTTACCATAATCCTGGCCTTCTGACCGGGTTCATAGGCTGCCAGGTCCGTGGAAATGGCCAGGGCGCGGTACGGTTTCTCCCGGTTTTCATAATCTTGCCAATAAAAATCGCCGGTGACCCGGTAACTGGTAGAGGAGGCGAATTTTTTCCCCTTCTGGTCCACATAGGTGAAAGAAATTAAATAATTCCCTCCGGAGTTGAAGTTGAAACGGAAATCGGCCTCGCCATTTTTTAACGTAATTTCATTATCATAGAGTTTGCCCCAGATTTCCTGATAATCCCAGTAGACATCACCCTGGGCATTGCGTTTGGCTAGATACGTGCCGGTCTGTTGCAAGACTTCGGCTCGAAGCTGGCCATTAATGATTTTATTGCCCTTTTGGGTGACAACGGCTTTAAGAACCTGTTCCTCAGCGGCCTGAATCTGGCCGGCATGACTGCTTATGCCAACTAAAATTTCCGGCTCCACCTGAAAATCTTTGCTGTTGGAAACCGAGCGGCCGTCGAAATCCACCACAGTGCCGGTTACGGTTAGACCCGCCAGACCGGCCAGGACTTTGGCGTCCAAGGGGAATTCCACCACGGCCTGACCGTTTTCGTTAAGAATAGCCTGACCGCTTTCCAGTAGTTCGGGTTTGTCATGTTCTTTGCTGCCAAAGGTAAAACCATCATAGCCGGAAACCTGATAACTGGTCTTGGCAGTCTGTATTTTCCAGCGCAGTTGGCCGTGTTTTACCGGACCGCCGGCATAGTAAGCCCCCGAAATAATAATCCGCACGAACTCCTGAGCGCCTGTTCGATTCACATAGCGATTTTCGGGCCTGGAAAAACGCTCGAAGGCAATCTCCACGAAGTGGCGGGGAGGCTTAAAATCCTGGACTTGAAAAGTTGACGTTGCCTCAATGGGAGGTTTTTTCGACACATTGGCGTCTTCCGGCGATTGACCTTCTTCGGGGGCTGTTTTTGTTTCATTTTCAGTTCCCGTTTCGGTGTCTAATTTTAGAGCCAGGGTATAGGTTCCTCTTGGCAGATGGGGCTGAATGACGACTTCTCCCCAGGCGCTGCCGAAGTCGGAGAGGGTGGCGTCCTGGGAAAATATCTCTTCACCTTTGGGGCTGGTAATACTAAAGCGGTATGTGCCCGGGCCGGGCGGGGCGATGGCGCCGTCCTGATATTCCCGGATAGTGCCTTTGAAGGAGACTTTTTCCCCGGGACGGTAGACGCCCCGGTCAGTGAAAACAAATCCGCGGCGGTTTTTAAGGTCTTGCCCGGCCTGGGTCTGCCAGACGCCCTCCGGCGTCAGATTTCCCTGAGGCTGGACGGCGATAAAAGAGACATCATCGGCAGTTCCCGCCATGAGAAAGGCAAATTGATTATGGTCCACCAACTCCTGTACCGGATTAAATGATCCGGTCTGCCTGAGGCTCAGGCCCGGCAGCTCTTGCTTTCCAAAGGTAAGGACGCCGTCCGGGTTGGTTTTACCTAAAGGAAACACTTTCATATCTTTGGTAAAGGCCAGGATTTGGGCCCCGGCCACCGGCGAGCCGGTTTTCAGAGAGGTAACCCACAGCAGCAGGCCCTGGTTGCCAAATTTATAGGTTAAACCAAGATCCGTGAGACGGAATAACTGCGAAGCCCCGGCCGGCTTATCGTGCCGCTGCGGATCAAGGAGCCTGATCAGCAGAGCCGCCCCGGATTCCTTATCCGACCGGAAAGTCAGCGGCAGAGAAAAGGCCTGGGGCCTGTTTTTCTGAACCTGGGTGGCAAAAAGCTGCCTTTCTTCCCGGGGTGCGGAAAAAAACACCGGATTCAACCCCTTGAAGGCGGCCATACTTAATAAACCCTTGGCTTGAAGCTCATCCATGCCGGTTTTAAGCTGGGTCAGGAGACCTTGCCAATCTTCCGAGCCCTGCTGTGCGGCCACCGCCAGAGGCAGGAAAATCGGCGGCACTTTAATGGTTTCCAAAATCAGCCGGTCCAGGTTGCGCACCTGTATCTGGAGCAGTTGTCGGCTGTCGCGTTCAATGACGCTTTTTTGGTCCACGAATTCAACTCTGGGGAGCATGTCGGGCAGGAAAAAGGTATGTAAAGTTTTGACATAGGTGCGCCGGTTATAAGTGAAATTATCCGGCAAAGCGATAACATAATTAGAGCCGTATTTGAATGGCCCCTTCAGGGTCAGTACGCCTTCTTCGCTTACCGTGGATTTTTCCCAATCAATTTTTACCGGTGGGACCAGTTTCAGCTTGTAGCGAATCACATCCAGGGGTATGGGTTGGCTGAAGGTAATCCGGACTTCCTCTTTGACGGCGTCAGGCTCCAGGTGCACGATGGTAAACTGTTTTTCCGAATTGATCCCGACGACTGCCTGGGCCATGGCCGGCACTACCTGCATGAGCAAAGCCAGAACCAGTAAAAGGCATACGGAAGAATTTTTCAAAGGCCTGATCAACCGCGGTATTTCTTTTCTGACGATCCCGTCCAAGATGTGTTTTCCGTCCCTCACGGCTGCCTCCCAACCTTTTGGTCGATATTTTGAGCACTCTTCTTAGATTTGAATTGAAATGACTATAACAAAATTTTACTAGCATGAATATTTTATTTATCAGCAAGGTCCGGGTGAAAATTTTAATTTAAAACGGCCGCTGTCGGATGTCCCGGCGTCGACAGGTAGAAATTGAATCCGCCGGCAATCTATGTTATGATCTTAAAATGAAATTTACCTAAAAAAGACCGGAAATTCTCAGGTTATCAGGAGATTATTTATGGGCGGTGAGTTAATCGAACTCGAAAAAAATGCCGGTTACCAGGCAGTGCTGACTTATTTGCAGGATTATACTAAGAAGATTCGGGATATCCAGGAAAAATATGCCTTCAGCAACAGAGATATCATGAGTCCGAAACTCATCGACAACCCCAAGTTGACTTCGGATGAACTGGCCACTCTGGCGGAATTGAAGCGGAAGCTGGATAATATTATTCATGAGGTGGCCGAACGGGTGGAAAAGCATCGGTTGTTGTCTTACGATGACTACACCCGGAAATATGAATTGAATTCCTATGATCAATTGCGGGTCAATTCTTTGATCGGTTCAGTCCGGGATATCAACAAGTCCATCCAGAAGATTAAGTTTACCGTGGAAAACTTTTCCCGCTGCAACAAGTTTGTCATCAGTGAACTGGATGAGTGCATCGCCAAAGGGGATTTCGCCAGGAGCAGGATGTTTATCCTGGGCAATATGCTGCTGATCTATGAGCTGGCCAATTATCTCATCAATTTTTTGGAAAATTTCCGACTGGAAGGCGTCGATGACATCCTGCATTTTTCAGGCAAGGAACTGGAAAAAATTAATGTGACCATGCAGGCCCTCCAGAAACTCAAAATCGATGCCGATTCCCCGGAGATTGATGCGAAGGTGAAAGACCAGGTCATGAGCAATTTAAATGACCGGGAAAAATCGCTGGAAAATTTTAAGGATGAATGGGACAGATACATTGCCGGCATCAATGACGTGCAATCCAAGGTGGGCAACCTCAAGGAGAAGATCCCGACTCTGAAGCTGATCCGGGACAATGCCCAAAACCAGATGGACTTTTTTGAAATCATGAAAATTTTCGGGGTCATGATGGTCGCCGAGACTGTCCGCAAAAATCTGGACACCCTGGAAATCGTCACGCTCCCCCTGGACGAAATCGAATTGATCTCGCTGCCGCCCCATAAAGTTCACGCCCTCATCGGCCTGTCCCGGGAGCAGGACTCCAGCCAGATCGGCTAATTCAGGTAATAATTTCTTTTTAACATCCCCTCTCCCCTTGAGGGGAGAGGGTCAGGGTGAGGGGTGAGTTCAAAATACGCCAAATATTCCACTGAGCAACTGGAAGGAATATTTACCCATCTGGCCGATCCGGAAGAGAAGGAACTGGTCAAGAAGGAATTAAGTTCCAGGTATTATCAGCACTATCTGAATATTAACCATGGCGGCCAGGATCAGCCGGAGAGGTTTGGCGCCGCCGCCCCGGACGGACCGGTGACGGAAATCCCGGCGACAGAAGACGTTCCAGTGGATGAAATTGGAGCCGAAGACGAAGAGCTGCCTGACCTGGTCGAACTGGAGCCGATAAAGCTCACTTCTCCCGCCGCACCGGAGACGGCGGCCCCACCCACTGAAAAAGCGTCCAAAAAATATTGCTTCATTGCCACTGCCGCCTATGGCTCGCCCCTGGCCCGGGAAGTGGCGCTGCTGCAACACTACCGGGATAATTATCTGTCCCGCACGCCCCCGGGCCGGAAATTTATCGAGGCCTATTATCGGCTAAGCCCCTATCCCGCCGGCTTGATAAGTCGAAATAAATTATTAAGAAATTGTGCCAGATACCTTCTTACGCCCCTCATACTCCTTATAAAGCACCACCTCCATAAAGACAGAACAGAGGAATTCCTGGAATAAAAAACGGGCCTTGCGGCCCGTCTTCCCAGCCAGTGCTCCCGATGCGCGGCTCACGGATTGGGAGAAGCTGGAGCGGCCTCGGCAGGAGTTGGCTCCACCGGCTTGCAGAGCTCCAGTTCACTTTTGAGGATGTCTAATTCATGGCGTAACCGGCGATTGTCTTTAGTCAGTCTGAGAACTGCCGACAGACTGTACAAGCCGGTCCCCAGAATCCCCAGAAACAGGGCAAAAATAAAAACTATCCAGAGAGGATGAGAGACGCTTTGAAAAGTATGGACCCAGAGATTGAGCTTAAATTGGCACTGCTGGTTGAGGACATCCAAATTCTGCCGGATTAAAAGAAAAATCAGGACCAGGACAACTACTGCCAGAATTATCTTAATCGCACGCATTATTATTCTCCATCCCTAAGCTCTTGAAAATGAGGCAGCAACTTCAGATAAGTCGCTTGAAAATGTTCCGGTATAACCCGAACATCGGCAAAGACCGGCACAAAATTTGTGTCGCCCAGCCAGCGGGGGACGATGTGAAAGTGGACGTGGGATTCCACCCCGGCCCCGGCCACCGCGCCTAAATTCAACCCCACGTTAAACCCGTCCGGTTTCATTACCCTTTTTAAGATCTTCAGGGCTTCCCGGACTTTCAGCATGAGATCCAACAGTTCCTCATGGTTCAGATGGCTCAAGTCCGGGACGTGGCGCAGCGGCGAAACCAGGAGGTGCCCGTTGATATAAGGAAACTTGTTCATCATAATACGGGTCAGCCGGCCGTTGAACAGAATAAGACGGGACTTGAGGTCTTCTTCCTCCCAGGGGCAGAAAATGCATCCCGGAGGTTTGTCTTCCCCTAAAATATATTCCATGCGCCAAGGCGCCCATAATGGTTTCATATCAGATAGCAATACTCTCTATTTTTATAGTATCGTTTAAAATTAATATGCCCGTCATTCAAGGCAGCACCTGCTGAAAAACCTGCCGGGCGGGAAAGCAAAGCGCCTCCGGCCTTCTAATCAGTGATAATATCACAACAATTTTGGGAATTTCAACTAGTTTTCTCCAGACTGAAAACCGGGCGCACCTCCCCCACAATTTCTTGGCGGTGATTTTTAATGACCGGCCGGTGGTAGCCTCCCAGGGCGGCTGCGGCGTCAGCCGTGAGAACCGCTAGTTGGGCCAGGGTTTCGATGGCGGTGGGGTTAAGGCCCCGGGCATGACCGTCCGAGATTTTGATGGCCGCTCCTAACCCTCGGTCAACCAGGGCCAGGGCGTAGCCGCCTTCGGCCCCGGTTTTGGCCACTACCCGGCCGGGGAGGGCCTGCATGATATCGGTGCACAGGCGCCCGTCGCCGGCGATGAGCCGGGGATTGGCTAAACAGGCCCGGGCCAGGGTTGCCATGGCGTCGGTCAGGTTGCCGGCCGGCTGCGACCCTTGAGCCGCGGCGGCGAATTTGGCGTAGGCCAGGGCAACTTTGGCCAGGGGAACATAAAATACCGGCGCCCCACAGCCGTCGATGGCCACGGTAATCTCGTCTGCCGCCACTTCGGTAACCTGGGCAATCATCTGCACGATGAGCTGCTGCACCGGGTGCCGGGTATTCAGGTAATCGTCCACCGGCCAACCGTGGTGCACGCACAAGGCGAGCATGGACGCATGCTTGCCGGCGCAGTTGTTGTGGAGGGTTGTGGGCGATTGGCCGGCCTTGGCCAGGGCCTGGGCCGTGGGCCGGTGCGAAGGGGCGTGCACGCCGCAGTGCAGATTTTCGGCGCTCAACCCCAATCGGGCCAGGACCTTTGCCACCAGTTCCACCTGAAAATCCTGGCCGTTGAGCGAACCGGAAAACAGGGCCAGCTCGGCGTCGCCGAACCCGAAGGCCCGGGCCGCGCCGGTGGTGATGACCGGCAGGGCCTGAATCGGCTTGGCCATGGAGCGCAGACATACCCAGGTCTCCGGGTCCCCCGCCCGGGCCACCAGGTTTCCCTGGGGATCAGACACGGCAATATGGCCATAATGGCTGCTTTCCACCCGGTCGCCCCGGGTGACTTCGACGAGGAGTTCAGGCATATGCTTTTCCTTTCCGGCAGAAGTTACAGTATATCGTCTCGATGGTGAAATTGCCTTTTCTAGTCAACTATCTGAAAAATAAAAATAAATATCAGAGCAAACGCCACCTGCCCTATAATGAACTCCTCTAGTTGTTTGGTTAGAATCCCATAGGGCGGCCCATGGCCGCCGTTCACGTGAAAGACTACCCAATGAGAAGAAATTTTCGAGAATCACTATAAATTAAATATATCATTATTCCAACAACCAGGCCGCCCAATTAAAGCTGATATTGGGGGGCAGTTCCGGATGGGTAAAATACTTGACCAGGCGCCGGCTCAGGGTCCGGCCCAATGACCGATAGTTTGCCAGCAACTCCTCCTCCTGGTTATCCCGAAAGCCGGAAAGAATCAAGCGGCCGTGCGGAGCAGTGAGGCGATGCAGTTCCGCCGCCTTGTCCATCTGGACTTCCCAGGGCAGGTTGGCCGCCACCAGGCCAAAGCTTCCCCGCAGGCAGTCGCTGGAGCCCTGGATCACCTGGATGGCGGCGGCCAGACCGTTGTCCCGGGCATTCTGACGGGTGACCCGGACCGCCTGTCCGGCAATGTCAAGACCGATGACCCGGGTCACCCCCAGCGCCGCTGCGGCCAGGCAGATGACCCCGCTGCCGCAGCCGATTTCCACCATTCCCGGCGCCGGCCTCGCCGCCAGAGCCTCGGTAAGCAAATCCAGACACAGGCGGGTGGTGGGATGCCCCAGGGGAAAGGCCCGGCCGCTCTTAATAACTAAAATCTTTTCGGAATTTTCGCTTCCCTTCGCCTGCTGCCGGTCGGCCAGCAGTAAATTAGGGCTTAAACGATAATACCAGCCTGCCGGTTTTTTGTCAGTCGCTTCGGAGGTCATCATCTTTCATTATCCTTCATTCTGCCAGTTTTCATAATTTGAAGGATAATAATTATATTGTCAATAAGTTAAAGTCTCATTTGCTGATTATGCCTGTCACAGAATTTTTTACATATGTTTCAAATAATTTCTCATTGCACCTTTGGGAAAAAACCTTTAAGCTTATTTACTTATTTGCTAAAGCGGCTTGGAAGAAGCTGACGATATGAAGGGAACGGAGGAATATTTTATGGCACGTAAAAAGATCACCGTGGTGGGGGCCGGCAATGTCGGCGCCACCGCCGCGCATTGGGCGGCGGCCAAAGAATTGGGCGACGTCGTCTTAGTGGACATTTTAGAAGGTATGCCCCAGGGCAAGGCCCTGGACCTGATGCAGGCCCGGCCCATTTACGGTTTTAACGTCAATGTTGTGGGCACCAACGGTTATGACGAAACCGCGGGTTCCGACGTGGTCATCATCACTTCCGGTCTGGCCCGGAAACCGGGCATGAGCCGGGAGGACCTGCTCAACAAGAACACGGAAATCGTCGGTGGCGTGACCAAGGCCGTGGCGGCCAAAAGCCCCAACGCCATCCTGATCAACGTGGCCAACCCTCTGGACGCCATGTGCTACGTCATGAAAAAAGTCAGCGGTTTCCCCCGGGAGCGGGTCATGGGCATGGCCGGCATCCTGGACACCGCCCGGTTTCGCTGCTTTCTGGCCATGGAACTGAACGTGGCGGTGGAAGAGATCCAGTCCATGGTGCTGGGCGGCCACGGGGATGATATGGTGCCCATTCTGAGTGCCACCACCGTTTCCGGTATGCCCATTACCCAGTTCGTCAAAGACAAGGCCCGGCTCAATGCCATGGTGGATCGTACCCGCAAGGGCGGCGGCGAGATCGTGGCCCTGCTGAAGACCGGCTCAGCCTATTATGCCCCGTCGGCGGCCGCGGTGCAGATGGCCGAGGCCATTCTGAAGGATCAGAAGCGGGTGGCTCCGGTGTCGGTCTATATGGAAGGCGAATACGGCCTGAAAGACATCTTCTTTGGCGTGCCCGTGGTTCTGGGGGCCGGCGGTATTGAAAAGATCGTCGAACTGCCTCTGAACGCCGAAGAGCAGGCCCTGCTGGAAAAATCCGCGGCCGCGGTCACCAAGACCCGGGACGAACTGCCGAAGTTATAAGTCCTGAGTTCTGAGGAAAGATATGCTGGCGCCTGGAATGGGCGCCAGTTTTGACTCTGGTTCCCAAGCTCCCGCTTGGGAACCATTTTCTTACGAAGCTCCTGCTTCGCTTCCATTTACTCAATAATCACCAGCTTCACCGTCACCGCCGCCGGGGCCTGTCTGGGAACGGCAAACTGCAAACCTTTGAGAATCTCCACCAGGCTTTTCTGCAATTCCTTATCCGGCAGCGTTTTCTCTACGGCTGGAGTTCCCGTTACCCGGCCTTTGGCATCCAGGGTGAAACTGACATTCAGTCCCCGAGGCAGCCTGGCCCCCTGCTGGATCTTGCGCTCATACTGTTCCCGCCAGCCGGCCAGCCCCGTTTTCAGAACGGTTGCAATCGCCTCGGCCTCCAGTCCTCCCGTAGCTTTGAGTACCTGGATGGTCAAGTTTGATTCCCGGATCAGGCGATTGACCAGTCGGTGGGAGCAGATTCGCCTCTAAGGCCTCTCTGTCCGCTCTGGGCCTCGCCGCCAGACTCGCCATGGGCGGCCCCGGCAGCATCCGCAACATCTTATAGTTGACCGGTGGGGCGGCGCCCACCGCCAGGTCCGAAACGCCCTGGGGCAGCGGCAGGGGCTGTTTTACGGTCACAACCCGGCCGTCCGCCCGTTTCACCTGATCCACGGCCACAAAGGAGGTAAAGGGGGTCATCAGGCTGTAGGTCAGCCCCAGGCGGGTAACTTCCGCTTTGAGGCTCCCTTCCTGCTCTCCGCCGGAATCCAGCAGCCGCTGCACCCGCTGCCGGGCCCACAACTGCCGCAGCGCCGAATTTTCCGGGCTGGCCGCCGCCGGAGTTACTTTAACAATTTGCTCAAATGGCCCCTTGGCCGTTTTGCCGGTGATGACAATTTCACCCTCAGGCTGGCCTTGATATTTTCCCAGCAGGGTGAGGGGCCGCAGGGCAAAGAGGTCCGGTAAGGCCTGGGGCTCCACGTCTTTGGCGGCAAACCCGCGAAAATCCACCTTGATGTCCGTCAAGACCGGCTTGGTGATGTAATCCTTGAATCGGGCCGCCTGTTTCCCGGCTTCCTGCTGATTCAGGACCACGAAAGGCTCGCCCATCCCGGCCCTGGCCATGCCTTCGATAAGGTGCCGGTTCACTGCCGTGCCGATCCCGAAGGGGAACAGGTTGGCCCGGCCCAGGTTCTGGCGGATGAGGTCAAAAATCTCGTTTTCCACGTGCACGTAGCCGTCGGTGGCCACGACCACGATCCGGGAGGCGCCGGCACTCCGGGGCAGGGCCAGGGCCCGTCGGAAGGCCGAGCCGATGTTGGTGCCGCCGCCCCCGGGCTGCGCCTGGATAAAAGCCAGGGCCTTTTCCAGATTGGCTGCCGTGGCCGGCAGGGATCCGGATTCCGACAGCACCGACGAACCGCTTTCAAACAGGAGGACATTGATAAAGTCTCGGGGCTGCAGCCCCTTGATAATATCCCGCATCAGGGCCTTGGTCACGTCCAGCGGAAAGCCGTGCATGGACCCGGAGACGTCGACGATAAAAACATATTCCCGGGGCACGACGGTCTCCGCCGCCACCCGGGCCGGCGGCTCCAGCATCATGAGAAAGAAATTTTCCTCCTGGTGGGGATAGAGGAGCAGACCGGTCTCGATTTTATTGCCGCTCAAGGCGTAACGCAGGACAAAATCCCGGTTCCCCGCGGTTTTGGGGTCTTTGACCCCGATCCGGGCAGCCTGGGGACCGGAGTAGGCGATGTCCACGTCGTGGCTCGGGCTCGCCAGCCGGCTGATGGGCAGGCCGCTGCGGAGATTGACCGTCAAATCAAAGCTGTAGGTCGGGGCGTCGCCCTGGTGGAGGTAAGGGTTCTGCACCCAGCGCTCCGTGTCCGGCGCCCCGGCTTCGGGCCGCGCCGAATAACGCGGCCCCACCACCGTGGGCAGGACAAATTCGTATTCCTGGTTCTCCGGCGCCAACAGCTCCAGGTACTGCAGCTCAACCTCGATGGTGTCCCCCGGCAGGATGTTGGCGACATTCATCTGAAAGACGTTGGGCCGCTGTTGTTCCAGCAGGGACGCGGTCTGGCCGGCATCCCTGGCCTGCTCGTAGGTCTGCCTGGCCTGGTCCCGTTCCATAATTTTCGCCTCCACCACCCGTTCGCCCACCTTCAGGCGCAGGGCATGAACTGCAGCCCGGGTGGAGCCGGGGAAGACATAGATGGCCTCCAGGGCCTTCTTCCCCTGGTTGCGGTAAACCTGGGTAATTTTTACCTGGGCCACCATACCGGCCAGATTGACGTCGGCCCGGCTGCTTTTCAACGGCAGGGCATCCAGTTCCGGGTCGTCGCTGATCACCTGAAAATAGGGGGACAGGGTTTTGTCGGCAGGGGGACGATCCGGCCGCACCTGGGCCGGCAAGGAGCCCACTGCCCCGGCCAGAAGCAGACAGCCGCAAGGCAGCGCGACCAGACCGAATTTCCGCCACCGGCGCCAAACTGACGTGATTAGTCAAACATAGTAATTTCACCTCATGAACAAGAAAATGTCGGGAACCAATTCCCTTTATTGTCTAAATCGACCACCGGTATCAGAAGGTGACAAATTTTCTCAGAATATTTTACCGGCGCCGGCACCGGCGGGGCGCCTGTGCACCCTAAAAAAGTATTTATGACTTTGCAGGCTCAGGGGTCCGGCTACTCGACGGGTCGCTTTTCCGGTTGGTGTCCCGGAGAAAATCGGCCACTTCTTTCTCTATGGATTGCAGTTCCTGATTATTGCTGAATTTTTGAAAGAAGTCGCCGGGCACGTCATCCCAATAAGCCGGATCCCGGGGAGTGAGGAGCGTCTCCAGGTCGGGTAGCATGAGGTCGTCCGGATTAAGGTCGGTTTTGCCGGCGGCGACATGATTCCCGGCCGCGGGCTCCGGCTGGGGAGAAGATTGCTTTGCCGAGGGACAGGGATCGGCAGCTTTGGCGTCGGACTGGCCGGGGCGGGGGGAACGGCCGGATTTGGCGGTGCTGCCGGTCATTTTGTGAATGAGGGCGACGATGCGGGTGACTTCCCGGGCTGACTGGATCACCACCTTATGATTGTTTTCGGCGCCGGCGGCCTCGGCCGTCTTGAGGACCAGGTCCAGGACGCGGCCGAGTTTGTCGAGGCAGTCCTGCTGCAGGGGCGTTTGCGGGTAGGCGGTTTCCATCTTCGGATCTCCTTTTTTAGTGGTCAGTGGTCAGGGGCCAGAGGTTAGTGGCCGGATTTGGTGGGAGCATAGCAGGAAGTGGCGGCCAGGGGATAGAACAGATGAGACAGATGTCACAAAATTAGGCTATAGGCGATGAGCAAGAGGCGAGGGGGAAATAAAGGACGGATTTTGGCAACAGGGAGCTTGTCAACAGGAAAAAGTAGTCCGAGAAATTGGAGCACAGGCGCCCCCGCCTGTGCCTCGGGGTTATGGCAGCCCGACGGCGAGCGATCGGATGGTTGCCTGGGGGAAGAGGGTCTGCAGCCGGTCCTTCCCCAGGCGCGCCAGCTTTTTGAGCCTTGTCTCCAGATCAGGCACCGGGGTGGGTGAGGCGACGAGGAAAACGGTGGTTTTCGTGCCGGCGGCGTCGGGTTTTGGCGTCCGGTCCCGGCCCGGGTAATAATAGGTCTTGCCGGCCTCAATGCCTCTGGAGTCCAGGAGGCTGAATTTCCCGTCTCGGTCTTCCCGGAGCAGGTAGGCATAGGCATCCTGATCCGCCCGGTAGGAGAGGCGGGCGCCGTTATCCGGCACGGCGGCAAAATCCAGGCGGATGGGCGCCGCTAAAGCTCCGGCGGCCGGCAGGGATTTTTTCTTTAACGAGGCCGCGGTTTCAGCCTGCGGTCTGGCAGCCATAAGTCCTGAGACCGGGGGGACAGGGAAAGGACTTGACCGCGTCCGGCTCCTGAGACGGGGCGGTGGCGGGCGGCGCCGCCGGTTTTCCAGCAACGGTTGGCGCGGCGCCGTCGGGGCCGCCTGTTTTTCCATCGCCAGGTCGGGGGGCGGCAATATCCGTGTTTTTTCTTCGCGCCCCAAAATGACCACCAATACCACCAAAGAAACCGCGGCCAGGGCCGGGACCAGTCTCCTGGGTCTTCCCATCGCCCGCAGGGTCTCCCGGACCTTGCGGCCCCACACCGCCAGCCAGGCCTGGAGTGGCTTTTCTATGACTGTCCCGTTATCCTTCCCCACTGCCGCCGGCTCGGCTTCAGCCTGGGCCGAACGCACGTCCAGGTACAGTTCCAGGCAATCCCGGCAGGTCAACAGGTGGTCCTGAATCTGTTGGTGCTCTGTTGCCGCCAGTTCCTGCAACGCCGCGCCGATCACCTGTTCCGGCTCCGGGCAGCCGGGACCGGCATTGGCCGGTTCCTGAAACGCCTGCCGCCATTTCGCCGCTTCCGCTCCCGCCGCCGGCTGATTATTTCTGTTCTTTTTCATCATTCTATAAACTTCCCGCTGCCTGAACCGGTTTCAGGCAGTCTGAAGCTCCTTCTATTATACTAAATCGTTTAAATCCTGCCAGAGTGACAAAATCCCGGAATTATCTCCAAAAATCGTCGTAGCTCAGCCCCCGGGCCTGCATCAGTTCCTGCAGGACTGCCCTGAACCTGGCCAGCGAACCGCTGCCTTGCCTGGTAAATTGTTTCTTCAGGGCGTTAATCTTTTTCTTTAACATTGCCGCGGCCGTCTGACCCGGGCCCAACAGCCGTCTGGCCATGTCTTCATACGTCAATCCCTCCAGATGCCAGCGGAGCAGGTCGGCATCCTGGGGGGAATGGTCGGCCAGCCTGACCAAGGCCGCGTGTATCAGGCGACGGGCCAGCTCTCCCGAGACTGATTGCCCCAGGAGTTCCTCCGGGGAAGCGGCAGGATCGTGCGGTTGGCTTGTCGGCGTTGAAATGCTGCCGTTCCCTGGAGATTTGCCGGTTGCGGTCGATTATGCGGCGATGCAGGATGCCGAGGCAGAAACTGCGCAAAGAGGCCCGGGGCTCGGGTTGCTGCGCATAACGGCAGATGGCTTTGCCGTTCAGCAGTTCCGCCCAGAAATTCTGGAGGACATCCTCCGCCTCCTGGGGGTGGAACAACCGCCGCCGGGCGAATGGCAGAAACAGTTTCTGATAGGACCGGACCAATTCTGCCAACGGTTGCAGATTACCGGCAAGCAACGCCTCACAGATTGATCCGGCTAAAGAATGATCCGCGGTGAAAATTGTCCCGGCCTTTCCAGAGAATAGATGCGCCCCAAGGCTAATAAATCCCTTTTGCAAGAGGGCATTAAAGATTTACCCCCAATAGTGCAGGTTTAAAAGTCCCCCTTTTCTAAAGGGGGATTCAGGGGGATTTTTCGTGTATCGCTGATGTCGAAACAGATTCCCCAAGGCTTCACCCTACAAGAAGACCAAATATTTTTTAATATAACCAAACAGATAACATTATTACACCAATGTCTGAGCTGCCGTAACCACGAAAAGGGTCCATTCCTGAAGTATAACGCACAAGGCCGGGAAACCCAAGTTTTGCCGACAGCACCTAATGCCGGGGCAGAGATTAATGAGCTCATGTTCTCTTGACAGCAACTGCGGCTTTGTGATACAAAAAGAATAACAGGCCCTTTTGGATAATAGGGAAGACGGTGCAAATCCGTCACGGTCCCGCCGCTGTAACCGGGGACAATGCCGGCTTAAGCCACTCACCCGACCCGGGTGGGGAAGGTGCCGGCAGCAGGAAGATCCGGGAGTCAGAATACCTGCCTGTTAAGGTGTAACGAAGGTGCTCGCCGAGGCAGCGAGACTTCGGAATTGAGGACTAAGAAAACAGGGTGCACTCCTCAATTCTCCCGTTGGGAGGGTTGAGGTTTTTTTTTGCTCAAACCTTCCTCTCTCTAAATTATTGGCGTGCTGCCGGCCTGGATTGGCGCATCCCGGCCGGCATTTTTTTTGAGATTCAGGCAAAACTTTGATAATCGCGGCAAGTTAACCGGCGACAGCAGAAAAATTTCCCATAAATCCCTTGCATTAGGTCAAGGCTTTTTTTATATTTCATTAGAGTACCGATTTTAAGGAGGATTTATGCCGCTCACTAAGGCTTCCCTGGTGCAGGCAATGTTTGAAAAGGAGATCTTGTCCAAAGCCGAGGCTGCCCAGGCCGTGGATGCCGTTTTTCATCTCATCAAGCAAACCCTGGCAACGGGGGAAGACGTCTTGATCAGCGGGTTTGGAAAATGGGTGGTGAAGGCCAAACAGGAGCGGCGCGGCAGGAATCCCCAGACCGGCACGAACCTAACCATCGACGCCCGGCGGGTGGTCACGTTTCGGGCCTCCGGGGTTTTGCGCCGGCTCATTAATCAGGAACCGCCCCAGACATCATAGCATCACATCCTGGGGGATCGTCCAACGGCAGGACAGCGGCCTTTGGAGTCGCCGATAGAGGTTCGAATCCTCTTCCCCCAGCCAATCAACGTATTGGTATATACCGATACCCAAAGTTTATTCCTTTATATCCTCTGCCTGCGTGCGGGGAGAGGGCTCGTCTCTTATCATAGCTACATCTCGGCCCTGGTCCCGTGAGTAAACTTATATAAAAAGACATCTTTAAAGGTGGGGCGGGCCTCCGCGCCCGCCAAAGCTATTCTTCTGGATAAAGCCGGTGATTGACAAAAATCTTCTCTGTGCTATGGTAAATACATTATTACATATTATGTAAAATAATCAGGAGGCGGAACCGGTGAAATCATCACCTTTCCAAGGAGTAAGAGAATCATGCCATTGGTAAAAATGATCCGGGGCGGCCAGGTTACCTTCCCAAAAGTTTTTCGAGATAAATTTGGCCTTAAGGAAGGCGATCTGATGGAATACGAAATTAGAGAGGACGGGATATTCTTCAAGCCCAAAGCAGTGATCGACAGAAGTAAAGCGTTGCATGCTTTTTCCCGGGCCCTGGCCAAAATACAGTCCAAGGCCGGAGATACCTTTAAGAATCTAACCGAGGCAGAGATTTTTGACCTCATAGAAGAAGCGGTTCAATCCGGCAAGACGTCTCAGCCCCATAAAAAATGATTAAGGCTGTTATTGACGCCAATGTCATCATCAGCGCCGCTTTGGCCCCCTCCGCCCAATAGCCGCCTTCCTCTGCCTCGTGGATAATTACTTTTACCTTCATGATGGGCTGTCTTCTCCTGAATTTCCCGATTTTTTAATATGATACACCGTCACCCCGGCGTCATGTCGGGTATTTTCAACTACAATGACCCTTACCAGCAATATCTTGTCACCCCGCAGGTCTTTTCGGCCCCCCGGAGAGTAATACCATTCCCTTTCTGAATGCTGCCCGGTATTTGTCTTTCCGCCCCCGGTTGCGGTAAAAGCTGACCCGCAGAAATGTCGGGTGGGCACCGCCCACCATGAAACACGCTGTCCTTTAGTCCTTCTTCCCCCGATTCCGGTAAAAGATGATCCGCAACCCTTCCAGGGTCAAAAAATCGTCCACCTGGTCGATGGACTGCGCCTCCGAGGCGATGAGGCAGGCCAGGCCGCCGGTGGCGATGACTTTGGTCGGCTCCCCCAGCGCCTCCTGAATGCGGCGGACGATGCCGTCCACCAGGCCGGCGTAACCGTAGATGATCCCGGCATTCATGCTGCTGATGGTGTCTTTGGCGATGATCTGTTTGGGCTTGCTGAAAATCTCCACCCGGGGCAGCTTGGAGGCCCGCTGGAACAAGGCCTCGCAGGAGATCATCACCCCCGGAGCGATCACCCCGCCCAGGTACTCACCCAGGGCCGAGACCACGTCGAAGGTGGTGGCCGTGCCGAAATCCACCACGATGACCGGGCCTTTCACCTGTTCATAGGCGGCCACGGCGTTGACGATGCGGTCGGCGCCCACTTCCTTGGGGTTGTCGTAATAAATGGGCATGCCGGTTTTGATGCCCGGGCCCACCATGAGCGGCTTGACCTGCAGGTATCGCCGGCTGAACTTGTCCAGGGTGTTGATCATGGGGGGCACGACGCAGGAGATGGCCAGGTCGGTGCCCGGCTCCAGGCTCAAGTTCTGGGACTGAAACAGGTTGCGCAGCAGGACGCCGTACTCGTCGGCCGTGGTTTCCTTTTCGGTGCGGATCCGCCAGTCGCTGATGAGCTTGTGGTCCTCGTAGACCCCGATCACGGTGTTGGTGTTGCCGACGTCCATGACGATGAGCAAGGGAAGTACCTCCGGTGAAATCTTTACTTAATATCGCCTGACAGGACTGGCGGATACATCATTCCTCCAGCCCCAGGTGGGTTTCGATCGTATCGGCGATCTCCTGGGCAATGGTTTCTATTTCCGACTGGTCTTCGCCTTCGACCATCACCCGCAGTTTGGGTTCGGTGCCGGAGTAGCGGATGAGAATCCGGCCCCGGTCGGCCAGCTTCTTTTCCGCGGACCGGATGGCCTGGTAAACGGGGGGGATATCTTTAAAATCCTTCTTTTCCCTGACTTTGACATTGATCAGGATCTGGGGGTAAACTTCCATGACCCGGGCCAGTTCCTGCAAGGTCTGACCGCTGCGCTGGATGATCGCCAGAAGCTGCAAGGCGCTCAGGGTGCCGTCGCCGGTGATGCAGTGGTCCAGGAAAATAATGTGGCCCGATTGTTCGCCCCCGAGATTATAGCCGCCGTGGAGCATCCGCTCGATGACGTAGCGGTCCCCCACCTGGGTCCGCAGCAGGCGCCCTCCCAGCCGTTTCATGGCCACTTCCAGGCCCAGGTTGCTCATGACGGTTCCCACCAGGGTCTTTTTGCGCAGGGAGTTGGCCTGCAGCAGGTGATTGGCGCAGATAGCCATGATGTGATCCCCGTCCACCAGGTTGCCCTGATGATCCACGAACAGGACGCGGTCGCCGTCGCCGTCCAGGGCAATGCCCAGGTCCGCGCTATGCCGCCGGACCAGGCTCTGCAGCGTCTCCGGGTAGGTGGAGCCGCATTGGCGGTTGATATTGCGGCCGTTGGGGCGGACCCCGAAAGAGATCACTTCGGCGCCCAGTTCGGTCAACACCGCCGGGGCCACTTTATAGGTGGCGCCGTGGGCGCAGTCAACGGCTATCTTCAGACCTTCCAGGCTGAGGTCCTTGGGAAAGGTGCTTTTCAGAAAAGAGATGTAGCGGCCCCCGGCGTCATCGATCCGAACGGCCTGGCCCACTTCCGTGGGCGAACAGGCGCACTTCTCGAAGTCCTCCTGGAACATGAGTTTTTCCAGGCGCTCTTCCACCTCGTCGGGCAGTTTCAGGCCGATACCGGAAAATATCTTGATGCCGTTGTCCTGGTAGGGGTTGTGGGAGGCCGAAATCACCACACCCGCATCGGCCCGCATGGAGGTGGTGATGAAGGCGATGCCCGGGGTCGGCAGAGGCCCCACGAGCATAACATCCACCCCCATGGAACAGATCCCGGAAACGATGGCATACTCAAGCATGTAACCTGACAGACGGGTGTCTTTGCCTACCACGACCCGGCCGCCCTGGTGATCGGTTTTAATGACATGCCCGATGGTCTGTCCCAATTTCAAGGCAATACCAGCGGTCATGGGGTATTCGTTGGCGACCCCCCGAATCCCGTCTGTTCCAAATAATTTTCGCATAGATCTCCTCTTAGCCGATGCAACTTCCTGCTATTTTACAATATTTCCCATTCTTTGGCCAGGTTGCGTTTAATGTCCGCCCCTGCGGTGACTAAATGCGGTTAGACATTATGAACTTGCAGCCCGGGCAATTAATATTTATAACTATACCTTAATAACTTACACAATATTTGCGGAAAAATTAATGGAATATTCTTCTTTCGGATCGATACTTGCCCTCGTCGGCATGGTCCTGTTGTTATTGGTTAATCTCAATCGCCGGTCGGCCAGGCGGCGTAAAATATGGACCAAGACCGATATACTTCTGCAAAAATGGGGCTCTTTGGTGGCCTACGGCCTGATAGCCCTGGGGCTCTTATTGCTGTTGCGGCGCTGATCCCCGGATTAATCGCCGCAATTATTTTTTTCCCAAGGCCCTGACTCTCAGCGAAGAGATTCCTCCCGTTGATTTCCCTGCCTCAAAAAAACCAAAAGTTTGCAGATCGAATACTGTTTGCTGGCCACAATCGGCACAGGGTAAAGACAACGACTTCCCCTTGAAGTCGGGCTCGCGATACAATTCGGCCCCGACTCCCGGCGCCACCGAAACGTGCCTTGCCTTGCCCCAATCGGCAGTCACCCCGGGGAATGCCGCCTCGGACTCCCCGGCTGACTCCGGTAAAGGGAAAAAAATGCCTTTGCCGGTGATATAGTGCCACGGACGTTTGGCAGAAGTTTTGATTTCACTGGTTCTTTTCTGGATGAATAATACCCCCTGGGGCGACACTTCTTTCGGGCCTACGATGATTGAAGAGATGTCATCATTGTCAGGCATATTATCAGCAATGGTGTAGTCGTACATTCGTACCGCACCTCGAAAGGTCGGGTCGGTGAAAACCAGCACCTTGACGTTTTCTCCCACCACCATTGACGATATTTTATTATCCAGAGCTCCTAAGACCGGTTTCAACGCCTGGCGCATCCCGGGCTCGAGCCGCACGGTCAAGGAAGGGCCGTGAAATTCAGGTGCATCGAAAAAGATGGCCTCGTTGGGCGCCGCCTCGAGTGTTCGGGCCGGGGCTGGCAGACTGAAGAACAGCACCATAATCGCCGCAGATATCACCATCCTGGTCATAATCATAAAACTTCTCTTCATCCCGGTTATCCACACAAGCTTAAAATGAAATAAATGATTAAAAAATCAACCGATTTTTTCTAAAATTGTCACATTTTCACTCTCAACAAATCATTTTAACATAAATGTTTCAGCATTGGAAGATTTGCCTAAGAATATAACCTCTTGTAGGTATTGGTCTCAGATCCGCGCCCCGATCAAGAATCGGCAATAAGGTGCGCTAAGGTCTGCAAGGTGGTCAGGAAGGCGGACCAGAGGGTGGGGCCGATGCAGAGAGTCTGGGTCTTATCTGAATCCACGGCGGCCGCGGAGTTGACGGCTTTGATCTCCAGAAAGGTGGAACCGCGGCGGTCCTGGAGGGAGAGGTGGAGCTGTTCCTGCCGGCCAAGTTCTAATATTACGGGTCCGGGCGGCAGGGAGCAGGTATAACTGCAGCATGACCTGGCCTGGTAAGCCGGGGCCGGCAGCGGTATCATAAAGGCGCCGAGGCAGCAGACGGCCTCGTGGAACCGGGGCCAGAGAGCGAGGGGCAGGCTCAGCCTGAAGATGAGAACTGCCACGGCCGCGTCGTCTTCGGCGCGTTGCCCCTCCATAAGTAAATTTGTCCGGGTCAGGATAAACCGGAGTTCTTCCCGGCGCCGGTCCGTATGCAGGCTGGTGCGGTAGATTTCGTTCACGGGGCGTAGCTCTGACCTGCCAATAAATTTTCTTTTCAAGGGAGGGCTACCCCCCGCCAATCGGCGGGAAAAAAGCCACCCGTTCGTCTCCCTGGATTTGATAATGAGGTTGTTGATGGACGCCGTTCACCAGGATCAGGGTGACGTCTTCGGGCGGCAGGCCCAACTGCTGTATGATTTGCAGCAAGGTAGTGCCGGGGGCGATGTCCAGCGCCAGTCCCTGGTACGGGTCATAACCGGGGACGAACCGGCGCAGGGTGGCGAAGAGCCTGATCTGAAGCGGCATGGGTTTTTATTATACTTTTACCAATTATCAAAAGTCATCATGTTTGAAAATCATTGCGAAACATGAAAACCAAACTGGGCCTGTTGATCGATCCATTCTTTTCGGCTCACTGCTCACGGTTTTCATATGAATTTATATGACAATGTCAGTGGTTGACAGCTGAATTGTAGCGGGAAAGCGAAGCGCCTCCCGCCTCTTGAGTCGAAAACTGACCGCTGCAGCTGCAAGCTGCTTCTATTTTTCTCCGGCCACATTGAGCAAGCCGCCGGCGGCGATGATCTGGCGATGGCGGCCGGATAGTTCCACCCGGACCTGGTATTCCCGGCCGTTGACCTGCAGGGGCAGGTGTTCGTCGCCCTGCAGAAGCCGCCGGCGCAAGTCGGGGAGGACCAGGCGGTCGCCGGGCTGCAACCGGTCGTAATCCGCCGCATTCTCGAAAACCAGCGGCAGGATGCCGAAATTGATGAGATTGGCCTTGTGGATGCGGGCAAAACTTTTGGATATTTTCACCCGCACGCCCAGGTAGCGGGGCGCCAGGGCGGCGTGCTCCCGGCTGGAGCCCTGGCCGTAATTGTCGCCGCCGATGACGGCCCCTTCGCCCGAATTTTTGGCGCGCTGCCACAAATTGCGGGTCGATGGCGTGATAGACGAATTCGCTGATGGCCGGGATATTGCTCCGGAGGGGCAGGATCTGGCTGCCGGCCGGCATAATGTGGTCGGTGGTGATATTGTCTCCCACTTTTAAAAGCACGGCGCCTTCCCAGGTCTCCGGGATCGGCGGAAATTTGGGGAAAGGCTGAATGTTGGGGCCCCGCAGCACCTCACATGATTGCCCGGGCTCCAGCGGCGCCTGCAACTGCCGGTTTTTGACCACGAAATGCCGGGGCTGCTTTAATGTCGGGTAATCGCCCAGCTGCCGGGGATCGGTGATTTGGCCGAGCAGGGCCGCCGCCGCGGCAGTTTCCGGGCTTACCAGGTATACCTGATCGTTTTTGGTGCCGCTGCGGCCGGGAAAGTTCCGGGGAAAGGTGCGCAGACAGTTGGTGTCCGTGGCGGGGGCCTGTCCCATGCCGATGCAGCCCAGGCAACCGGATTGGTGGATCCTGGCGCCGGCCTGGATCAGGGGCAGGAGACCGCCGGAACTGGCGACATTTTCCAAAACCTGGCGGGAGCCGGGGTTGATGTCCAGGCTGACCAGGGGATGGATCTTTTTGCCGGCCAATATCTTGCTCACCATCATCAGATCTCGATAAGACGAATTGCTGCAGGAGCCGATGGCTACCTGCTGCACCGGCAGTCCCGCCACCTCACTGACGTCCTTGACGTTGTCCGGGGAAGAAGGGCAGGCGATCTTGGGGGTCAGGGAGCTGAGGTCCAGTTCGATAATTTCTTTAAACCCGGCGGTACCGGTGGCCCGTAAAAATCGATGCGCCGCCACCCGGCCCTGGCTGGCCAGAAAGCGTTTGGTCATGACATCCGACGGGAAGACGGAGGTGGTGGCGCCTAATTCCGCCCCCATATTGGTGATGGTGGCCCGGTCCGGGACCGAGAGGGTTTGCACGCCGGGGCCGAAGTATTCCAGGATTTTCCCCACCCCGCCTTTGACGGTCAACCGGCGGAGCAGTTCCAGGATGACATCTTTAGCCGACACCCAGGGAGGCAGTTTCCCGGTGAGGCGGACGCCGATAATTTCAGGCATGAGCAGATAAAACGGCTGCCCGGCCATGGCCAGGGCCACATCCAGCCCGCCGGCCCCCATGGCCAGCATCCCCAGGCCGCCCCCGGTGGGGGTGTGGCTGTCGGAGCCGAGCAGGGTTTTGCCGGGAATACCAAAGGCCTCCAGATGTACCTGATGGCAGATGCCGTTGCCGGGAGGTGAAAAATAGATCCCGTGGCAGGCGGCGAAAGACTGCAGGAAACGGTGGTCGTCGGCATTCTTGAAATCCGACTGTAATAAGTTGTGGTCCACATAACTGACCGAGACTTCGGTGCGCACCCGGGGCACGCCCATGGCCTCGAATTCCAGGTAAGCCATGGTGCCCGTGGCATCCTGGGTCAGCGTCTGGTCGATTTTCAGGGCGATCTCCTCGCCCGGGACCATCCGGCCGTGTATCAGATGAGATTTGATGATCTGTTCAGTTACTGTTGGCATTATCCATTCCTATGCGATTTCTAATTTCATTCCCTGCAGTTTTTTACCGCTAATCCATCAAAAAATTAATTATACCAGCTTATGGCTCGACTGCAAATAATCCAGGAGGATATCCGGGGCGTTGCTGCCGATATAATCCGGTTCCAGGGGAAGAACCGGCAGCAGGTCCGCCACGCAGTCAATATTCCAGACAGCCGTGGTAAGACCGCTCTGTCGGGCTGCCTGCACCAGTTCCACGGTAACGTACTGATAATTCAACACCAGGGCTCTCGGCGCCCGCGGCCGCAGCCAGGGCCGGCGGGTCGGCGGGGCAGCCCACAAATAAAACGCCGGTGCGTATCCTGGGCTCCAGGCGGCGCAGCTCTTTCAGCGCCGGGTGCCAGAAGGAAATGGCGTGGGCCGCCATCAAAAAGGTTGTGGGTTTTGAAAAAAGCGGCCAGCGGCGCCACTGCCTGCCGGTCTTTAAGCTCGATAAAGAGGTGGGCCCGCCCGTGCACTAACGCGGTGACCTCCTCCAGGCTGGGGACGGCTTCGCCCAGGCCGGCATCCAACCGGCGCAATTCCTCCCAGGTCAGGTCGGCCACCCGGCCTTTGCCGTCAGTGGTGCGATCCACCGTGGCATCGTGAATGACGACCAGGCGCCCGTCCCGGCTGAGATGGATGTCGATCTCCACGGCGTCAACTCCTAAATCCAGGGCCCGGCGGATAGATCGAAGAGTATTTTCCGGTTCATAGGCCTTAGCGCCCCGGTGTCCCATTATCTTAACCATAATGTCTGCCTTTTTATGTAGCTGAAATAAATGCTTTCCCTGTCCGCGGGAGAGCGACGCGCCTCCTGCCTTTGGTGAAAAATAATGCCGATTCGGAAAAATTTCCCCCCCCAGGCATTTCCTCTAAATAATATATTCTACCTCAAAAATTATTGCAGCTTTCGAAGGTCGTATTTGACGCCAAGGCCGGGAAGTTTGTGCAAAAAATCTTTAACTACTACATATCATTGGGTATTCGCAATATTAAAATATTTTACGCAACTATTTGAATTTAATCAATAATAAGGTATGGTATTGATAGTTCAAAAATAATTATTTACAATGCCTTTCCATTGTTGTATAAGTCAATTCTACAGAAAAAGAAATAAGTTAAATGTTCGGTTAACCCGGTGTTGCAAGGAGGCAACCATGAATACGATCAGGAATGATCGCCGCGGTCAGCCGTTGGACCGACGATCGCGCCGCGGGAAATCAGCAAACTCCCCGTTAATCTCTCTCGTTGGCGACAGTAACAGCACTGCTGCTCCCTGGCCGGCATTAAAACAGCCCATCTTAACCCAAGATCCCCGTTTTCAGAAACTTCTTCAGCTTATTCCTCTATATGCCCGCACTGATTTGCCGGTATTGATCACCGGGGAACCGGGCACCGGCAAGGAACTGGTGGCCGAGGCCATTTGGGCTCACAGTCATCAGCCGGGTGGCGAATTTGTCAAATTGAACTGTGCCGCTCTGGTGGAATCAGTTGCCAACAGTGAACTTTTCGGGCATGTGCGCGGGGCCTTTACCGATGCGCATCGATCCAAAAAGGGCAAATTCGAATTAGCGCATCGGGGGACTTTGTTTTTAGATGAAATCGGGGACCTGCCTTTGGCAGTGCAGCCACGGTTGCTCAGGGCAGTGGAACTTGGAGAGATCGAGCCGCTGGGCGGTGAGAGCCTGATACATGTGGCGGTCCGATTAATCGCCGCTACTAACCAGGAGCTGCGCGACCTGATGCTGCAGGGGCGCTTCCGCCGCGACCTGTATGATCGACTGAGCGCCCTGCTGCTCCATCTGCCGCCTTTGCGGGAACGATCGGTGGATATTTTATTTTTAGCAAATTATTTCGCCACCCAGACAGCTCAAAATTACGGCCTTGGACCGGTGTATCTGTCAAGCCAGGCTGAAAAGGCTTTACTGGCTCACCGCTGGCCGGGGAACGTGCGGGAATTGAAAAATGTTATCACCCGGGCGGTATTGCTGCGCACTGACGTGGCGGTGGAGGAAATTCACCTGGACCATGACACGAAAGTTCCATACCGGCGGGAATCAGCCCTGACAGATACGATAGCAACTCTGCCCACCAGGCCGCCCCAGACTGAGTTAGTGGAATTCTTGCGCCGGGAGCAGGGAAATATTTCCGCCATCTCCCGAAAATTAAGGGTATGCACGAAAACAATTTATCGTTGGTTGAAATATTATAAAATTGAGCCGGAGCAATTCAGGCAGGTAAGCGGGATGTAAAGCTTTTATACCGATGGCCTAAAGTTTATATGAGAATTTCCCTGGTTGACAGCGTGAATTGTAGGGCGGGAAAGCGCAGCGCATCCCGCCTTCTGGGCAGCATTCTCATGCTTCGTTGTAATTTCTAATAATGGATGTTGTGTCCGTTATTTCCTCTTTCCCCTTGAGGGCACGGGGTCAGGAGGAGGGGTGAATCAACCCGGACCCTGATCCACGTTTGAGATACACCATAAGAATGGCGATGGCCGCGGGGGTGACCCCGGAGATACGGGCGGCCTGACCCAGTGAGAGGGGTCGAATGTCTTTCAGCTTCTGACGCACTTCGTTGGAAAGGCCGGCCACGGCATCGTAGTCAAAATCGGCCGGCAGACGTTTTTTTTCCAGGTTCGCGAACTGCTTCACGGCTTCCAGTTGCCGGTTGATGTAACCTTCATATTTATATTTAATTTCAATCTGTTCCATCACGGCCGGGGGGACGCTGGGGATCTCACCGCCCAATTTGTAAAGGATTTCCAGGTTCAGTTCCGGCCGTTTGAGTAGTTTCAACAACGGCAGCGGCTCTTTAATTTCGCTGGAGCCGAGATCAATGAGGGCGGCATTTATCTGCGGCAGCGGAAACAGTTTTTTCCCTGACAGCTTCATTTCCTCTTCTTCTATTAATCGTCTTTTTTCCCGCAAATTTTCCATCGCCTCTTTGGAGACCAGACCCAGGTCAAATCCCAATTCGCACAGGCGCTCATCAGCATTATCTTCCCGGAGCAGAAGCCGGTATTCCGCCCGGGAAGTGAACATTCGGTAAGGTTCCCGCGTGCCTTTGGTAACCAGATCATCCACGAGGACAGCCATATAGGCCTGGGCGCGATTGAGGAGGAAAGGGGGGCGCCCGAGAATCCGGCAGGCCGCATTGACGCCCGCCCACAGGCCCTGGGCGGCGGCTTCTTCATAACCGGAGGTGCCGTTGATCTGGCCTGCCAGGAACAGGCCCTTTACCAGCTTGGTTTCCAGGGTGGGATGGAGTTGAGTGGGCTGAATGAAATCATATTCAATGGCATAGGCCGGTCTCATGATTTCAGCCTCCTCGAGCCCCGGAACACTGCGGAAGAGCTGCAATTGGATGTCCACGGGCAGGCAATTGCCCAGACCTTTGGCGTAGATTTCCTGGGTATGTAAACCTTCCGGTTCCAGGGTGACCTGGTGCGAGGGCTTATCGGCAAAGCGCATGACCTTGTCTTCCAGAGAAGGGCAGTAGCGGGCGCTGATACCTTTGATGACGCCGCTGTAGAGCGGCGAGTGATGGATATTTTCCCGGACCCAGCGGTGGGTTTCAGAGGTGGTGTGGGTGACGTAACAGGAGACCTGGGCTTTTTGGATGTCTGAAGTGCGCCATGAAAAGGGACGGACCTGATCAGAGCCTTGCAGCCGGGCCATTGAGTTGAAATCGATGCTGTCCGCCCGCAACCGGGGCGGCGTGCCGGTTTTCAAGCGCCCCATCGTGAAACCCAGGTCCCGAAGATTTTCCGCCAGGGCGGTGGAGGCGAACTCGCCGGCCCGGCCCGCAGGAGTTTGATGAGGGCCGATATGAATGAGGCCGTTTAAAAAAGTGCCGGTGGTAATCAAAACGGCTTTGGCCCGGTAGCAGAGGCCGTAGGATTCGATAACACCCTGAATGCAGCCGTCTGCTATCAGGAGACGATCCACCATGGCTTCCCGGATATGGAGGCGAGGCTGGCGTTCCAGGTGGGCTTTCATGGCCAGGCGATAGGCCTGTTTATCGCATTGCACCCGTGTGCCTCTGACCGCCGGACCTTTGGAAGTGTTCAACAACCTGAATTGAATGCCGGTCTGATCCGCCAAAAAGCCCATGATGCCTCCCAGGGCATCGATTTCCTTGACTAAATGGCCTTTGGCCAGCCCGCCGACGGCCGGATTGCAGGCCATGTGGGCCATGGTGTCCAGATTCAGGTTGAAAATCAGGACTTCCAGACCCATGCGGGCGGCGGCCAAGGCCCCTTCGCAGCCGGCATGGCCTCCTCCCACCACAATAAGATCAAAGGTTTTCGGGTAAAATGTCACGGTTGGCGTATGATGAAGTTGAAATATCCCTGTAAAGCGCCCGCCGAAGGCAGACGTGCTGCCAGGCCGGACGCTAAGGGCTTTAATTCTGCCATGGAGATGCGAAATTATTGATTGGGTGAGCCATAAAAATCAATGGTAACTGCTCCGGGACGGAGTTAGTTACTGCCAGTCAACTTCCCGGAGCAGTTCGATGAATTCCGATGACTCAGTATATTTTTGTAACGACTCCTGGTAAGTTACCCAATTTTCCCAAATAGCCAGCCACTCTTCATTGTGCCAGTATACCGAGGTGTCCTCCCCTTTTTCTTTAACTTTTTGATATTCATCATATTCTTCCTTGCAACTGCTGCAGAAACGGAAGGCGCCATGATGGCGTTTGTACATATCCTGGGGATCAAATTGGACACCGCACATGGAGCACCTGGCCAGGCAGCGTTTGCATTGCAGAAATTTGCGAATGTATTCCAGTTTCTTGGCCTTGTCTATTTTCGCCTTTTTTTTCTGCTCCAGTTGCAAACGCTTTTCAATATCAATGACGTTACTCATTTGCTTATCCTTGGGGGAGGTTACAATAAACTGGATTTTTACGTACTAGTTAAAGATAACCATATTCTAAAACAGAGTCAATAAAGACAGGTTTATTAGACATCCAGCCATGCCGGGGGGTTGTGCCCGTGCGGGAAAAGGATAATCTAACTATCATTCACATACCATTGTATGCACTGCACCGGACAATTATTCATGGCCTCCTGGATGAGGAGCGCTGAGGCGCCGTGCGGATTAATAATCAGCGCAAAACCCAAAGAGTGATTTACCTGAAAGACCTTGGGGCAGATCTCCTCGCAACCGCCGCAGTGGATGCAGTCGGCCCGGTTAACCTGAGGAGTGGGCTGAGGCATGATAAAAAACAGTTTTTAGTTATCGGTTTTCAGTTTTGACTTGCAGAAAAGATGTCAAAGGAGAAGCTTTGCTAGCAAATTCTAGTCCTCAACGGAAATGAGAGGGTAGGGTGGGCGCCGCCCACCTTTTCCTCCTGGCAATTTCCACTTTCAACTTTGCAACTTTCTACTTTTCCACCACCGTGGCCTTAGTAATGGTCACCGGCTCCACCGGGACATCACCGTGAAAGCCTTTTGTGGTGGTGGCCACAGCTTTAATCTTGTCCACCACGTCTTTTCCCTGGACCACTTTGCCGAAAACGGCATAGCCCCAGCCGGCGGGGTTCTTGCCGGTGTGGTTAAGATTTTTATTGTCCGCCACATTAATAAAGAATTGGGACGTGGCGGAGTCGGGCACGGCGGTGCGGGCCATGGCGATGGTGTAGGCATCGTTGGTGAGGCCGTTATCAGCCTCGTTTTTAATGGGTGCCCGATTTGGTTTCTGATTCATCTGAGCATCCATACCGCCCCCCTGGATCATGAAACCGTTGATGACCCGGTGAAAGATAGTGCCGTCATAATGGCCGTCTTTGACATACTGGAGGAAGTTGGCCACGGTCCCGGGCGCTTTTTCCTGATTGAGTTCCAGGACGATGTCTCCCATCGAGGTTTGCAATTTTACCATAGGTGGTCTCCCGGCCGCCTGAACGTTATCGCCCCAGAGGCAGAAGCCCGGTAAAAGGATCAAGACCAGTACAAGCAGTCTGGCGACCAGGGTGAGACGGAGCGGCAAAGTTAGATTCATAAGATTCCTTTTGCATTCTTTAAGCATGGATTAACGTGTCGGCCATCCTGAGGCCGCATAACTTAAAAATATAATATACCAGAAAGCAGGGCATCGGGCAATTGGACTTAAAAAAGCAATCGCCTGATCAACGAATCTCCCTAAGCGTTTTTTAGCAATTATGAGAATTTCCTAAATAAAAGACTTTTTTCAGATACTCTGAAATTAACCGGGTATTATTCTTTCCTCAGCTATGACGCCCATGGCATAAAAAAGTATCGGATACTCTCTTTTTAATTTTTCGAAATCCAGGCGGCGTAAGACCAACACGGAGGTGTCTTCCTCTGCCATAACCGTGGCGGTGCGGATGCCGTCACCCAGAACGGCCAACTCCCCGAAAAACTGGTTCCGGGCCATAGAACGAATCTTTTCCGCTTGACCTTTTACGATTATAAAGACACTGGCTTTACCCCGCTCAAGATAAAAGATTTCCTCTCCCTTTGTTCCTGCCTGGATAATCATCTCCCCCGATTTAAATATTTTCCGTTCTAATTTTTCAGCCAACCGGTCGATAGTCTGGAGGGGAAGCTCTTTGACCCAGCCGCATTCCAACAGCGCCGGGCGCATTTGATGAAGCTTGCGAAGTCTTTTTCCAATTGTGGTCCTGTCTGCCATGTGGAGAAAAACTGCTCGGGGGATAACCATCAGCCTGCCTTTTGTTGTGGCTTTGACGGTGGCTGTAGATAGGCTGTTTTCTAAGATGGGCAGTTCTCCGAAAAAATCTCCTGTACCCAATCTAATAATTTCCTTATTACCCTGGATAATTGAAAACGCGCCATCGATGATAATATAGAAGTCCTTCCCTATCTCACCTTCCGATAAAATAACCTGACCCGAATCCACCTCCTCAATTTTTCCCTGGGAATAGATGGTATTCAGCCATTCCTGACTAAGGCTGGAAATAAGAGGGGAATTCTGTATGGCATTGATATCGCCAATGCTGACGGCAGCCGCAGGGATAAATTCCCATTGCTGGCCGGGGCGGATCAGATTCAATCCGGTTATTCCTTCAGGAAGATTGGAGCGATGGGTTAAGTAAGTTTTTTGCTTAACCTGCATGGGAAGTTTATTTAATTCCGCCGGATCGGGGTGAATCAAGCCGCCGCCGCTGTCCATGATGACCAAGTCGGCCTTGGCATTAAAAATATTTGTCAAAGGATCATAGCGTCGCCTGGTCGACTATTCCTGCAGCTAAAAGATTTTGGAGTGGTTCGCCCCAAAGAGTATCACCACTATAGATAATTTTTTTTCCGTTATAATTAACTTCGAATCCTATGGTTGCAATGGTATGAGCGGCTCGAAAAAAGTTAAATGTCGCTCCAAACCAATCAAACGGTTTATCTAACGGAACTTCTGTACAATGAATCATTTCTCCTATTTTGTTTTCAGGCCAGCCAAGCAATAAGGATAATTTCAATATAAAGCTGCGGTATACTTCTTTAATAGTTATCAGGTTTACTTTGTGGCCACTTATGATGGCATCAATTACGGAAGCATGGTCTCCATGATTATGGGATAAGATAATTCCCTTTATTTCACTGATACTCAAACCAAATGCCCTGAGATGTTCTTTAGTCCAGGAGGGTCCATCAATAAGAAGAGGCATGGAGTTTATAAAAAGTACTAAACCGATTGTAAACCCAAGGGGATCAAAACCTGAGGTGCAGTGACTCAAAGCAAGTAATCCGAATGCCGGCCTTTTGAGTTGGAAAGAAGCATCTGCCTGGATTTCCATCGGTGGTTTCTGTCGTTCATAGAAATTTAAGTCAATAACCTGATTTTCCCCTCGATAGGTAATAAAAAAGCAATTCTTTTCCTTTAGTTCGATGGTTAACCCTTTTAATTCTGTCCTGCCGTCCTTAAAATGAATAAATTCAACCAAATCATCGACTTCTGCAATTGCACCTCCCTGGGTTTTTAGAGCAAAGTGATTGGTGATGGCAAGTTGTCGAGCCATTGCTGGTTGCGGAATACGCCACCTATGCAGGAGATTTTTATCCGGACCCAGCAAAGTTAATCTTAATATCTGCCTGATCCTGTCAATCTGGTCGGCGGTGCCGATAATCTTAAGTCTTTCTCCCCGGAAGAATCCCCCTCGAAAAAATAAAAAGTGAAAAAGCGGAAATTCCAGGTCGGCTTGAACCTCTTCTAACCAAAAAAAGTTGGCCGGTAAAACCACCGCAGTGGGCATAGGTTTCCGGCGATTCATTAAGACCTTAATAATCTCCGGTGGGGAACCGAAGATTATTGTTTCATCGTCTATTTCAACGAGGAAACATCCTATCGTCAATTCTTCCACGGTTAACATGGGTCTATCCTTTTTTTCATCACCACTGAAAATTCTCTGATATTTTTCCGCTTGTTTTTAATCCTTAAGCTGACTGCTGAGAGCTGACCGCTGAACGCTTACTTGATTCTGGGATCCGGCCGCTTCGCTGCCATTCTGCCAGCCGCCGCCCAAGGACCGGTAGAGGGCGATGACGGCCAGGAGTTCATTGGCCTGGGCCTGGGTTAACCGCAACTCGGATTCAAATAACTGCCGGTCGGAGTCTAACACTTCCAGGTAAGGCGTCACCCCGCCAAAATAGCGCTGGTTGGCCAGATCTGTCTGCTTGGTCAGGGCCTGAACCTGTTTTGCAGCCTCGATCCGGACTTCCCGCAACCGGCGCACGCCCACCAGGGCATCGGAGACCTCCTGGAAGGCTTGTTGAATGGACTTTTTATAATTCAGGAGCGCCTCCTGCTGCTGGGCCTCGGTGACCCGGACATTGGCCCGGAGCCGCCCGGCGTTGAAGATAGGCTGAGTAACGCCGGGAGAAATAATATCCCAGAAACTGGCATGGGCGGAGAACAGACTTTTCAAAGCCGCAGACTCCCAGCCGGAGACCCCGGTAATCCTGATGTTGGGAAAGAGCAAGGCTTTGGCTTCGCCGATGCGGGCGTTGGCCGCCACCAGGTTCTGTTCGGCAAAGAGGATGTCGGGGCGCCGCTCCAGGAGAGCGGAAGTCAGTCCCGGCGGGACGGTGACGGTTAAATTCTGCTTCAGGAGAGATTTGCCCCGGGTGATGGGTCCCGGGTTGCGCCCCAGCAGGGTGCTGATGCGGTTCTCCTGCTGTTCAATGGCCCGCTGCAGGTCGGGAACCACGGACCGGGCCCCATACAGGAGATTCTCGGTCATGAGCACCGGCGTCTGTGAGTCCCAACCGTAGTCGAAGCGCGCCTGCACCAGCTTGAGGGATTCTTCCCGAACTTTGACGGTGCGGTTGCTGATCTCGAGTTGTTGGTCCAGAGCCCTGAGTTCGATGTAGGCCCGGGCCAGATCAGTCACCAGGGTCTGGATGACGAATTTACGGTTTTCCTCGGAGGCAAAAAATTCCGCCCGGGCCGCTTCCGTGGCCCGCCGAATGCGGCCGAAGAAGTCAATTTCCCAGGCAAGGTCCCCGAAGGCCAGGCCGGCCAGCCGCTCATTCTGTGGCGCCAGGATGTTAAAACCCCTTTCCGAGGTGCGAATGGATTCCATTTGACCGTTGGCATTGAGCGTCGGAAAGAGGTAGGACCGCTGGATTTTTACCTGCTCCCGGGCCGCCAGCACCCTCTGGGCGGCGATCTGGACGTCGTAGTTTTCCTGGAGGGCGATCCTGATCAACTCCTGGAGTTTCGGGTCCTTGAAGACCTCAAACCACTTCAGATCCCCGAACGAAGCTCCGGCCGGTTGGGTGGGGATACCCGGACCTTCGCCGCGAAAGGTAGCAGGCTCCTGGTAGCCGGGCCGCTGGTAGTCCGGGCCGACGGCGCAGCCGCAGATGCAGCAGGAGTAGAAGCAGGGTCAGACATGTCTTCATGATGTTTCTCCTTGATCGCCCGGGTGATCGGCCTTAACGTCAGCAGGCTTGGGATGTTCCTTGCCTTTGCGGTGGGAAAATTTTTCCACCACGTAAAAGGTGACCGGGATGAGAAAGATGGCGATAATCGTGGCCGCCAGCATCCCACCGATCACGGTGGTGCCCATGATCTGCCGGGAAATGGCGCCGGACCCGGAGGCCAGGGCCAGGGGGACGCAACCGAGAATAAAGGCGAAGCTGGTCATGAGAATGGGGCGGAGCCGGAGGCGGGCCCCCTCCAGGGCGGCGTCGGCGATATCCTTGCCTTTCTCGTACTCCACTTTGGCGAATTCGACGATGAGAATGGCGTTTTTCGCCGCCAGACCGATGAGCATAATCAGGCCGATCTGGGCATAGAGATTAAGCTCCATGTTCCTCAGCAAGATCCCCAGAAAAGCCCCGCAGATGGCGATGGGCGTGCCCAACAGGACGCTGAACGGCAGCGACCAGCTCTCATACTGAGCCGCCAGGATTAAAAAGACGAAAAGCAGCGACAGGGCGAAGACGATCGAGGCGGGCACACCCTCCTGGGCCTTTTTCTCCTGGAAGGACATGCCCAGATAGTCAAAGCCCATCTCCCCAGGCATGGTCTCCCGAAAGACCTCCTCCAGGGCCCGCATCCCCTGGGCGGAACTGATAGCCGGGGGCGTTCACCGCATTGATCTGCACGGCGCGGTAGAGGTTGTAGCGCATGGTAAATTCGGGGCCGGCGCGCTGCTCAAGGCTGGTCAGGGCGCTCAATGGCACGGCATCACCATTCTTGTTGCGCACGTAGAACTGGCCCAACTGTTCGGCGTTTGCCCGATATTCCCCCTCGGCCTGAACGTAGACCTGCCATTGCCTGCCGAACCTATTGAAATAATTAACAAAATAGCTACCCATGAAGGCCTGCAGGACCCGGAAGACTTCGCCGATGTCCACTCCTTGTTTGAGCACTTTATCCCGGTCCACTTTGACGAAGATCTGGGGGACCGTGGGCACAAAGGTGGTGGTGACCCGGGAAAGCTCCGGTCGTTGCCGGGCCGCAGCCAAAAATGTCTGGGTGTTTTTCCAGAGAAAGTCGATATCCTTCCCGGCCCGGTCTTCCAGGATGAAAGTAACGCCGCCGGCAGTGCCGATGCCCGGGATGGCCGGAGGCGAAAAGGCAAAAGCGGTGCCCTGGGGGAGCTTGCCGAACTCCCGATTGAGGGTGGCCATGATGGCCTCATACTTTTCCTCGGGCTGGTGCCGCTCGTGCCAGGGCTTCAGGGTCACGAAGAAAAAGCCGCTGTAGGTATTGGTGACACCGCTGAGCATGCTGTAGCCGATGACCGAGGTGACGTACTCCACCCCCGGGGTCTTCATCATAATCTCCTCAATCTGGCGGCAGACTTCACCGGTCCGCTGCAGGGAGGAGGCATCGGGCAACTGTACCCCGGCATAGAGATAGCCCTGGTCTTCTTCCGGCAGGAAACCGCCGGGGAGTCTGCCGCCCAGGAAACCGGTGAGCCCCGTCACCAGGGCCAGAAAAAGGAGACTCATCCCGGCCTTGCGGATAAATGTCCCGCACCATCTGACATAGCCGTTGGTGGTGCGGCCGAAGGCGTTATTGAACCAGCGATAGAAGCGGCTCAAGAGGCCCCGGGATTCCTTTTTTGGTTTGAGGATCAGGGCGGCCAGGGCCGGGCTGAGGGTGAGGGCGTTGAAGGCGCTGATGAGCACCGAAATGGCGATGGTGATGGCGAACTGCTGGTAGAGACGGCCGGTGATCCCCGGAATGAAAATAGTGGGGAGGAAAACCGCGGAGAGCACCAGGGCGATGGCTACCACCGGCCCCGAGACCTCTTCCATGGCCTTGAGGGTGGCCTCCTTGGGAGACAGCCCGTGCTCGATGTGGTGCTCCACGGCCTCCACCACGACGATGGCGTCGTCCACCACCAGGCCGATGGCCAGCACCAGCCCCATCAGAGCAATAGTATTGATGTTGAAGCCGATGAGGGGGAACATGGCAAAGGTACCGATGAGAGAAACGGGCACGGCCAGGGCCGGGATGAGGGTGGCCCGCCAGCCCTGGAGGAAGATGAAGACCACGATGATGACCAGCACCAGGGCTTCAAACAGGGTATGCAGGATTTCCTTCAAACCCTCACGCACGGCCTGGGTCGTGTCCAGGGCAACAACGTAGTCCATATCCGGCGGGAAGGATTTCTTGGCCTGCTCCATCAGGGCTTTGACCCCGTCCACGGCCTGAATGGCATTGGTGCCCGGAAGCTGATACAGGGCCAGGACCGCACAGGCCTGACCATTCAGGCGGCCCTGGAGGGCATAGGTCTGGGAGCCCAGTTCGATGCGGGCCACGTCTTTCAGGCGCACCAGGGAGCCATCCGGGTTGGCCCGGAGCACAATCTGCTCAAACTCCTCGGGATTTTCCAGGCGCCCCTGGGAGCGGATGGCATAGGTGTATTCCTGGCCTTTGGGGGCCGGCTCCGCTCCCACCTGGCCCGAGGGGTTGACGGTATTCTGTTTCTGGATGGCGTCGACAATTTCGGGGATGGTGATATTCAGCTTGGCCAGCTGATCGGGTTTCACCCAGAAGCGCATGGCATACTGGCCGGCCCCGAAGACGGTGACACTGGCGATACCGGCGACCCGGGTGATCTGGTCGTTCAGGTTGATGTAGGCGTAATTGGCCAGGAAGGTGGCGTCATAGGCGCCGTTGGGGGAAATGAGGTTCACCACCATCAGGGGCGCGGCCGTGGACTTTTTGACGGTGACGCCGTAGTTGCGGACGTCGGCCGGCAGCTTGGCTTCGGCCTGGCTCTCCCGCATCTGGGTCAGCACCTGGTCGATGTTGGGGTCGGTCTTGACGTCGAAATTCACGTACAGCTTCAGTTCGCCGTTGTTGGCGTTCAAAGAGTACATGTAATTCATATTGTCCACGCCGCTCATCTCCTGCTCGATGGGCGTGGCCACGGACTGTTCCACCGTCAGGGCGTCGGCGCCCACGTAGGTGGTATTAATGACGATTTCCGGGGGGACGATGTTGGGGTACTGGGAAATGGGCAGGCCCAGGAGCGCCACCACTCCCACGATCACCATGACGATGGCGATGACGATGGCCACGATGGGCCGGTTGATGAAAAAGCGCGCCATGGCCTCTATCTCTCCTTTTTTCCGGAGGGGGAGGTTTGAGAGCCGGCCGATGCCTCCTGATAGGGCTTGACGGTGACGGGCATACCGGCTTTGACCTTTTGGAGGCCTTCGACAATCACGCGTTCACCAAACTTCAAACCCTCGTCGATTACCCAAAGGGAGCCGGTGCGTTCGCCCACTTGGACCCAACGCAGGTCGACCTTGTTGTCGGGCCCGACCACGGCCACCTGGTATTTCCCCTGAATTTCATTCACGGCCCGCTGGGGGATCAGCAGCGCCCCTTGTTGGGTGTCGATCAAGGCCCGGACTTTGGCAAACTGACCGGGGCGCAGGACATTGCCGGGATTGGGAAAGAGGGTGGCTACTTTAATGGTGCCGGTGCCCTGGTCTACCTGGCGGTCGGCGAAAGAGACCTGGCCCTTGTAAGGAAAGAGTTTGCCGTCGGCCAGGATGAGTTCCAGGGTGGAGCCTTCCCGACCGGGTTTGTCTTTGGCTTCCCGGGTATAGCGCATATATTCCTGTTCACTCAGGGGGACATAGACTTTTATGGGGTCCACCGTGGACACGGTGGTCAGTTCCGGGCCGCCGGCCTTGCCCACCAGTTCGCCCAACTGGGCCTTGGCAATGCCGGCGATGCCGTTGATGGGGGAGGTAATCTTGGTGAAGCTGAGATCGATCTGGGCTTTCTGCAGCGCGGCCTTGGCAGCCTGCACCGCGGCCCGGGACGAAGCCTCCCGGCCGATGGCGTCGTCCAGGTCTTTTTTGCTCACCGCGTTTACCGCGGCCAGAGGCCTGATCTTGTCCAGATTGGCTTTGGCGGTGTAGAGCTGGCCTTCGGCAATGGCCAACTGCCCTTTGGCCTGTTCCAGGGCGGCCTGGAAGGGCCGGGGATCAATCTCAAAGAGGACCTGGCCCTTCCTGACCAGGGAACCTTCCTTGTAATTCTGCCTGATGAGATACCCCTGGACCTGGGCGTTGATCTTGGCGTTCACCAGGCCGTCGGTGGAGCCCACCCATTCCCGCACAATGGGGACGTCCTGCTGGACCACATTCGCCACTTCCACCACGGGCGGGGCCGGGGCGGCCGCCTTTTTCTCGCCGCAGCCCATGAGAAGCAAGAAGGATGAGCAGGCTGTTGCCAGAAGAAGGGCTGCAATGGGACTTCGGACATTTTGGCACAGATTCATGGGTATCGACCTCATCTCTTTCCGATTCTAAATGTTTCAAAGTTTTTCTTGACGGTGCATAATTTCCAAAGATACCAGACGGGCCAGGGTAATGGCCAGGTAGAGCTGCCCGGCCAGAGCCTCGAACATGGCCAGCAGGCGCGCCACCGGGTGGACCGGGGTGATATCGCCGTACCCGGTAGAAGTGAGAGTGATGAAACTAAAATACATCAACAGGCGCTGGAGCGCGTCCGGACCGCCGCCGGCCAGGTCTTCCGGCAGGCGGAAGGCCTGGGGAATGATCAAGGCCGTCAACTGATAGAGTAAAGCCCATAATGCCCCCAGAAGCAGGTAAACCACAATGGCGCCGGAAATCCGGTGGCCGGTTACCTGTCCTGCCCGGAAGACCTGGAAAACCAGCGTAGCCAGGAGGAGCCCCACAAAAATCAGGCTGAGACCGGCGGTTAGGAGGGCCACGACCCATCCCGGCCGGATTTCTTCAACCCAACTGAGGGTCAGGATGGCCGCCGCCAGGACAACGGCAAAACCATGCAACCATTTTTGTTCAAAGGTGGTCAGAACCCCGGCCACGATAACGAGAGAAAAAAAGAGGCGGACCACCACACTGCCGAAACTGAATTCACTGAGGGTCATGAGGACAATCAGATAGACCAGAATAAAGACAAGCAGGGCCGTCAGACCGCTTTCGGTGGACCAAAAGTGTCGTGGATGGAGTTTGGTGAATTTCATACGATGGTTTTTCAACAGCATGCCTACAATTCCCCGGTAACTCAAGTCATGATCATAACCCTTTGAACTTGTTTCTAAATACGTCATTTTATCATGAGCCCGGCAGAAAATAAAACATGATGGCCATTATGACATAAACCGTAATTAACTGCACTCCTTTAAACCAGTTAGCTCTACCATCTCCGGCCACCATAACGCCGATCAATACGGTTAAGAAGACAGCGCCCAACAGAGCCCGGTTAAACACCAGGTTAAGGGGTTGTGGGGCTATGAAGTAACTTGCCAGCAAGAGGACCGGAGCCACGAACAAAGCAATCTGGATGGAGCTGCCGATGGCGATGGCAACACTGAGATCCATGCGGTTTTTCACCCCCATGGCCACCGCGGAGCTGCTCTCCGCGGCGCCGCCGATGACGGCCAACACGACGATGCCGATAAAGGCCTGAGACATGTTCAGGGCTTTGGCGGTTTCCTCCACCGCTCCCACCAAAATTTCGCTCATGAAAGCTACAAAGATAGAAGTCAAAAGGAGGGTGACCACAGCCCGGGGCAGGCTCCACCTCGCTTCGGAGCCGTGTTCTTCACCTTGCCCCATACTTTCAAAGAAGTCGGGATGGGTTTTCAACATGAAAACCAGGCTCAAAAAGTAAGTGGCTAACAGCACCACGGCCACTGCCAGGTTGACATACTGCTCGTGTTTAATTGAGTCAGCGGTGACGAAGTTGTGGAAGGTGCTGGGAATAGTCAGGCTGATGACTGCCAGGAGCATCATGGTCATGTAATTGCGGGAGGCAACCGGGTTAAACTCCTGGACGTGGCGGCGATATCCTCCTAACAGAAAAGCCATCCCGAGGCCCAGGAGCATGTTGGCCAGAATGGCCCCGATAATGGAGGCCTTGACCATGTCATAGAGTCCGGCCTTGAGGGCCACCAACGCAATGATCAACTCCGGGGCGTTGCCGAAAGTTGCGTTTAAGAGGCCGCCGATGGTATCCCCGGTATAGGTGGCCAGCTGCTCGGTAGCATGCACCAAAAGAGCCGCCAGAGGGAAAATGGCCACGGCGGCCAGAAAAACAGAGACGGTTGGGATACACCCCCGATTTTGTCCAGGATGATGGTCAAGGGGGATGAAGAGCAGGGCCAACCAATAAAAAATTTTTTGCAGGATTTTCAAGGGACCCCCTTTCCACCAGGAGCTTCGGCCGGGGCCTCAGCGCCAAGTTCCAGGATGCGCTGGGCGTAAGCGTTTTTCAACCCATTGAGAAAATCGCCATCCACTTTGCCTTTCCAGGTGGTGATTTCTGTGAAGCGTTTCGGGATGGCAACGCTGACGGGATCGAATCCCGTGGTTATCCGGGTCTGCCAGCGCAGTTTCTGGATATGACGGGAAACCGCCTCAATGTTATCCGCCAAGGCACCGTAGCCCACCACCTTGAGACATTCCGCCAGCAGCTCCTCGGTGTACACCCCCCGGGCAAAAAGACAGGCTACCATGGAGGTGAGAAAAGCCCGACTGGCTTCATCTGCCACCAGGAAATCCACGGCCTTGCCTATATCTTTGTCCTCGTGCTTCTGGTCATAGGCGTAGCCGCCCGAGTCCAGGTGTGAGTGGCGCAGACCCAGGGCCTGGGAGGCGAAGTAAACTTCGCCGGTGGCGTATCCCGCCATCTCCTGACCCAACACGCAAGCGAAGTCTGCACCGCCGTAGTGAGTTGCGGCCTTTAAAGTGCCCTGGGCCAGCAGACTGTAAAAGTCATTGACCCCGAAGGCCAGGTGCCGCACCGCTTCCTCATAGGCCTGGTGGTGGCCGAACTTCAAGGGCAGGAGCGTCTCTTTTTCGGTGACGACTCCTTTTTCCAGGGCCTCCGTAGCCCAGGCCAGGGCCACGCCGGCGCTCATGACGTCCAGGCCCATCTGTTCGATGACGTCGATTATATCCAAAACGGCAAAGCAGTCGGTCACCCCCAGCATGGAGCCGGCGGCGAAGATAGGCTCGTGGTCGTACGATACCTGCCGGTAAAAATAGCGGTAGTCGGCGTGAAACTTTTCCCGGGAAAAACCGATGTGGATACAGCCCACCGGGCAGCCGGCACAGGCGGCGTTCCTGAGCAGGGCCGTCTCGGCAAAGCGCTCGCCGGTGATACCGTTAGCATTGGGGTCGGTGGTGGCCTGGAGGTTGCGCCAGGGCATGGCTTGCAGCTCATTTAAGACCGCCACGTTCACCGGGGTGCCCAGGTTGTGGTACTTCTGCATCATGTCGGTGGCGGTGAGCTTTTGATAGACCGCCTCAAAGAGTTTGGGGTAGTCTTTGCCCTCCATGAGTGGAAAACTGCCGTCCCCGATGATGACGACGGCCTTCAGGTTCTTGGCCCCTAAGGCGGCGCCGCCGCCCAGTCTCCCGAAATGGCGGTAGGTGTCCACGTTGATGCCCGCCATGGCGCTCTTTTGTTCCCCCGCCGGGCCGATGCGCAGGATGCTGCGATGGCCCGAGCCTTTGAACATGTGGCGCAGCAGCTTGCCGCTCTCCTGGATATCCTTGCCCCAGAGGTAATGCACCTCCTTCAGCTCCAGATGGCGGGAACCCACCACCAGGGCCGAGGGGCTGGGCGCTTTGCCGGTGAGCACCAGGGCGTCCAGGTCGGCGAACCTCAGGGCCAGGGCTGAGCGTCCCCCGGCGTGGCTTTCGGCATACTGGTCATGGTACGGTGATTTAAAGGCCGCCACCGTCTTGCTCATCAAGGGAAAATAGCCGGTGAGGGGTCCGATGGCAAAAATTACCGGCTGCTCCGGGTCATCCCAGGGCTGATCGGGTTTGCCGTACTTGGTGAACAGGAGGGCTCCCAAACCGCTGCCGCCGGCCACCTCGTCCCGGCCGGGAACATTCACCACCTTGCCTTTGCCGGAGGCCAGGTCCACTACGAGAACGCGAAAATAATCTCGGATCATGCCGCCACCTCCGTAGCTTCACCCTTCTCCACCGGGCCGCCCACGTCCTGCATTTCCAGGCAGTCATGGGGGCAATAAGGCACGCACGTTGCCGCAATGGAGACAGACAAATGGTTCCCCGGTTACGTCCAGGAAAATAGCGTCCACCGGGCAGGCACCGGCGCAGTCGCCGCAGCGGATGCAAAGATTCTTGCGTACAATGACACCGCCGCCCCGGCGCTGGGAATAGGCCCCGGTGGGACAGGCGGCGGCGCAGGGGGCAGGGTTGCAGGCCAGGCAGGTGCGCGCCTCAAAGCCGGTGGAGAGGCCCCCGGACGAGGCGATGCGGATGCCCGCCATGTCCCAGGACAGACGCTGATGCACCAGTCGGGCGCAGGCCAGCGAACAGGTATGACAGCCGATGCACCGTTCCAAACGGGGAGTGGTTAATATTTTCATAGGGATTCCTTAAGAAAAAGTCATAGGACCGTGCAGATCAAGCCGTGACCAAGCCGCGAATCAGGAGGATTCCAGGTACTTCGCCACAGCCAGTTCCAGATTGAAGAACATCCTTTCCCGCCCCAGGACCTGGCCCAGCGACGACCGCTGGACCGTGGCCAGGACCTCCGGGTTGAGGCCGACCAGCCACACCATAACTCCGCGGGAGCGTTGCCGCTTCTCTGCTTCGGTCAGCATCTTGAGGGCCGTATATTCCAGGTCGGGCACCCGGCTGAGGTCAAGGGCGACAACCCTTGGTTTGGCCTCAGCGACCAGCGGCCTTATTTATCTGCCATGCGCTCGGCGTTGCCGAAGAAAATCCGTCCCTCCACCCGCAACAGAAGCAAACCCGGAAAAATCTCGTCCTCTGGATGCTCATCCGACAAAGGCCGGAAAACATTCGAGCCCGGTTTACGTCCCAACACATAAACGGGCGGATTCGCCGTCTGGTAAGCGATGGCCATCAGCGACACCACGATGGCGACGATGATCCCTTTCAGGGTTCCCAGCACCACCACCCCGGCAAAAGCGGCCAGGGCCCAGATGAACTCCATCCGCCGGATCTCCAGGATGGCGCGAAACTCCGCCGGTTCGATCAACCCGATGGAGTAAACGATGACCACCGCGGCTAAAGTTGCTTCCGGCATCAACCCGATGAAAGGGGCGAACAGGAGCATCGTCACCAGCGCCGCCCCGGCGGTGACTACCTCAGTCAACTGCGTCTGCGCCCCGGCGTGGCGGTTAACCGCAGTCTGGGTGGTGCCGCCCCCGGCCGGCATGGACCCGAGCAAGGCGCCGCCCATATTTGCCAGTCCGGTCGCCAGCAACTCCTGGTTCGCCCGGAGAGGCGGGTCCTCACTCAGGGCAAAGGCACGCCCGGCCGCGATGGTTTCGGTAAAGCTCATGAGGGCAATGCCCAAGGCTCCCGGCCAGAGCTGCTTGACCAGTGAGAAGTCTGGAAAAGTGAGTGGCGGCAACCCCTTGGGACCTGTCCGACGGAGGCGATACCGTATGCCTGCAACCCGAGCAGTCCCATGCCGGCAATCCCGGCGGCCACGGTGATCAGTGGCGCCGGCGCCTGCGGGTAAAGCCGCTCCAATAAAATCAGAAGGGCCACCATCACTGCTCCAACTGCCAGAGTAGCCATGGAGGTCTCAGGCAGGCCTTGGACAAGACCCAAAAGATTGTGGAAGAAGGAGCCCTTATGGAAATGAAGGCCGAGCAGTTTCGGGACCTGGTCAAGCACGATGACGAGTCCGATCCCGGCTTTGAAGCCGACCAGTACCGGTTCGGAGATGAAATTGGCGATGAAGCCCAGTCGCAGGAGTGAAGCCAGCACCAGGATGAATCCTACCAGGAGCGTCAGGGTGGCCGAAGCACTCAGCAGAGAGGCCGAATTGCCATCCGGGACGACCTGGCCGAGTTGCGCCGCCGCCAAAATCGCGATCGTGGTGCTGGTGCTCACGCTGAGTGGCCGGGAGGTCCCGAACACCGCATAGATCAGCATCGGCAGGAAGGCTGTGTACAGTCCCACCTGCACCGGCAGGCCAGCGATGGTGGCGTAGGCCATCGCTTTCGGAATGACCACCGCAGCAGTCGTCAGGCCGGCGATTACGTCCAGTCGCAACCATTCCTGGCGGTACTCCTGGACCCAATCCAGCATCGGTAGGTAAGCGGTGGCCCTGCCGGTTTGTCAACATGGGATTCCCACTCCGCGGCCTTTGCTTCTCTGTCGACTCAGGACGATGCCTTGCTCAACCTTGGATAATCCATGTAAGCCCTTCGGAATAGATTGCCGATAACAACGATACTGCCGCAGGAAACTATATACGGCCGACACGGACCTATCGCCGGCCACCGCGACCGCCACCGCCCCCACCACGTCCACCGCCACCGCCGCACCGGCCACCGCCGCCTGAAGGCCGACTAACCGCGGGGGCGGGCCGGGCACCGCCGCCCGAAGGCCGGGAATAACTGGGTCTGGGTGAGGCACTGGCCCGGGCGAAATTCTGGGTCCGCACTTCACCCCGCTGCCGGGCAGCATAGTCCCGATTCAATCGGCCAGTATCGACGCTGGGCCGGGAGGCTGGGCCGTGAGGCCGCCGCTGGCCGGGATTGCCGGTTTTGCCGCGGGTTTCATGTTGCCCTGGTTGTCTCGCTTATAGACATTGCCGTTTTTGTCGGCCAGAACGTTGTTTGGCCCTCCCGCCGGCTTAACCTTGGGCTGGGCGGGCTTAGCCGCCTGGGCCGGTCTGGCTTCGGCTTTGGGTCCGGCTGCCTGGCCGGGCCTGGCAGGTTGGGTGCCGGGGCGCTCTCCCGGGCCTTGGCCAGGGCGGCCGGGGGCAAAGCCGCTGACCGGCATGGCAGTGGGTTGGCCGGGCGGGAGGCCAGCCGGGTCTCGTTTCCCGGCCGGTTATACAGATTCGCCCGGTTGGCGGGCAGGGTGGAAGGCTGCCCGGGACGTCCTCCAGGTTTATCTCCCAGGTTGCCAGCCCGGGGGACGCTGACCCGGCTTGGGGTTGATGACGTTATTGTGGCTATTGTCGATGTTGACATTATTATAGCCGCCGGGGCCCCAGTAGCTGCCGCCATAGTTTTTGTGATTGCCCCAAATGGCATAGCCGCCCGCCAAACCGAGGCCAGCCCCCACCAGGCCGGGGCCTAACCAGCTGCTGGGGTTGTAAGAGGAAGACTGATAACCCCAGGAAGATTCGTAAGGGTCATAGGCAGCTGAGTAGCCATAAGTGTCCGGAGCAGCCGGTGGAATGTAGGTGTCGGCGGTGGCATAGCCCGGGTAATCGTAGCCCGTGCCGTAGACCACGGAGCCGTTGTCCACGTACGAGCCGGTATAGCCGGGAGTGTAGCCCGTGGTGACGGTATCATCGCTGGAATCGTAGACCTTGACGTACTTGGCGTTGTAGTGCGGGTTGCTGGCCGGAATCTTTTCCGCCTCTTTGGTGGGGGGAGTTACTGACACCGTCCAGGGGCCACTGGGGGAGTCGGCTTCATACCAAACCCCCTGATCCAGGGCATAATACTTGGTGCCTTGTTTAAACACGGTCTTGCCGGTGTTCACCGCATATTCCAGGTCCGTGCCGGGTATCTTCTCGAACTTGGGCTCCCCGGCATACTCTACCTGGGTAGTGGCATTTTTGCGGTCGATGGTGGCGGTCTGGGGGATGGAGTTATCCAGGACCGCTTCTTTGGCTTGGGAAGTGTCGGCCACGTTTACCAGGACAAAACCCTTGGCCGAGTTTTCCGGAATTTTGGCGAAATCCTTGGGGAGCTGGTTCGCGGCGACGTAGGCCCACGGTCCTTCGGCCAAAGCTTTGGTCTTAAACCAGCGGCCGGAGATCAGGGCATAGTATTCCTGGGTGGCGGTGTCCATGAAAATTGTGTTTGCCGTATTGCTCATATACAGGAGGTTAGTGCCCTTAATGGGAGTGTACTGGGGCTCCCCGTCGCTGGCCAAAAGTTCCGTCGGCACGGTGCTGACGATGACCGCCGGAATTTTGTCCCCTTTGGCCTCCACTTTTTTGGGGGCGCCTTTACCCTGAGCAGCTTGCTGAGCTGACGCCTCCAGCGTTTTTATGGCTTCCGGGATTTGATCCAAGTCCTTCCAGGGACCGTTAAGATCTGCGGCGGCCAGCCAGTCTTCGCCACCCTTCAGGTAATAGGTCTTGGCCGGGGGATCGTAGAGCATGAGGAAAGGCGTGTTCGCTACCCGCATCAGGGAGGATTTGGGGATGGGCAGCAGCTTGGGGTCGCCGTTCAGAGGGACCAGCACGGTGGGATGGCTGACAAAGATGATTTTGGGGGGATCGTTTTTCAGGCCCTGGTCCCCGGTCTGTTCCCGCTCTATTACCTCCAGGGCGGCCAGAAACCGGTCCAGGGCAATGGGGATGCTCCACCCCGCCATCTCAGTATTCAGGAAGGTCTGCAATTTCTCCAACTGCTCCGGCTTGGCGTCGGGAAACTTGGCGTCCGTGACCTTGACCTCATCAATGGTGGCCATGCGGGTGTCCCGGTCGGTGCAGGACGCGGCCAGCCAGCCAGACGGCCCCGAACACCGGGGCCTTCATTTCTTTGGTTTTCACCGACACCGCGGCCCGGGCCGTGAGCTTATCGTCCTTGAAATCCTCCACTTGAGGTTGGTACATGACCACGGTGCCCTTGGGATCATCGAAGCGCTTGGGCCATGGATCCTCAGCCGCCAGGGCCGGCCGGCTGAAATCAGGGCCAAAAACAGGACGAGCAAAGATTGCCATTGCCATCAGGTTCTGATTGGACTTTTTCTGTTCATGATCAACAACTCCTTTTGTATTCTAAGCGGCTTTCATAATCCTTCACGGGCGATTTATCCATCCTGCCAAGCGGCTGTAGACCTTTTCCACTGCTTCTTCCACCCTGACCAGGATGATGCCCGGCTCATGATTTCTCACAAATCGAGAGTATATCATTGCCGTTTTTCCGGCGCACTACATCTCTGGACCATCGTTGGGGTTTTCATCACCATCCTCCATGGCGAAGACATGAAATCCCCAGGCCGGCAGGTCCACATAAAGGCCCTGGTTGCAGAGATCGTCCCCCTGCCATTCGTAGCACGCTTCCTGCACCAAGTCCTGGAGGATTACTTGTTTTCCCCTTAAATCATCCCACGGGAGGCCCACATGACACTGCCCCTGGGTGGGACCATAGTTGACGGTGATCAGGAGGCGCTGTCCTTGCCCTCCCTTCCCAGGCAAAGGCCAGGAAGCGGTCCCAGGTGGGGTTGCCCTCCCAGGCCGGGCGAACTTCCAGAAGCTGCCAGCGGCCGTCCCGGACTTCCGGGCGTTTCAGGCAGGCCAGCAGTTTCCGGTAAAATTCCTGTAAGTTCGGGATCAACCGGCTCCTCGGGGCGGCGGCCCAGGTGCATGGAGACCTTGACCCGGCGGCCTTCGAGCTGACCTTCATGAAAGAACCGCAAGCCGGGGGTGAAGAAGGTGATGACCGCCGCGGCCTGGTGCACCGGCGGCGGAAAATCGTGAGCCGCCCGGGGCTCGTCGTGGTTTTCCAGGAATCTCGCCAGCCGGTTTTGATACGCCATATCAGCCCAGAGGTGAGCCCGCACCGCCGCGGCATCCCGGGACAGAAGACGATCGTAGAGACTCTTATCATAGCAATAGTCGAAGCCCTGCTGCATGAGGACCCACTCCAGGTCCCAGTAGACTTCCGCCATGAAAATAAAGCCCGGGTTCTTGGCCTTGACCCGCCCGATGGTCTCCGGCCAGAAAGGTTCGTCCACGGGGGGTGAGCCGTCGGTTGGCAGAGACCGCTCGCCCCAGGTGCGCTGGAAGACCTCGGGGAGAATCAGCATGGCCATGTCGCAGCGCACCCCGTCGGCGATGCCGGCCAGCTTGAGGAGCTCCTGGGCCATGGCTTCCCGTAAACCCGGATGGCGGTAGTTGAGCTGGAAGGTGTCGGGCCAGCCGGCGAAGTAGGGATCGCGGCCGTAGGCCAGGATAAGGGAGCCGCCGGGGGTTTCCACCCGCCGATAATTATGGGGCTCCCGCTCCAGGTCGGCTTCGCTCCCCTGGACATAGAACTCCGGATGGGATTGCACCCAGGGATGGTCCGGCGCCGTGTGGTTGGGGACAAAATCCACCATGAGCTTGAGGTTTCTTTTCCGGAGGCGCTCTTTCAGGCTGATAAGGTCCGCCTCCGGACCGAAGTCTTGATGCAGGGTGTAGCCCGTCACTGCGAAGGGCGAGCCGCTGATGTCGGCCTCGGAAAAACCGGGAAGGGTCGCTTGGAATTCCTGGAGCCATTCATGGTGACTCAAAGACACCTGACGGCCCGCCTGGCCGGTCTGCCAGAGGCCCAGGAACCAGACGTAGTCGAAGCCCAGGGAGACTATCTGATCAAGAAAGGAGTCGGGGATATCGGCCAGGGTAGCCGGACGCCCCAAGGTGTTGGCCAGCTCCCGGAGCCACACCCGGGTGTTTATCTGGTACAGGGAAGGATACAGCGCCATCTCAACATCCTCCTGAAATCGGTATGAAAGCCCTGCGGAGCCCGGTCCAGCCGGACAGGTTATCACTTCAGAGAATATTTTTATTCTGCTGCTTTATTCATTTCGCGGCGAGCAAATCGAAAATATGCCCAGACAGTCATGAAATTTATGATCACGGCGATCAAGTTCCACAAAATCACCGGCCGTGACGCGATCAAAAGGCCATAATAGACCCAAACAATCTGAAAAACACCCATGATACCTGCCATCGTCGGGTTTATGCCCTGGCTGGACTGTCGCCTGAACATCCTGAACAAGTCTGGCACGGCGGCAAAGGTTGTGCCAAACCCTGCCACTAATCCCAGTATTTCGGATCGTTGAAACTTGGGGCTCAGCAGGCTCGTCGTGTCATGTATCCCCAAATCCTCACAGCCACATAGTATGATCACGCTCAGCAACACAAGCCAGCGTATCATCCTGGCAATACAAATCCGCTTCAGCATGGTCATTCCTTTTTGTCACTAACGGCGCCATTGGCACCCGGTCGACTGGCATCAGGCAGGCGTCTTCAGCCGGGCGCGGGTCAGGGGTCCGGGTTGCTGCAGGCTTTGTTCCATAAAACACACCTCCAAGCCCCGCCGGCCCCTGCCATTCGTAAGGTGAAATGAGGCGGGCCCTAAAGTCAGGACCCGCCTGGGTCAGACTTATTATACTTTCTGAGCGCCCGGCGTGGCCTGTTGAAACGCCGCCTCTCTACCCACCTCCAGGAGCCGCTTGGGGTCCAGGAGGCCGTAGAGCTGGATAAATTTGGCCACGAGCCCGGTCCAGCCGGTCTGGTGGCTGGCGCCTAACCCGGCCCCGTTATCCCCGTGGAAGAACTCGTAAAACAGGAGGTGGTCCCGCCAGTGGGGGTCGCTCTGGAACTTCTCCGTGCCGCCGTAGACGGGTCGCCGGCCGTGCTCGTCCCGGGTGAAGATCCGGCTGAGCCGGTCGGCGATCTCCTGGCTCACTTCAAAGAGGTTCATCAGCTGACCGGACCCGGTGGGGCATTCAATCTTGAAGTTGTCGCCGTAGTAGAGGTAGAAGCTCAGGAGCGCCCGGAGGATGAGGGCGTTCACCGGCATCCAGACCGGCCCCCGCCAGTTGGAGTTGCCGCCGAACATGCCGGTGTTCGACTCGGCCGGCAGGTAGTCCACCCGGTACTCCTGGCCGTGCACGTGGAAGACATACGGGTGCTGCTCGTGGAACTTGGAGAGCGACCGGATGCCGTAGGGGCCCAGGAACTCGTTCTCGTCGAGCATCTTCGTCAGAATCCGGCGCAGCCGCTCCGGGTTGACCAGGGCACCGATCCCGCGCTCGGCCACGCCGAAATGCCCCGGGCCCGTGGGGTGGATAGTCTCCCAAAGCTCGGGAATCCGGCGGAGACCTTTCCACCAACTGAGCCATCGCTTGCGGAATCACGCTGCCGCTGCCACTTCTCGATCACCGTGGTGGCGCACAGGGGCAGCAGCCCCACCATCGAGCGCACCTTGAGCCTCTGGGAGCTGCCGTCGGGGAGCCGCAGCAGGTCGTAATAGAAGCCGTCCTCCTCGTCCCACATGCCGTCCGGCCCGGCCCGGTTCATGGCCCGGGCGATATAGTAGAAGTGCTCCGCGAACTTAACGACCATGTCCTCGTAGGTGCGGTCGTGGACGGCGAGCTCCCCGGCGAGTTCCAACATGTTCTGGCTGAAGAGGGCCATCCAGGCGGTGCCGTCCGCCTGCTCCAGGTGGCCGCCGGTGGGGAGCGGGGCGCTGCGGTCGAAGATGCCGATGTTGTCGAGGCCGAGGAAGCCCCCCTCGAAGACGTTCTTGCCGAAGCGGTCCTTGCGGTTCACCCACCAGGTGAAGTTCAGCAGGAGCTTATTGAACGCCGTCTTGAGGAAATCCAGGTCTACTGTCGCCGCGCCGGGCCATTTCGGTGCGATGCAGAAACAGGGTCGCCCAGGCGTGCACCGGCGGGTTGACGTCGCTGAAGTTCCACTCGTAGGCGGGCATCTGGCCGCTGGGGTGCAGGTAGACCCCGCGGAGCATCAGTTCCATCTGCTGCTTGGCAAAGTCGGGGTCGACGATGGCGAGCGGCAGCGTGTGGAAGGCCAGGTCCCAGGCCGCGTACCAGGGGTATTCCCACTTGTCGGGCATGGAGATGATGTCCTCGTTCACCATGTGGAACCACTCCCGGTTCCGGAAATCGCGGCTCCCGGGATGGAGGGGGTTGGCGTCGTGCTCGTCCAGCCATTGGTCACCGTCGAAGAAGTAGAACTGCTTGGACCAGAGCATGCCGGCGACGGCCTGGCGCATGACGTTGGCCGCATCCGGGGAGACCGAAGGCGGGGTGACGGACTGGTAGAACTCGTCCGCCTCCTGCAGCCGGGCGGCCAGGGTCTGGTCAAACTCCGGGCCGAACGGGGTGGCGGCGGCTTTGGTTTTCCGGCTTTCACCGGCAGCGGCCTGGGCGGTGAGGCGCAGCCGCACCGTCGCCGATTGGCCGGGGCCGATGGTGAACCGGTAGTGGGCGGCCACCTTGGTGCCGGTCTTCTCGGGGTTCACCGCGCCCTGTTGGCCCAGCACCACGCAGTTGTTGATGCCGTCTTTGACGTACGGGGCTGGGGTTCGGATACTCGGGAAACAGCCGCTCGTTGTTCGTTTCGTTCTCGGTAAAGAGCAGCGGCACCTCGCCCTCGCAGTAGAGGGTATACTCACCCACTACCGGGTGCGCCGCGGCCACCGCACTCGTGCCCGCCGGTCCCTTGATCTGCTTGAGGTTCGGTTTCTCGCCGGGTCTGGGCAATCCACGCGGCCCAGTCGTTGCGGAACCACAGGGTGGGCAGCAGGTGCAGTTCGGCCGCTTCCTGGCCCCGGTTGATGGCGGTGATGTGCACCAGAATGTCTTCCGCCCCGCCTTTGGCGTACTCCACAAAGACGTCGAAATAGCGGTCGCCGTCGAAGACGCCGGTGTCGAGGAGCTCATACTCCATCTCCTCCCGGTTGCGTCGCCGGTTCGTCTCCACCAGGTCGGCGTATGGGAAGGCCGCCTGGGGGTACTTGTAGAGGAACTTCATGTAGGAGTGGGTCGGGGTGCTGTCGAGGTAGAAATAGTATTCTTTGACGTCTTCGCCGTGATTGCCCTCTGAGTTGGTCAAGCCGAAGAGGCGTTCCTTGAGAATGGGGTCCTGGCCGTTCCACAGGGCCAGGGCGAAGCAGAGCCGCTGCTTGTCGTCGGAAAGGCCGGCGAGGCCGTCCTCGCCCCAGCGGTAGGTCCGGGAGCGGGCCTGATCGTGGGTGAAGTAGTCCCAGGCGTCGCCGCCCTCAGCTGTAATCCTCCCGCACCGTGCCCCACTGGCGTTCGCTCAGGTACGGGCCCCACTTCTTCCAGGGGGCTTTGCCTTCCCGGGCCTCTTCCAGGCGGATGGTTTCCTTAGTCTTGGCTGACATAACTCCTCCGAAGTTTGGGTTCGTTATAGGCTAACATTAATTATCTTGCTTCAAAAGGAAAATACGACTCTAAAGTGTTCCACCTCATACCATATAATTTTTTAGCTAAACAGCGAGGTTAACCGTAATCAACCATATCTGGTTTTCAGGAGTTGTAAGATCAAGGAGAATTTTTTGAGAGAATGCTTCAAAGCTAGACGAACCAGGGGGTTGTGTCTTATGAGCCGGATGATATCGAGCAGGGCGCCCCGGCGCAGAAAAAGCTTTAAATAATACCCATAAATTTCCCGGGCCTGATTTGCCAGGCTAATTGGGTCGGCCTGGCCGGGAAAGTCTGAGATTTCGCGGCTGTCGGCCTCCTTCAAGGTGGCAGGTTCTCCGGGTCCCACCAACTCATTCCATAATTGCGAGCCCGGATGAACTCTCAGATTGCCGACATTGATCAGGTGGGGCTGAGCTTCTCTCAGAAAGTCTTTGGTATTCTCCAGATCGGCCCGGGTTTCTCCCGGCCCTCCGATCATAAGCCAAGCATAGGTCAGGAAATGATGCTTTTTAGCCCGCCGTATCCCCTGGGCCACGGCATGAGCCGAAGCGGGTTTTTGGTAGCGCCGCCGCTGGGGATCGGAGCCGCTTTCCACTCCCATAAGGAAAAGGTCGAATCCCGCCTGTCGCATGATACCCAGAGTCGAATCGGGCAGATGCTCGACGAACCCTTCGAAGGCAAAGCGCATCTGGAGGTTAGCCTGGATAATCAGGCGGCACAGGCGGTTAATATGGGGGATACTGACGGTCAGGTTCTCATCCGTAAAGACGACGAACTTATAGCCATCTCGAGACAATTGTTGCAATTCCTGGACCACGTTTTCGGGGCTCCGGGGCCGCCATCTGGAAAGTTCTGCGGGTATGCGGGTGCAAAAGGTGCAATGACCCGGGCAGCCCCGGGAGGAGATAATGCTGGTCGCCGGCACGTCGATGCCCATTTGCCAATGGCCCCATTGGGTGTAATACCCCTGGTAATCAGGAATAGTGCGGTCCGGAAAAGGCAGGGCATTTAAATCCTTAATAACCTGAGGCTGTCCCTGGATAATTTTTCCCCGGGCTCGATAAGATAGTCCAGGTAGTCCCTTCAGACTCCGGTTGCCTTGCAGAGTTTGGCAGAGTTTGGGAAAAGATTCTTCCCCCTCCCCCCGGAGCACCATGTCAACTTCAGAAACTTCCCGGAGTATAAGCCGGTCAAAGAGGGTGGCATGCTGGCCGCCCAGGACAGTCGTCACGGTGGGTTTGGCCATCTTTACCAGTTTTAAAAGTTTGAGCGCACGGTTGATATTGGTGCTCATGACTGACAAACCAAAGATATCGGGCTGGTGGGCCAGTACCCGAACTGCGGCCTCCTCGGCATAAAGACCCGCCGAATAGGCATCAACAATTTCGATTTTGTCTCCGAGGGTTTTTTGAGCCGCCGTGGCCACATAGATCAGCCCAAGCGGTGGCGGCATGCCGGGACCACATTTCGAACCATCCGCCGGAGGAGTGGCAAGAACAATTTTCATGAGCCTGTCCCCTTATAAATACCCGAGGAACCAGACATAGTCGAAGCCCATGGCCGCCGCCTGGTCGAGAAAAGCGTCAGGGACATCAGATTGGGTAGCCGGGCGCCCCAACGTCTCGGCCGGCTCCCGGAGCCACACCCGGTTGTTTATCTGGTACAGGGAAGGATAAAGCGCCATCTCAACATCCTCCTAAAAATTGGTATGAAAGCCCAGTTGAGCCCATCCAGTCAGTTGCGCTGCTGTCACCGGCCGTCAACCTTGTTCGTCTGCCCCTATTTTCCCCTGCGAGTCATAGACCCAAACCCTTTTGCCTTCCGATTAACCTGCCGCGCCCGGCTTCTTCCCGCGCAGATTATCGATCAGGATGTATATGCTCATGACGAGCACCCACAGCGGAAAGGCCAGGGGCAACCAGTCGGCAAAGCGGCTGCTCAACAGGAGCAACGCCGCCAGGGCATAGCCCGGGAGGGTTATCCAACGCGGCAGAATGTGGGTGCGCATGGCCAAAGTGGCGGTGGAGATCATGAAGACGCCGGCCATTTTGAGGGCAAAAACGTTCATGATCTGGGCGATAATAGCACGGCCAAAGATGTAGGCGCCGGACTCGATCATTAGTTTAGGCGCCGCATTGAGAACCAGGAGCTATTGCCCCGGCCACTGCTGCCGCCGCAAAGAACATGGCGAGGAACAAAATCCCGCTGCCGAAAAAAACGGTGGCAAAAAAGCGGTCCTCGGGCATGTCAAGCCGGTCGCGCAACACGCCGATGAACCACAAAAAGGCAATGCCGGCGAACGGCACCAGGTTCAGCGCCAGTATCACGGTTCCCGTACCAGTCCCAGACCACTCCTGTGCCTCTGGAGAGAATTCTTCAACTGAAATATGGAGGAGGACTAATGTGGTAGTAAGAAGAACTGAAAAGAGAATCCCGGCGATGGCCGCAGCACGCGGTGTCTTCAGCCGTTCACGGGTGAGGGGTATGGGCTGCTGCATCTGTGGTTCCATAAAACCCACCTCCAAGCCCCAATGGACCCCAGCCAATCGAGTTTATAACCGATTCCACTGGGTACACTTGAATTATATTACAATTTTATATAAAATATTTTACAGCGCCAATAAATAATCTTGGCTTATAGCAAATAATAATACACATCTATTAGGGGAGGGAGAGAAACCCTACCTTTTGTAATTTTCGGATTAAGCGGGTTACATGCCATGTTCGATAAGTATCCACTTGATCTGAAAAATTGCCTAATTGATCTGGATATCATAATATAATTGGTATCCGCTTGGTTTGAGGAGGTTTAATATGTTCCTTTATCTGGTCCAGCAGGCCGAGGCCGAAAGAAGATTAAACGATGTATGAAATGAACCGGGCTCATCAGGGGAGAGTGGCAATCAGAGCCTTTCAGGTCATGGCTCATGCGCTGCTTCTTAGAGGTCGTTACAGAATGGGAGGGCAATCCGGGCAGGCCCTGGAATCCTCGCTGCGGACGCTCAGTCCGGAAATCTATGGCAGCATGAATGAGCCCGCGAGAATAGAGCTGAAAGGGCTTGAGTACATTATCGACAGATTGCCAAAAGGGATCGAGAACTGCAACCGGTTCGTTATGACCGTGGAAGAAGACTTGGAGGGCACTTCGTTTGAAAAGCTGGTGCCGCCCAAAAGGAGAAGGGCCTCGTTTCGCATCAGTGAAAACGAGATGAGTTTTGTGGTCACCACCGGGCTGAGTGAAATCTATGACATTCTAACTCACCTGACTTTTTTATATATTGAGGCCAAGCATATCTACGGCAAGACCAGAGACGAGGCCGGCGTGCCGATCAGGGAATGGCAGCAGTTCGAAAAAGACCTGCACCGAGAGACAGAGTTGAGCGGCACTGAACTGGAGAAGGCAATATGGAACCTGAGCATTATTCTCGGTCGAACGTATCATGAAACCAGGGAGACCTATGATTACTTTAAGGAAGCCAAGGATAAACTAAAAAGCAACAACGGACTTTTCCGTATCGTTTACGGCCTCGGGTGCCTCATCGACAGGGAGATAAAGGAAAATGATTGTCTCATTGTCCATTTCAGGCCCTCTCTCATTGACCAGATCGTGCATCAGACCTGCGGGAAGAAATGGGCGGCGACTGCCAAAGACAAACTCTGCGAACTGGGGTTGGAGGACCGGCCGTTACATATCATCAGTGCGAACCTGCACAGCGTGCTTAACCTTATGTACGGTTACCATGCCGTTATCTCTGCGGAGAAAAAACCAGGCGACCTAAACCTCTATGATTTCATTGTGGATATAGTTGCTAAAGGTGAACAGATAAAGACCTTTGCCGGCACACATGGCTTTTTCGAAATAGAAGATAGAAGTGGGGCGCAGACAAATATTCAGATCATCGATACTGCTGAACTGGGCGCCATCGATTTTCATCCCGGCCTTAAAATCAACAACTCGCTGCTCCTCAAGCAAAAACCTGTCCTCCTCATTATGGATTATGCCTTTGGCCTCCAGGCTTTTGAACTGATGGACGAACTTCTGAAACCTTGGGAAAGGGATGGCGTAACCAGAACGCTTAAGGTTCAATCTATTTCCGTCATGGGCAAAGCCGGTATCCTGCCGGGAGCAAAAGGGGACATAATGCTGCCCACAGCACATGTCCTGGAGGGCCGGGCTGACAATTACATACTAAACAACGACCTGCGGAAAGAAGATTTTGATGACAGTGTAAGTATTTATGAGGGTCCGATTATAACCGTGCTCGGTACGTCGTTGCAGAACCGGGATTTATTGGAAATGTTTCATACGACCACGTGGAAGGCAGTTGGGCTGGAAATGGAAGGCGGGCATTATCAGCGTGCCATTGGCGCAGCCATCATCAGGGGGCACATTCCCAAGGATGTCCAGGTAAGATATGCTTACTATGCCTCGGACAACCCCATCAGAAGCGGCCAGACACTGGCGGCCGGGCCTATGGGTATCGAGGGCATCCGGCCAACCTATATGATAACCAAAGTTATTCTCGAAAAAATTTTTCACCGTCCGGTCTAAACGGGGCTAGTACACTATGGGGGAGGCTCGGCCCGACCATCTCCGTGTCCCCAGCAGGAGGCTTGACTTCCTCAGCAGCCGGCTCAGAAGCTTGCTTTCTCCCCGGGGTCGTCGATTCCGGCGGCTTCGTCGGGGGCGACGATCCCTGCATTTTCCTCCTTAAAAAGCTAACCATTGCGAGAAGAGAAAAAAGGTCGATTTGGATTTTAGTCAGATGGAGGAGAATGTAACTTCATTCGCCCCCTCCCCCATGCGGCGGTGGATATAAAGGAATCTATGTACTCGTTCATCTTTACCGGAACCTTAAGATTAAGTAAGTCAGGAGTAAGCATATGAACAGAACCGTTGAAACTCCTTTAATTGACACCATCCTCAAGATCGTGGTCCTTTTCCTGCTCATCGCTTGGTGCATTGGGATCATACTCCCCTTCATTCAACCCGTGATTGGGGGTGCCATCATTGCCATTGCCCTATACCCCTTCTTTGCCAAGGTAAAACGCTGGCTGGGGGATAGGAATACGCTGGCAGGGGTCCTGTTGACCCTATTGCTCCTGGTCATACTGCTGCTGCCAACCGCCTGGCTGATCAATTCGCTGGTTGAGGGAATAGGAAGCCTGGTCACCCAGTTCAGGAACCAGGCCCTGATGATTCCCCCTCCCCACCCGTCTGTGGCAGGATGGCCCCTGATTGGCAAACCTATCGCGGAAGTATGGTTGCTGGCCTCCCAGAACCTGGAATCGACCATCATCATCTACAAAGAACCCCTGTCGAAAGTGGGCCTGACAATTCTCGGAGGGGTGGGCGGTTTCGGGACAAGTCTCATCCTTTTCTTCCTCTCCTTGATCATCGCCGGCGCCTTTCTTATCAAAGCCGATGCTTCGGCCGATTTTGTGCGGAAACTGACCCATCGCCTGGCCGGTGAAAAAAGCGATGAAATCATCCATATTGCCGGGGTATCGATCAGAAATGTTGCTAAGGGCATCCTGGGGGTCGCATTCTTTCAGTTTATTGCCGCCGGTACGGTGTTCATGTTGGCTAAGGTCCCCTTTGCGGGACTTTGGGCTCTGGCTGTCCTGGTTTTGGCCATCCTGCAACTGCCTACAGTCATTGTCATTTTACCCGTCATCATTTACCTTTTCTCAGTAAAAGCGCTTCTGTCGGCTATCCTGTGGGCGATTACCCTGGTAGTCATCGGGGCCTCGGATAATGTCCTGAAACCGCTGCTGATGGGAAAAGGCTCCCCCGTTCCAATGCTGGTCATCTTCATCGGCGCCATAGGTGGATTTATCTTCTCCAGCTTCACGGGGATGTTCACGGGGGCCATAGTCCTTTCAGTATGTTACAATCTGATGGTGCACTGGATCGGCGAAGGTCAGGAATGACAGAACCCCCCACACTTTCGGATAGATTATGCTGCACCTGACATCGAAAAAATTATAGAGATGGACCCCGTAGCGAAACGGGCGACCTGCAAGGTTCCGGACATAGAGACTATTTCCGTCCTCCACATCTTTGTCACCCAATGAGGGGGGTATTAGATTGCCCAAAGCAGTCGTATCTGCCTGGCTTACCGTCCCTTACTTTGCAACGGCCAGTTCTATGCGGAAATATTCATCTATCCGTCGGTTGCAAAGCCCTACTGGATTAGATCCATTAACTTTGCCGACGTCCGAAGCACTTCCCTATATTCCCTTTCAAATTTCAGGAAAATCGGGAAATCAATATCGATGCCGGGTAGTATAAGGATTGATGAAAATGTCAGAGTAATCCTGAAAAGAGTGAGAGACGAAAAAAATTTTTTCCGGTCTATGGCTTGATTTTCTATAGCGTATTATTTATAAATTATAACCCACAAATTTTAGTTCGAACTGGGGATGACGGCGTTGCTGGACAGCGACTGACTTAATGCTTATAATCTAGAAAACTGAACTCGATATGAATGCAGGAAGGAGGCTGTCATGGGACGAATACTCGTTGCCGATAGCGATCCTCATATCCGCTTGCTCTGCCGGGATGAATTAGGAGAAGAGGGTTATGAAGTGTTGTTGGCCTCCAACGGTCGCGAAGCCTTAGGTCTGCTGGACACGGAGTGCCCTGATCTGGTGGTGTTGGAAATGATGCTGCCGGATATGTCGGGTATGGAAACTCTTCGGATTATTAAAGGAACCTGCCGCAAAACTCGGGTTATCTTTCACTCTACGTATGGCTTGCCCGAAACAGTGACGGAGTTGCAATGTGACGGCGTGGTTCTAAAAACCCATGATCTGGGCAGCTTGAAAAGGGCAGTGCAACGTTTTCTGCCTTCCCTGAGATCGGCCCAGAATCCCCGGCGGCACAGGCATGGATCACCCTTAAACCGGTCAGGAGGTCGCCATGGCCTTAATGGAAATTAGCGTCGTGCCTTTGGGGACGGGGCAACCCGGTGTCGGCGAATATGTGGCCGATATTATCAGCTATCTAAAAAAACAAGATCTTCCCCATACTTTGACGGATATGGGGACGGTTTTAGAAGGAGAGATTGACCAGCTTCTGGCGGTGGCAAAGATTCTCCACGAGTTGCCGTTTCAAAAGAATATCTGGCGAGTGGTGACTCACATCAGTATTGATGACCGGCGGGATAAGAAAATTCATTTGCAGGACAAAATTAAATCTGTCACCAATCGTTTAAGCTGAACCTAAAATCCTCATATGCCAACATACAGCAAAGATTACTACCAGGTTCTCGGAATCGGGCGGAACGCCACCGAAGAGGAGATCAAAAAGAGTTATCGTCAATTAGCCCTGAAATACCATCCGGACAGGAATCCGGGAGATAAGGCTTCGGAAGAGAAATTTAAAGAGGCTTCCGAAGCCTACGAAGTTTTGCGGGACCCGGAAAAGCGGCGCCTTTACGATCAGTACGGCCATGAGGGCCTGAGAGACTCAGGTTTTACCGGTTTTCGGGATTTTGGCGACATATTTGGGGCTTTTGGAGATATATTCGAGGACCTTTTTGGCTTCCGGGATCCGCGCCGGGGCCGGAGCACGGTACAGGCCGGGGCTGACCGCCGTTTTGACCTGGAGATAAATTTTTTAGATGCGGCCAGAGGGACTGAGGTGACCGTGGAAATTCCACGGAATGTCAATTGCCCCACCTGCCACGGCAGCGGTGTGCGTCCCGGCAGCCGGAAAACTGTCTGTCCGGCCTGCGGCGGCCGCGGTCAAGTTGTCCAAACCCATGGATTCTTAAGGATCAGCACTACCTGTTCCCGTTGTCAGGGAATGGGAGAGATTGTCACGGACCCCTGCCCCACCTGTGGCGGTCGGGGCCGGGCCATGGAAAAAAAGAAATTGGCGGTCAAGATTCCTCCCGGCGTGGATAACGGGGTGCACCTGGTTATGGCCGGTGAGGGCGATGAAGGGATGTTCGGCGGGCCCCCGGGAGATCTTTACATAGTGGTGCACGTGCGCCCGCACGAATTCTTTAAGCGCTCGGGTGATGATCTGATTCTGTCCTTGCCGATTTCTTTTACTCAGGCGGCCCTTGGCAGCGTGCTGGCCATTCCCACCTTGAACGGCAATAAAGAACTGAACATTCCGGCCGGCACCCAACCCGGAGAAGTGATCAGTCTCAGGGGTGAGGGCTTCCCCCATCTGAAAGGCTATGGCAAGGGAGATCTTAAGGTTGAGGTCAAGGTGGTGGTGCCGCGCCACCTCACTGAACGCCAACGTGACCTGTTAGAGAAATTTGCGGCTGATGAGGACCCTCATAAAACGTTTAGACCACCCAGGCCCGCCCAAGGCTGGCTGGATAAGGTCCGGGATTTCATCGGCTCCTGGACAAAATAATTCGGGCTTGGCCGGAGATTCTCAATCTGTTAAAATCAATAGAACGATAAAATTTCTCTTTTGGACATACTGAGATTATGATATAATTCACAAGCATTTTGTTCAGGACGAACTAGTAGTATAGTAATAGAGGCGCTGTGTGCGGCGCTAAAATGTAGGGTGGGCACCGCCCACCAATATATACCGTACAACTCGAGGATACCTATGGCAGCCAAAGAACTCTCATCCTGGGATATTTTACGGGAACCGAACCGGATTTTATACGAAGATGATTATAAGTCCGCCATGGAACTACTTATTTTTCTTCTAACCTGGGGGGTCGAGATCGGCCTGTTATTTGTTTTGGCACTGACGGTTTTGCGGCGTTAAGTTACAGGTGCTGACCAGAGCTTGGTTTTTCAGGCGGCCGAGGCTGATTGCATTCCAGGTCGACCTGACGGTACTGGGGCAGCACCATCTTGACACCAATTACGTAATTATTACATGTTTTAATGCAGGTAACCAGGACACTTGTTCCAATTCACAAGGCCCTAGGTTGACAGGCGCCCGGAAGGATCTGGATCTATCCGGGAACTGAAGAAGTTAAACCTAAGGGAGGCCTTGCAGCCATGATTAATGAATTATTAGCTCCGGGCGGCAGCCTGGAAATGGTGGAAGCAGTACCTGAAAAACGGCGCTAATGCCGTCTATGTCGGCTCTAAAGGCTTTAGCCGGCGGAAATGCGCCTGGGAGATGGAGGACAGCCAGATAGGAGAGGCTGTTCAGATCGGCAACCAGGCCAACGGCAAAATCCGCGTGGCTTTAAATGCCGAGATTCTTGAAGAAAAATTCCCACTGGTACTGACAAAGATAGAAAAATATGCCAATTTCGGCGTCGAAGGGGTGATTGTTAAAACTCCGGCTTTGATGGCCTTGATCCATCAGAGATTCCCGCAATTGGTCATCCATGCCAGCGTCGGTTGCAACATTCAGACAAGGGACGAGATGGTCCGCTACCAGCCTCTGGGCGTAACCCAAATTGTCGCCTCCACCGAAATCAATACGGTAGAAAAACTTCGCCGCTTTAAAACTGATGCAGACAGTCTGGGCATCAAAACGGAAGTCCTGATTCACGGCAACCGGTGTATCGGCGGCGTCGGTAATTGTGTTTTTCATGAACTCATTGCCGACTCCTACATCCGCAAGGTCTATCAGGATGAAGACGGTAATGAAATAGTTGAATATGAAGGCTGGCCGGATCGCAGCGGCAGTTGTTTCCGCCTCTGTCTGCTCACGGATGAACAGCGGCAAAAAGTATTGGCCAAACGGGGGCGTTCGCAAAAGGAAATTGACGGACTGAACGAAAGAATCCGCCGCAATCCAAATGTTGCCTTTGCTATACTCGGGGATGAGCTAAAGCAATATCTGGATATGGGTTTGGCTACGGTTAAAATGCAGGGTCGGGAATATGCGGTCAGCATGATCGGTCGGATGGTCAACTGCTACCGCAAACTCATAGATGCACACGCCCAGGGTGAAGACATTAATGCTCCCATGTTGCAGCGCCTGCAGGATACCCTGGCCGAGTTGGTGGCCGAGCGGGATCAGGCTCGCTGGGAAAAAACGCGGGAATTACAAAGCCATATTGCCGGCCTGTAAACAAGTTTCCAATTTTTGGCAGGAAAGGAAGCCTGTCCGTTGGGACAGGCTTTTCTATTGGGGGGGTGTTTACATGGATGTTCGCAAATCTAAGGATAAAGATTCCCCGGACGGTTTCTATAAGCCATTTCATGGATTGAAGGAGAAAATTGCCAAAATCGGCTTGCCCCTCATTACCAAGCCCTGTCCGCCGCCAATAGGCAGTCATTCTGATGACGGCGCCCTTTTTTATCAGGCGATGCAGGAGGTCGCGCCGCTGACACATCAGGGGGCATTTAGTGTTCCCGGCAAGCCCAGAAGTTACGCGCCGGTTTTCCCCTTTAAAGAAGATTGGGAAACGTTATGCGCCTTAATGGAACTCGTGGAAGGCAAGGGCGAATTTGACCTGTCACTGACTGATGAGTACCTGGAAGGACAGGTCCCCGATCTTGACCCCCGGGTAGTCAAAGCCCTGAAAGACGGAGCCCTGCCGGTGCAGGATTATTGCGATTTACACGGCCTGAGTGTGGATGAGGCGGAAGGTCGATTAAGGAAATTTTTAGCCCACTCTCAGGTGCGCAACTACCGGACGGTGCTGGTTATACATGGCCGCGGCCACAATTCCCCCGGTAATTTACCGGTGCTCAAGAGCCGTTTGCAGGGGTGGCTCACCATGAAGCGCTTTCGACGCCAGGTACTGGCCTTTGCCTCGGCGCAACCTTACGATGGCGGCACCGGCGCCTTATATCTGTTGTTGCGGCGGCATTATCAGCCGCGGGGCCAAAAAGGGAAAAAGCTTGTTTAATTCTCAGAAGATTTACCGTGTGCTGCTCGCCTTTATGTCGGTTGTGATAATCTTCTGCAGTTTCTATAACCTGTCGAATTACCCCACGTTGTGGTGGGATGAAGCCATTTTTTCCGAAACCGCCGCCAACCTGGTCCAACATGGCCGCTATGCCTTTACCATTCAAAGCCCCGATAATCTAAAAGATTTCGACTTTCGCATCAGCGTTGGACCGGTGATTATCCTGCCGGTGGCCCTGGCCTATCGCCTGTTCGGGATTAGCGTCTGGAGCGGTCGTCTGGTGGCCGGGATCTTTCTGCTGCTGTTTTTTTTCTTTCTTTATCTCGCCGCCCGATTGCTGCTGTCCCGGGGGCCGGCCCTATTGGCAGTGCTTCTCAGCCTTCTTAGTACCCGGCATCCTGTACTGGGGACGCAGCGTTATGGGAGATGTCCCGGCTCTGGCATGTTTTTTGGGAGGAATTTTTTTCCTCCTCAAGGGACTCCGGGAAGAGCGCTATATCTTTTTTTTCGCGGCCGGGTTCTGCCTGGGATTGGCGGTGGACGCCAAGGAATTTTATGGCTTTACCATCTTTCCGGCCATAGGCGCTCTGGTCTTGGAGTATCGCCGGCGCCGCCCTGAATTAATCAGGGCAGTCGGAATGCTGGTGGTCGGTGCGGCTTTGCCCCTGGCAGCCTATATCGCCTTCAAGGCGGCGGTTTTAGGAGGGATTTGGCCGGCCCTGAATCATTTTTATTACCAGAAGAAACTATTATGCCATGAATTCTTCACACCCTGCACCATCGGCCGGATTTATCCCGAAAGTGCGGCCTTTCTCCTGACTCATCCCCTGTTTATCAGCGGCATTCTCGGATTGTGGCTCTACCAGCGGCGGCAGGGAATATCTTTACCCTGGCTCTATTGGCTCGTAAACCTGTTCTTGTGGACCATTTTTTATGTGCTGGCAGTATACTGGGAGCGGTTCGCCCTGCCGGCGCTGATACTGGCAAGCCCATGGGCAGGTTATTTAGTGGTGGCCATGTATGAAGCCGCCTGCCGGGCAGCCTACTTCAAAGAACATCCCTACCTGGCCAAAGGCGCTGGCATAATCACGCTGGCCTGTCTCATTTTTCCTCTCACCGCCTTGGGGTTGCTGCATCCCCTCTGCACCCGGGCCACAGATAGTCCTTTTAAATTAATTGATTACCTGCGGTATCAGGTACCCAGCACGTATCTCATTGAAACCCCGGAATATGAGCTGTCTTTTTTAGATGATGAGCATCGTATTCATCTAATGCCGGAATTCTATTTTGTCGAATCTACGGCCAACAGCGTTGTTCTGAGCAGTCCTGCCGATGAAGCGTATGATTTTACCAAAACTAAAGCAGACCTGCTGGTTTTGGGCAGTTTTGGCAAAAGCGTCTTTAAACAGAATTATCCATTAGACCAGATTCAGAAACATTACAAGAAAATTGCCAGTATCGATTACTATGACATCTATTTACGTCGAGACCGGTCCCTGGGCCGACAGGTTAAGGCACTAAATAATTCCCCTCTGGGTTTTCCTCAGCCTCGCCCGCAATAGCCGCCGTGTATCTGCTCGTTGAAAGAATTTCGCCAGCTGGGGATGTAACCGTTTCCCCCAGATTTTCCTTGTTGAGGTAAGGTGGTGCCCCAAAAAAATTCGCTGGCCATTATCCTGGCGACCAGGGATTTTGGAGAAGCTGACCGCCTGGTGGTTTTTCTTACCCCCAAAGAAGGTCGGTGCATCGCTCTGGCCAAACATGCTCGAAAGAGCAAGCGCCGTTTTATGAATTGTCTGGAGCCATTTTCGCTGGTGCAGTTAGTCTACATGGACAAGCCCAACCAGGATCTGGCTCGTCTGGACAGTGGTGAACTGGTGGAGGCTTTTCCGGAACTGCGGCGGAATCTTGTGGTTTTAGGGGCGGCCGCCTGTTTAACCGAGGTTGCCGGGGAATTCGTCGGCGCCATTGATAACGTGGCGGAACTGTTCGAGGCGCTGAAAAATTCTCTCACCCAACTTGCCGCGGGCCTGCCAACCCAGTCCCTGTTGTTAAGTTATCTTATCCGCCTGTTGGCCTTGGCGGGTTTCGGCCCGCGTTGGCAGGCCTGTCAGGTCTGCGGTCAACGGGCTGAAGGCATTGTCTGGTTCAGTCTCCGCAGGGGAGGAATCATCTGCCAGGTGTGTTTGAACGAAAATCGCGGGGAACGACTCTTTTCGCTGCATCCGGGCTCCCGGAAGCTGATTGTCGCGGCTCACAATCTGCCCCTGGAAAATCTGGGGCGCCTGCGTTTCCCGGAATTGGCCCGGAATGAAACCCTGGTCATGCTCCAGGGGTTTGTGCGCTATACCCTGGGCAAAGATCTCAAGACCTTTGATTTTCTCAATAAGGTTATTGCCTGATGACTGTGACATAAAAGCGAATAAAGAGTAGCGATTAGAATATACCAACGTAAAATCAAAGAAACCAAAAACCAAAAACCAGAAATCAGAAACCGGAAACTCGAAACTCCATGCTGATCTTAGGAATTGAGACTTCTTGCGACGAGACGGCCGCGGCGGTGGTGGCTGACGGCCGGCGGGTGCTGTCGGATATCGTGGCCACCCAGTTTGATCTGCACGCCGCCTACGGCGGAGTGGTGCCTGAGCTGGCGGCGCGGCGGCATCAGGAGAACATTATGCCGGTCATCCGGGCGGCGTTGGCCGAAGCAGGGGTAACTCTCCAGGAACTGCAGGGAATTGCCGTCACGCAGGGACCGGGACTCATCGGCGCCCTGATCATCGGCTTTGCCGTAGCCAAATCCCTGGCCTATTGTCTGCACCTGCCGCTGGCGGGAGTGCACCATTTGGAGGCCCATATCATGGCGCCCTTCCTTACCGAAACGGCCCCGGCCTTTCCCTTTATCGCCCTGGTGGTGTCCGGGGGCCATACCAACCTCTACACGGTAGATGGTTTTCGGGAGATGACGCTGTTGGGCCGGAGCCGGGACGACGCTGCCGGCGAGGCCTTTGATAAGGTGGCTAAATTAATGAACTTAGGATATCCCGGCGGTATCGCCATAGAGAAACTCTCGGGTGCCGGGGACCCGACAGCGTTCGCCTTGCCCCGGCCCCGCATCCAACAGGAACCCTTGACCTTCAGCTACAGCGGCCTGAAAACCGCAGTGGCGACACTGTTGAAAAAATCCCCGGAGCTGTTGACCGCCCCACAAAGCCGCGCCGATCTGGCGGCCAGTTTCCAGGAGGCGGTGGTGGATTCCCTGGTAAGCCGGGCGCTGTTGGCGGCGCAGCAGTACGACTGCCCCCGCCTGGTGGTGGCCGGCGGGGTGGCGGCCAACCGCCGCCTGCGGCAGGAACTGGAGAGCCGGACGGCTCAGGCTGGGATAGAGCTGTTTTTGCCGACGTTAACATTGTGCACTGACAACGCCGCCATGGTGGCGGCCCGGGGATTTCAGTTGCTGCAGGCCGGGGAGAAGTTAGACATCAGGGCGGATGTGTTTGCCAGGGGGTAGAGAAAAATTACGCGAATAGCGAAAGAGCTAATGATTCTAATAAAATAAGATTTGGCAACAAAAAACGGTGAGCGGCTCCTACCCTAATGAAATAACATATTGATAATATTTAAAAAAATTATCTCTCCAAAACCACCACCGCAACCCCAAACTCCCCCTCATCGGTGAGGGAGACAAACATTCCCTGGATGCCGTGCTCTTCGCAGAGTTGGGCGGCGCGGCCGTGGACCCGCAGTTCCGGGCGGCCGGCAGGGGAGGTCACCACTTCTACTTCCAGCCAGCGGATGCCCTGGCGGCGCAGTCCCACCCCCAGGGCCTTGGAGAAAGCCTCTTTAGCGGCAAACCGCAGGGCGTAGCAGTTGGCCGAGTGCCCCCGGGCCTCGCAGGCCGAAATCTCCTGGGCGGTGTACAGCCGGTTTTTAAAACGATCCCCGAATCGCTCCAGGGCGGCAGCGATTCGGGGAATTTTTACCAGGTCAACGCCGATGCCGAAAATCATGGCCGGCGTTTAAGCGGCGGCCGCGGGCGCCGGTTTGGTTACGACGGTTGCGTGGGCAAAAGCAATATCCAGCACCTCATCCATCCGGTCAACATAATCGAACTGGAGCTCTTCTCTGACGTTAGCGGGGATATCCTCCAGGTCCTTGGCATTCTGGGCCGGCAGGATAACCTCTTTGATGCCGGCTCGATGGGCCGCCAGGACTTTGTCCTTGATGCCGCCCACCGGCAGGACGTGGCCCCGCAAGGTAATTTCACCGGTCATGGCCAGACCTTTTTTGACCGCCCGATCGGAAAACAGGGAAACCAGGGCGGTGAGCATGGCAACGCCGGCTGAGGGCCCGTCCTTAGGAATGGCCCCGGACGGGACATGCACATGCACGTCAGTGTCCTTGAAAAAATCTTCGGACACGCCGATGTACGGGGCCCGGGCCCGGATATAACTCAGGGCGGCATCCACGGATTCCCTCATAACATCGCCAAGCTGGCCCGTGAGTTTAAGATGGCTGTTGCCCGGCATTTTGAGGGTCTCGATGAAGAGAATTTCTCCGCCCACCGGGGTCCAGGCCAAACCGGTGGCTATACCGGGTTCGGGATGATCCAGGGCGGTTTCCCGGAAAAATTTCGCCGGTCCCAAATATTGGGGGACCTCGGCGGCAGTGATTGTCCTGGAGGTCAGCAAGCCCTCCGCCACCTCCCGGGCCACACCCCGGCATAAAGAAGCCACTTCCCGCTCCAGGTTGCGCAAACCCGCTTCCCGGGTATAATCGGCAACTACCAGGCGCATGGCCTCCGGCTCAATGGTCAACTGTTCCGACTGCAAGCCATGGGCCTCTAATTGCCGGGGCAACAGATATTCATAAGCAATCTGGATTTTTTCCTCTTCCGTATAGCCGGGCAGTTGCAGGACCTCCATGCGATCGCGCAGGGCTGGGGGAATGGTGTCCAGCATGTTGGCGGTGGTGATGAACATCACCTTGGACAGATCGAACCCGACCTCCAGATAATGGTCTGAGAAAGAGGAATTCTGCTCCGGGTCCAGCACCTCCAGCAACGCCGAGGCGGGGTCGCCCCGGAAATCGGCGCCGATTTTATCAACCTCGTCCAGAATAAAGACCGGGTTTTTGCTGCCGGCCCGGCGGATGCTTTGGATGATGCGCCCCGGCATGGCCCCGACATAGGTGCGGCGGTGGCCCCTGATTTCGGCTTCATCCCGAACGCCGCCCAAAGAGAGGCGGACAAAATTTCGCCCCAGAGCCCGGGCAATGGATTTACCCAAAGAGGTTTTGCCGGTACCGGGAGGGCCGACAAAGCATAAGATGGACCCTTTCATATCGGGTTTGAGTTTCCGGACCGCCAGAAATTCCAGGATGCGTTTCTTGACCTTTTCCAGATTATAATGGTCTTCATCCAGAATTTTACGGGCTTCCACCAGGTCAAGTCGATCTTCGGTGCTCTTATTCCAGGGAAGCTCGATCATCCATTCCAGATAATTCCGGATAACCTGGTGATCCGGCGAGGATGGCGGAATTCGGTTCAAGCGGTTGAGCTCCCGTTCCGCCTCTTTAAAGGCAGCTTCCGGTAATTCCGCTTCCAGCAGACGATTTTGGAGATCTCCCATATCCTGGGAACGTTCGTCCCCTTCCCCCAATTCTCTCTGCAGGGCCTTGATCTGTTCCCGGATATAATAATCTTTCTGGGCCTTGTCCATTTCAGTTTTGACATTTGCCTGAATCTGCTTGCCCAATTCAAGAATTTCAATTTCCCGGTTAATGAGACGCAGCACTTTGCGCAAACGCTCCTTAACGTCAATGGTTTCCAGCAGGTCTTGTTTTTCAGCCTTGGGCACATTCAAACTGCCCCCGGCGACATCTGCCAAAACCCTGGGATCTTCCAGTTCCTGGACCATGGCCCCGAGTTCGGTGGGGAGATAGGGTGACAGCTCGGACATCTTTTGAAACAGGCCCTTGAGACCGGAAACCATGCCGTCAATTTCCAGATCGGCTTCGTACCCTTCAGTGATGGGCGTCACCCGGACCTGTAGATACGGCTCGGAATCGACAATTTCCTCCACCTTAAAGCGGTACAGGCCTTGAACCAGGAGGCGTACCGCTCCCTCCTGGGTTTTGCCCATTTTGAGGATCACTGCGGCGGTGCCGATGGAATAGAGATTTTCCGTGGTGTACACTTCGGTGGCAGGCTGCCGGCTGGTAAGGATACCAATTATTTTATCTTTAAGTAAAGTGTCGTCAATGAGCCGCTGAGCAGATTCTTCCCACAGGGCTAAGGGAATAATCAAACGGGGGAAAAGCACCAGCTCGCTCATGGGGAGTACGGGCAGCAGTCTGGATTCGCTCCCCTCGGTCACGGGAATATTATCTTCCATGGAGATGTTCGCCATGGTATCAGTTTTTTCTTCCATAAGTTAGTCCATATATTGTTAAGGATTAAAAATCCATTACTAAAAGATTATTCTTCTTCCTTGATGGCAATATGCCGGGGGGGTACGGCCTGTCGCCAGAGTAGTTTAATAATCAGGATGCCATTGGTGTATTCTGCCTCCACCCGGGTTTCATCCACGGCTCGAGGCAGTTGGAAACGACGTTCGAAACTGCCGTATTCAATTTCTAAGCGGTGAAATCGCTGTACGGGATCGGCCTGAGGGAAACGGCGCCTGCCGCTGACAACTAATTCCAGCCGGTGTATGGTGAGGGAAATATCATCTTTGGTAAGACCGGCCAACTCCACACGAATGATTAAGGCCTTGGGGGTTTCATAGATATCGGCGGGAGGGTGAAATTTAGGCGATGCCGTTGTCGCCTGACCGCTCCAATGCCCATACATATTTTCCATCAGCCGGCGCATTCGTGCTTCGATCATCTCAAAGTCTTTGGCAAATTTTATTTGTATCGGGGGCATGCTGACATACCTCAAACTATATTCATTCTCGGGATGAATAGAGATTTTTTAATTATTATCTAATAATATACGGTAAGAATTATCTGCTCTATTGTAAAGAGCACGAAAATTTTAAGAGGTATAAATCAAGCCTGGCCATGAGTTAAATGGCCATCGATTACACCCTGGTTTGAAGACGGGTTGGAGATGATTAATAAAGCCGGCTGATCAAGGTTCCGGTGCGATAGAGGGAAACCGGACCGTCGGTGGAGATGCAGAGGCCCACAACATCCGGATAATAGGCGGTAAATTCCCGGGTAGCCTGATGACGGGTGCCACTGCCTAAATCGTCTCCGGCCAGGGGGGGAGCTGCAGGCCGGTGGCTTTCAATCTGGCGCCAAAATGAGTCACTTCCATTTTTTCGTTGATAATAACGGCACCGTCAGGCTTGGCCAGACCCAAAATAATCGCGCTCCATTTAGACAGTAGAGGAATGGGTTCCGCCAGGCGCACTTCATTTTCTACAGGAACATAGGGTTCCTGAAGCTTGGCGGCAGTCAGGCCGATTAATAAGATACTTCCCCTGGCAGAAGTCCTGAGACCTCGCAAGAGTTGTTTAAATTGCTGCAAAACGTCCGGATACTGACAATCAGGGCAGATACTATGCAACTGCCGCTCTAATTCCTGCCAAAAAACATCCTGAAACAGGGGAATTTGCAGGCGGCCCTGACGGTATTCCAAGAGAAACAGTGGAATTCGATTATTATGGCGGCCTTTCAAAGCCAGCCAGAAATTGAAGCGCCCCCGCCTGGAAATGCTTGCCAATAGCAAAGAATTCCGCCAGGCTCTGACAGTAGTTAATTGCCGCTGGGTCCCTTCGGGAAGGTGCAGGACACCAACAATCCGATCCTGATACACTGCCAGAAAAGTAGTGCGGCCATCGGCATTAAGCAATAATTGCTTAATGGCGGTGATCCCTTCTTTCAGCAATATCTGATGGTTTTCATGATACAAAAGCAGATTCGGCCAGTGGCGTTGGTGTTCCGCCAATGATTTGTGGGACGTCAGGAAAGCAAAACCGGTAAATATTCTTTCACCTTCGATGGTAAAATACAGTAAACGTCTAAAAAGCCGCAAGCCTCGGATGAGAGACTCTTCCGCACTGCTTCCGGGTATTTCGCAACGCTTCAGATCTGCCGGAGTGTATAACCGGGTGGCAATATAGGGGTTGTCCTGAGTATCTAATTTAACCGTAGCGCAAGGAATCCATACCAGGCTCTGTAAGTATCGGGCAATTACCTGTTCTTCCAGGGAGTAGGGGGCGAAGGCCAAAAAATCCTCTTGTCTGGCGCCGGTTTGGACAGCCAGGGCGTAAAACCATGACAAGCCGAAAAGAATGCTGATAAATCGACAATGAAAAGGAGAGAGTAAAAAAGAAGATTGACGGGTGGTTAATTTAAAATAAATTTGTTCCTGACCTAACTGTAATCTGATAAGGTGGTATAACGACCTAGTGGATTCGTCCTCCTGATTGGGGAAAAGGCTGCCGCTGATTAATAATTGCTGGCGTCGGGTCTGGACAGCAAGAAAAGGAAATAATTCGATACCGCCTTTGAGAGCGGCATTATCTAAAGAATCGTGCACGCGAGTGAGATTGCAGGTGGTAATGTCTTCCAGCAGGCGGTTAAACTCTGTTGAGCCGATCAGGGATAAATAGCTTTGCAGCAATTTCGCAGGATCAAGGTCTTGGGAGGAAATGGCGGTATGCGGCATCTTTTCTCCTGTCGTCATAATGCTCCATTGTAACGTAAGGAGGCGAGATTTCCAATATCAAGTGCAAATGTTAGTTATTTTTGATAGAAATAAGCTAAATGGGATATAAATTGACACTGCTCCATGTGTCAATTTAAAATTACCAGAGTTTAACTAAAAAAAGTCTCCTAGTTGCTATAAATTTTCGACTTCCAGGATAGCAGATATGCGCCCGTTCGGTAATCAATTTTCCCGTTATGTTTTTATTTTGATGATTTTCATCACCGTGCTGCTTTTGGCCACAAGTCTTTATTTGGGGTATGTTTCAGCAGATCAGATGCGGCGGATCATCAAGGAGGATTTTAACCAGCAACAATTGACCCTCGCCCGCCATGCTGCCTACATTCTGGAGCAGCACATTGATTTTCTGAAACGGGAGCTTAACACGCTGAATTTTTCGGCGGCGGTGGAGTATTTGGAACCGCTTTCCTGGGCCAACCGCTTGCGGGTTACTTTGTCCAGTGTCAGGGAAGACGGTGTGGTAGAGATCCGTCGAATCAATCGCGAGGGGAATCGAGCCTATTTTGTTGACGAACGTGGGGTAGAACATATTATTGCGGGCGAATTTCAGGAGGAGTCTTTTTTTAACTGGGCCTCAAATCCGAGTAATAAAGGTCATGTCTTAATAACCCCGGTAAATTCGCAAGTGCCGAATTTTGTCGGGCGGCTTATTATGCAAATGATCGTCCCCACCTATGAAGTCTCGGCGGATGAGAGCCATCCTCAGCCAAGCGGTCAATTTACCGGGGCCTTGGCATTTTATATTGATGCTCAGATATTAGCCAAAAGATTTTCACAAAATATTACCAGCGGCAAATCCGGTTATGCCTGGGTAATGGACAGCAACGGCATATTTTTGTTTCACCCGGAACGCAAGTTTATCGGTCATAATGCCTTTACAGCCCGAAAAGAACGGATGCCGGCAATTTCCTTTGATGCCATCAATGAAATTCAGCGTCAAAAAATGCTTACCGGTCAGGAGGGCTGGGGCGAATATTTTTCAGGTTGGCATAAAGGCCTCGCTGGCGAAATAAAAAAATTAATTGCCTATGCTCCGGTTCGGTTAGGTAGTTCAGATGTGATTGCTTCGGAAACCAAGCCCTATTTTTGGTCTGTAGCGGTAGTGGCGCCGGCCAGCGAAGTCGAAGGCGCGATTCATTCAGTCTATCAGCGGCAATTCTTCCTGCAAATGGTTATCGGCGGATTTGTCCTCTTCGGCAGTATTTTTCTGCTAAATTACCGCTATGAGCGTCAATTCACCGCTTCTTTGGCGGACGAAGTAGAGCGTCAGAAAAAAGAACTGCTAAAATCGGAAGAGCGCTACAAAGCTTTAATAGAAAATGCCGCCGATTTGATTTATACCGTCGATCCCGGGGGAAGAATTCTTTCCATCAATCGGTATGCAGCAAAATTGTTTTCCGGACGCCGCTCCATTACCGGCAAAGCCGCCGGGGAATTGGATGGTGATCAGGAAATTCACCCCGAAGATTTTGTTAACCTGACTTTATTCGATGTCATGGCCGAGCGTTCGGCGGAATTTCATCTGGAGTGGCTGCAAGAGATCAGGAAAACCGGCAAGATACGCAGCAAGCGCCATCCCGTCACCATCGGCGACCGGGAATTATGGTTTTCCACCAGCATTGTGGGACTCAAAGATCATGAGGGCCAGATAGATTCATTTGAAATTATTTCTCGAGATATAACAGCCCGCAAGACCATGGAAGACCAGCTTATCAACATGGAAAAACTGGCTTCCGTGGGTACACTGGCTGCCGGGGTGGCCCACGAGATAAACAATCCCATTGCAGTTATTCTGGGATTTAGTGAAATTCTTTTGGAGCAAACGGCCGAATTGCCGGATATTCATGAAACCTTGAAGATTATTGAAGAAGAAGGTCTTAAATGCAAAAAAATCGTTGAAAACCTGCTAACGTTTGCCCGGACCCCGGAACGCGCCGAAACTTCTACTGATATTAGTGAAACCTTGAGTAAGATGGTCATGGTGGTAAAAAATACCATGCTTACCAAAAAGATTCGGCTGGAGAGTGATATTATCAAAGACCTGCCGAGAGTTCAGGGAGACCCGCAGGAACTGCAACAAGTTTTTATTAATTTAATAAACAATGCTGCCGGGGCCATGAAAGGCGGTGGCATTGTCAAAATCAAGACCCGCTTAATTGCTAACGGCCAACGTATTGCCATTGATATTGAAGACACGGGCAGCGGTATTTCCAAAAAAGACCAGCCTAAAATTTTTGATCCATTTTTTACCACTAAAAAGGTAGGCGAGGGCACTGGCTTAGGATTGTCCATGTCTTACGGCATTATCAAGAAATTTGGCGGCGACATCAATTTTATCAGCTATCCGGCAGAGGAATACCCGGAAAAACACGGTACGATCTTCACGGTGCAACTCCCCGTGACCAATCAAACCGGGGGAAATGAGCCCCAGGTGGAAAAAGTTGCGGAGGCAACAAAATCGGCTTGAGGCAGGGAGATTGCCTCGCCGGGTATTACTATAATTTAACCAGTTGCTTGCCGTACTAAATAGAGGAGAAAGTTATGCCTGAAAAAATTTTGGCGGTGGATGATGAACCTAATATGCTGCGCCTTCTCAAAACCATCCTTACAAGTAAAACCAATTATGAGGTAGTCACCACCAATAATCCATTGGAAGCAGCCAAACTCCTGCAGGAGGAATCCTTTGATCTTCTTATTACCGATCTCAAGATGCCCCTGATGGATGGCATGGATCTGATCGAAGCAGTGAAAAAAATTGATGCAGCCCTGCCGATAATAATGGTAACTGCTTACGGCACCATTGAAACGGCGGAAGAAGCAATCCAGAAGGGAGCCTACGATTATATCACCAAACCCTTTCGCCAGGAGGCCATACTCATCACGTTAAAAAGGGCTTTGGAATGGCGCCAGATGCAGTTGGAATTAAAAGCGTTGAAGAAATAGAATAGTGTTAAATAATCATGAGAGTACTTAATCTGAATGGATATAAGTAAAATCTGCCGGCCATGTTAAAATTTCTCCGAAGTTTTTTAAAAGATGAGCAGGATGAGCAAGAAATCCTTAAGCAGAATTTTTTTCATTTTCGTCGGCTGTTGGATAACAACAATCAAGCTCTTGCAGCCATGGCGGATCTGGAGGAAAAACTTACCGGCGATTTCCTCTTTGACACCGGCTATTTATTTAATCAGGTAGAAAATCTCAGCGCTCGCGTCCGAGAAATGATAGAGGCTCTGAATGCTCTCAGCCAGGACCGCTACAGTGAATTAAAGCTAGTCTATCAAAACCTGCAGGGAGATATCCTGCAGGAACTGGTGGCGTTGCCGGAAATACCTCAGACAGGTTTTATTTTTTTTCTGAATCAGTTGAATAAGGAAATGGCCGCCAGCAGCGGCGGCAAGATGGCAAATTTGGGTGAGATTCATAACCTGCTGAAATTGTCTACACCCGCAGGGTTTGTCATTACCGCGGCTGCCTACCAGCACTTCCTGCAGGGGTCGGGTTTGTCGAAAATTCTGGAGTCCAAACTTCAGGAAGCAGATATTACCAATCTCGTCAAGCTTGAAGCCGTAAGCCAGGAATTGCAGGATTTTGTCAGGCAGGCTACCCTTCCTGAGGATCTGGCGCAGGCCATCACCGAGGCCGCCAAAACTTTCGGAAACTCCTTTATTTCGGTGCGTTCCAGCGCCGTTGGCGAAGATACCGAGCTCTCGTTTGCCGGACAGTTTGCCACCCTGTTAAATGTTTCACCGGCTGATATCATCCGGCATTATAAAGAGGTGGTGGCCAGCAAATTCACTTCTCGGGCCATTTTCTACTGGAAATATAAAAATTTTTCTCTGGACGAATTGCCCATGGCCGTGGGCTGCCTGGAGATGGTTCCGGCAAAGGCCAGTGGGGTGATGTTTTCCCTGGACCCGCATGCGCCGGAGAGAAATAGTATTGTAATATCTGCGGTTTGGGGTTTAGGGAAATTTGCCGTCGATGGGTCGGTCTCTCCAGATTTATTTGAACTGAGCAAATCAGATGAATTTTCTCTCCTCAATCAGCGACCGGGGAATAAAACCAAAGCCTTGGTAGCACGGGCTCAGGGAGAGTTGGAAGAAATTCCCCTGGACCCGGATAAAGCCGCGGCTCCCTGTTTGGACATGCTCCAGCTCCGAAGTCTTGCCAATATTGCGGTGCAACTGGAGCACCATTTCAACGGCCCTCAAGACATTGAGTGGGCCGTAAGTGACTCCGGTCAAATTTTTGTCTTGCAGTCCCGGCCTTTAAGGATCAGCGCCCCGGCCTTCCAAAGCGGGGTGGCCGAAAAACCGGAAATCTCAATTGAGCCTTTATTAAATCAAGGTGTCCGGGCTGTTGGCGGGGTGGCTGCAGGTCCGGTCTTTGTGTTGCAGCGAGAAGCAGATATACCCGATATTCCGCCGGGGGCGATCGTTGTAGTGAGGCAACCGGCTTCAAAACTGGTCCAGGTCATGGATCGCATTGCCGGCATTCTCACCGAAGTAGGCAGCCCGACGGATCATATGACTATCCTGGCCCGGGAGTTTCGTGTCCCTACCTTGGTTGATGTCGCCGGGGCCCTGGAATCCTTATCCTCGGGACAAGAAATTACCATGGATGCAGATCTGGCCCTTATTTATCCTGGAATTATTGGAGAATTATTAACCAAGCCTTCGAAAAAACCGGAGCCCTGGCGGGATGATCCATTGTTTATCAAGCTTAAAAAAGTACTAACCCATATCAGCCCGTTACATCTTCTGGATCCCACCAGTCCGGATTTCCAGCCTAAATCGTGTTTGACCCTGCATGACATTACCCGATTTTGCCATGAAAAAGCCATGGATGCCATGTTCAATCTTGATGTCGAGCAGTCGGTGCAAGCCAAGGGTGTTTGCCGTCTCCAATCTGATCTGCCCCTCAATCTTTTTATCCTGGATCTGGGAGGCGGTTTGGCTGACCGAGACAGTAAAGTCATTACCGAAGAAGATATTATATCTCCACCTTTCCGAGCCGTCCTGCGGGGTTTTCGCAACCCGGCGGTCCGCTGGGCGGGACAGGTCTCGGTTGATTTCAAAGGTTTTATGTCAGTATTTGCCAACACGCTTTACGATCTGAACAAATCGGAGACCGGTCTGGGCGGCAAGAGTTTTGCCATCATCAGCGATAAATACCTGAATCTTAACTCCCGCCTGGGCTATCATTTCGGGCACCTGGATGCCTTTGTCTCCGACGAACGAAATGATAATTATATCAGCTTCCAGTTTAAAGGCGGGGCCGCCAGCCTGGATCGCCGGGAAAGAAGGGCTCAACTTTTAGCCAGACTCTTGGATGACATGGGTTTTAAGGCACAGGCTATCAGTGATCTGGTCCGCGGTCGCCTGGTAAAATATTCTCGGGAAGATACGGAAAATATTCTGGAGCAGGTGGGAACTTTATTAGCCTTTTCCCGTCAACTGGATCTGGCCCTCTCCAGTGAAGCGGTTGCCAATAAAATATTTGAAGCCTTCAAAAGCGGTGATTTTAGCCTGGCATCTCTGCAAGACGGCTAGCTTTGGAAAAATTCTGGATATCCACATTAAAATGCATTTTTTGTTCAAAACAATTAAAAGGCCCGGCTGAGCCCAGCAGATTGTAGTCACCTGTCAATCTGTGATCGCCGGCAAAATGACCGCAAAAGTTGTTCCCTTTCCCGGTTCGCTTTCCACAAGAATTTTGCCGCCGTGGCGGTTTATGATACCTTGGGATACCGCCAAACCAAGCCCGGTCCCCTTTCCGGGAGGTTTAGTAGTAAAAAACGGATCGAATATATGGGGGATAATTTCGGGTGATATGCCCGGACCGTCGTCATGAATTTGAACGGCCACGAAATCCGATGTTTCATGGGTAACAGTGATCTGTATGTGCCCACTCTTGGGAATGACATCCAAGGCATTAATGAGTATGTTTAGGAACACTTGGGTCAACTGCTGCCGGTCACCGTACAGTCGGATCGCCGGACAGAAATTAAACGTTAATTGAGCCCCGGCCATTTTGACCTGTTTACTGGCAAGCTGCACTGTTTCCCGGATAAGTCGCCCTATATCCAATGGTTCCATTCTAACTGCCGAATCTCTGGAATAGTCTAAGAGATTGCTGATAATCCCCTGGGAACGATCGGCCTGACCGATTAAATCTTCGATTAACTCTTTCCTTTCCGGGTCGGTTAGTGTCTGGTAATTATCTCGCAGGGTATAAGCCGTCAAGGTAATATTATTAATAGGATTATTGAGTTCATGAGCAATTCCGGCAGTTAAGGTTCCGATGGCTCTCAATTTGTGGGACTGCATGAGAATTTCTTGACGATGCTGTATTTCTGCCAGCATGGAATTCATTGCCTGGGTTAAATCATAAAATTCATCCCGATAAAACTTGGGGAGCTCTAAAGGGGTAAATTCCCCACGGGCGATGCGCTGAGTATACTTCATCAGGCGTGATAACGGTACCAGTATCTGCCGGGATAGTTTATGAGCCAAAAAAGCCATCACCACAAAGAGAATAATTAAAAAATAAATCGGCACCTGTTTCGCTAGAATCAGCATGCGATATACTGACTGACGTTCCTGCTGCAGGATACTCAAGCCCAGAGAAATCATGCCGGCCCCAAATTTTCGGAGTTCGGTTTCTAAAATATTTCTCTCCTCCCGACCTGGGTTGGAATCGGGAAACGGCGAGTCCTGCAATTTTTGCAATAAATATTCATAATTCTCAATCTGGTATAAAATATTGGCTAAATTTTTTTGACCTACAACTTCTGCTAACTGCACGGAATTAGATTGTAGAATTTCTGAAGCTGCTTTTACATGTTCCAGGGCATCGTTGAGATTCGTCCCATACAGAAAAAAATTCTTTTCAAACCGTCTGGCCTGCTGCAGTTCCAACATGAAATTATCCGCCACCTCTAAAAAGTGTAATTTCGTCTGCAACCGGATAAAAACATATAAAGACAACAAGGTAATACTTAAGGCCAGAAAGAAGCAGATGAAAAATCCGAAGGCAATACGAAATCGTATGCTCATGCGGTGTCTTTGTGTTGTCATCGGTTCGGAATCGCCTGCCATTTAGGTAGGTTCTCTTTCGTTAAAAGAATTAATGCCTGCCTTTGACTACCAGCATCGATAACTGAGTGAGAGTTTTAAGGATATACACGGGAACTAACGCCGGTCATGGTTGTCAATGAAGGCAAAAATAGTATAATAAAAATTAACAATTAATTCCAAATCAGACATCAAATTTTCCCCTGTCCTGAAATAATTCTTTATTTTCATTCTAGAGACTTTTAATGACTGTAAATCTGCGATTGGCGATTATTGACGATGAAGAAATAGTTTGTAAAAGGCTAAAAACCCTTTTTCAAAAAAAATCGTTGGAAATAGAGACCTTCACCAGGGGGAAAAAGGCCCTGCAAAGGATGGCAGAGAAACCTTTTCATCTCGTGCTCACGGATATTCGCTTGCCGGACATCGATGGCATGGATATTCTTGCAAAAATTAAGGCGGAATTCCCCCTTACCGAAGTAATCATTTTCACCGGCTACGCCACTTTGGACCACGCCGTCGAAGCCGTCAAGAAGGGAGCCTTTTACTATCTGGCAAAACCATTTACTCCGCAACAGGTACAGGCAATTGTCGAACGTGCCGAAGATCATCTGAGGTTGTCTTTGGAAAACCAGCGATTACGGCAGGAAATTAAAAATCAAACATCGGGCCGAGGGCATAGTTGGAATCAGCTCCAAAATCAAGGACTTGCACGAAGCCATCATCAAGGTCGCCGGCATTGACTGTAATATTCTTATCCAAGGGGAAAGTGGCACCGGTAAAGAACTCGTGGCTCGGGCCATTCATCTAAACAGCCAAAGGGTTTCTTACCCTTTTATAGTTTTTAATTGCGGCGGTTTTCATGAAGAATTAATTGCCAATGAACTCTTCGGCCATGAAAAAGGCGCTTATACTGGTGCCGACTCCACTAAAATCGGTCTCTTGGAAGCCGCCCAGGGCGGTACCATTTTTATGGATGAAATCGGCGAGATGCCGGTATCTATGCAAGTGAAATTGCTGCGGGTAATTCAGGATCGAAAAGTTTTACGATTGGGCAGCATAAAACCTATCGATTTAAATATTCGGATTATCGCGGCCACCAATCGTGAGCTGGACAAAGAAGTGGAGCAGGGCCGTTTTCGTCAGGATTTATATTACCGTCTCAAGGTTGTACTTTTGAAAATTCCGCCACTCCGGGAAAGAAAAGAAGATATTCCCCTGCTTCTCAATCATTTTTTAGATAGATTTAATGTTGCCTATAAGAAAAAACTTCAGGGATTCTCCCGGGAAAGCCTGGATATCCTGATGAACTATTCCTTTCCGGGAAATATCCGGGAATTGGAAAACATCGTCGCCAGCGCCGTGGCCTTGTCGGAAAATTCACTCATCCGCCCCCAGGATCTGCCCGAAGATCTCACTCAACTCGATATCGAAACCCTGGACGCCGCCCAGTGGCTGTCTTTGATGGATATGGAAAAAGATTACCTGCAGCAGGTCCTGGAAGCAACGAATTATAACAAGCATAAGGCGGCTGAAATTCTCAAAATGCCACGGACTACCCTCTGGCGAAAGATACGAAAATATGGGCTATAAAAAGGATTTTGATCTTTTATTTTCATAATGAAACATTTTTAAACTGCCGTGATCAATTAGAATTAATTAATATTTTCAATTAATTAAATTTTCTTCCAGGTTATTCCGGTTGATTGCCCTCCCTTGATTGTTTCAATTTGAATCAAATCTAATCCACGCTAACTTTTCTTTTCAAATAACTTCCTATAATTATTGTATATTTTTTGCTGGCTTGACTATTGCATTAAATGAACCGAGGTTCTTTATGATAAGAGTTTTGGTTCCGATCGATGCCTTTTCCCAATTAACGATTTCCGCGACATATTTTGCGCTGGAATTTGCCAAGCGTAATCCATCCAAGATACTTTTCCTTATTCTGGATGAGCCGAGTGCAAAAACGACAAGTATGAAGCTGAAAACCGAGGGAAAGCAGTGGCCGGCATTATTTAACCAACTCCTGCAGCGGGGGAGGGAGCAGCAGGTTAACCTGGAAATTCATCATTCTCAGGAAGATTACCTCACGGCTATCAATCATCTGGCAGACCAGCATAATATTGATGATATCATAATTGCCGTGCCGCCGATGGCGGACCAGACTCATACCCATGTTCAGCGCCTCATAGAACTACTTCGGCATCGGGTCCGATGCCATATCATTACCGTAAAACCAAAGGAGGTTGGCAAGATGTTGGATTCGTGGGGGAGCAAGGAAAAACCATGAAATACGAGTTTATTCTGTTAAGTAATTAAAAATAAAAGAAAGTTAAGGAGATAAGGAGACAATGACATGGATATCTATCTGCCTATAGCAGGTATGAGCATCAATTTCTTCCTGGTTATCGGCATCGGCGCCGTGGTGGGTTTTCTCTCGGGCATGTTCGGGGTGGGAGGCGGTTTCTTGTTAACCCCTCTCATGATGATGATCGGCATTCCGCCGGCCGTGGCGGCCGCCTCTGACTCCAATCAGATTGTCGCGGCGGCCAGTTCCGGGGCTTTTGCCCATTGGAAGCTGGGCAACGTGGATTTCAAGCTTGGTCTGGTGATTCTCTTCGGCGGTATTGTCGGGGGCACCATCGGCGTGCAACTGGTGAAAGTCCTTCGGGCCATGGGCAATTTTGAATTTGTCATGAAGGTGGTATACGTCCTCATGCTCGGCCTGGTGGGCGGCGCCATGTTCATTGAAAGTCTGAATACCATCCGCCGGAGTAAATCTCAGCCGGCTGCCCCCGCCGCCGCCCCGGCCGAACCCAAGCTCGGCAAAGTCTTCGCCAAAATGCCCCTGAAGATGCACTTTACTCGTTCAGGACTGCATACTTCGGCCATCTTCCCCTTTTCCATCGGCGCCATTGTCGGGATCATGGCCGCCCTGCTGGGCGTCGGCGGCGGTTTTATCATGGTGCCGGCTATGATCTACATCATCGGCATGCCCACCATTGCCGCCATCGGCACCGACCTCTTTCAGATTGTTTTAACCTCGGCCAATGTCACCCTGCAGCAGGCCTGGGTCAACAAAACCGTTGATATTTTATTAGCCGTTATTCTTCTTTTAGGATCGACCATTGGCGCGCAGTTCGGCGCCGCCATCGGCAAAAAGCTCAAGGGAGAACAGATCCGCATCCTCCTGGCAATCATTGTCTTGGTTATGACCGTCAAAATTTTCTCGGATTTAGTGATAGAGCCGGAATTCCTTGTCAGCTTGGCTCCGGCCAAGGGAGGGGGACATTAAGATGAGAAGGTTTCTGCTATATCTTTTGACTTTTCTGGTAATTACCACAGTCAGTGCCCCGGCCTGGGCCGCGTCTCCCGAGGCCTCCCCGAAAGTCCTGACTGCAGCATCTAAAAACAAAATCGAAATCGGTTTGTTTTATAAAGGCGACCGGGTCCATTTCTTCGGAGTCAACCCCGTGCCCGGCAGCGATCTCATTATTCGGCTGACTGCGGCCAAGGATGAGGAACTCAAGCTATCCGTGAAAGGGAAATTCGGCCCCTTCTGGATGACGGTTAAACAATACGCGGTTACCGGCGCCCCCTTCATGTATAAGATTCACGCCTCCAGGCCCATCAACGACATCATTTCCACAGAGACGGCCCAAGAGCTGGAACTGGGCTTCCCGGCCATAAAGAAGAGGATGGAAATGCATCTCATTCGAGGGGAGGCTGCTCCGGAAGATGCCGACCTGGTCTTTAATGGGTTGTTGAAAATTAAAAAGGACGCCAATCTTTTCAATATCGAAGAAGGCCCCGAACGTTTGGAAGTCACCGAGGGCAGACTTTTCAGTCACTACTTCCGCTTTCCTCCCGCAGCCACCGAAGGGACATATCTGGTGGAATCTTTTTCTTTCAGCAACGGTGAACTGGTGGGCTACGGCAAGGACGAGATCAATATCCGCAAGGTTGGTCTGGAAGCCTGGTTGACCAATGCTGCCCAAAATTATCCCCTGGCCTACGGCATCGGCGCCGTTCTCTTTGCCGTCGGCGCCGGTCTTCTGGTCGGCATGATCTTTAGGAAAGGAGGGCACCATTAATGGAGGGATTATTTAAAGGGAAAGCCAAATCCATTGCTGTGGCGGTGGATGGTTCCGATCCGAGTTGGGAAGCCTTTAGTCGCGCCGTGAACATGGCGAAAATGCTCAACCTCGAGCTTGATGTCCTCTTTGTGGTACAATTACAAAAGATGGGGTATTTTGCCTTCATTGACCGGCATCTCAAGGAAGATAAAGAGGCTGCGTCGAAAGCGGTTTTTAGCGAGGCTAGACGCCGGGCTGAAAAAGACGGTGTGACCCTCCATACCCATTTGCTGGAATCGGAGGAAGACCCTGCCTATGCCATTGTCGATTATATCGATAAAGCCCGGGGCGTCAAATTTCTCGTCGTCGGCAGCTATGGAAAAGGTTTCAAAAATCGCGCCATTTTGGGATCCACGACGGAAAAGGTGATCCGGGAAATCGCCCGGCGGGCCATTCCAGTGCCGGTCCTGGTCGTGCCGCCCATTAAATCCTTACCCGAGGAGTAGACGGCGCCATAGGTCCCGGCAGTATAAAAATTATCCATATAAAAGGGTTACTCCCTCAGGTGTAACCCTTTTTAACATGGCGGAAATAATAAATTATTACCGAAAAAAGAATTATATGTTTCAATCTGAAACTTTTTTAATCATTTTTCATCAAAAAAAATGACCGGCATTGGAATATCAACATATTCGCCAAAAAATATAATCTCCTACTTGGCAGCCATATTTTTAAGCTATATAGTATTTAGAACATATGATTAAAAAAGCCCTTGCCCTGACTAAAGGTAAACGAGAGCTCTTATGAGGTGGGTTGTTATGTCAAAAGTGGCACTTGTAGCATTTCAAGGCGAAGCCATGTGTTTTGTCCACGTCCTGTTAAATGCCCTGGATATGCAGCAGCGGGGGATTACCGTCAAAATTATCATCGAGGGAATGGCGGTGACACTGCCCCCGAACTCAATAAGCCGGAGCATACTTTCATGACCTGTATGTTAAAACTAAAGAGGCCGGCCTTATAGAAGGGGTCTGCAAGCCTGCTCTGCCAAAATGGGCTCCCTGGCCGAGGTCCAGCCAGGGTGCCGCTTTGAAGATGAACGGCCATCCCAGTCTGGGCCGCTACCCGGCGGTTACAGACAGAGCAGCATAATCACCTCTTGCCATCCGCAACATAATCCTGCTGTGGACGCCATCCGGCCGGCACACTGTTTTCCGTGTTCAACCATTTCCAAGGCCTTTCTCCGGGTTAGCCGGGAACTGTTTGCTGATCTAGCGTAATCTTCCATACAAAAAATCATTCCCCTAAAAATACAAGGTTCATAACTGCGGATGCTTATCATCCTTTAATAAGTAAATTATTATAATCAGACTGCCTGAATAACAAATTTAAAAAAAATCTTGACGAAGACCTAAATAAGTATTATTATAAACATAAGTTCATTAAAAATAGGTCGTAAAGGCCTGAAAAGGAGAATCGCTCATGATATATGCTCAAAGACGCAGTGGCGGTGGCACTGGCTCCGGCCAGGGCTCCGGCGGTGGTGCCCAGGGGCAGGGAGGGGGGCGCGGCGGCGGTTTCCGACCAGGGCCCGGCGGTATGTGCCTCTGCCCCGCCTGCGGGGAAAAGCTGCCTCACCAACAGGGGAAACCCTGCCTTGAAATGAAATGCCCCAAATGTGGGGCTGTCATGGCCCGGGAATAGTTGCTAGTCGTCGGCTAAACAGATGTTATACCAACGAGCCTTCAAAAGAGTATCTCTTATCCTTAATCCCTCTCCACCCGCTTGTGACGGAGAGGGTCAGGGTGAGGAGGCATAATAGCCATTTGATTGCAACTCGGTGGTAGACCAAAAGGAGGAACAGAGTATGCCACGTTTTGATGGAACCGGCCCGTTCGGTCAAGGGCCTATGGGCAGGGGCCTGGGGCCCTGTGGCGCCGGTCGTCGCACCGGCTTCGGAACCGGATATGGTTGCGGGTTCAGAGGGTTTGGCAGTCCTCCAGACTGGAACCGACCCCGCTGGGGCCGGGGCTTCGGGATGGCCGGCAACATGCCGCAGTGGTCAAGAGGTGTTTCCGAACCTCAAGATGAAGTCCAATTTTTAAAACAACAGGCATCCTATCTGCAGAATGAACTGGATGCCATTCAGAAGCGCCTGACTGAATTGGAAAGCGCCTGATCTAAACAACCTGCCCGGGGGCCGGACCCGGGCAGGTTGTTTCAATAGGTCTGCTCCCAGACCATTTCTCTCCCGCAAAAAAATCATAGACAATCCAGTCAATCTGTTTTAGGGTAGTTTGACTTTAGCTGTCTATTTTTTCGGTCGAAGTTAAGGTAAAGCAATCAGATACATATCTGGCAAAGGAGTATGACCATGGAATTCGCCACTATCAAGGTGGAACATCAGGAACAGATCGGGATTTTAACCCTGAACCGCCCGGAGAAGATGAATACGTTCAGCAGCCAGTTGGCCCGGGAGCTCAACGATGGTCTGCGCCTTCTGGAACAGAACGAGCAGGTGCGGATAATAATTGTCAAGGGTGCCGGCCGGGCTTTTTCCACCGGAATTGATATCGCTGAATTTCCAGGCAAAACCGGTACTGAGTACCAGGAATGGATCTCGCTCATGGACGAGATGCACCTTACCATCGCCGCCTTGACTAAACCGGTTGTCGCCCAGGTGCACGGTTTTGCCGTGGCGAATGGCGCCGGACTGTTATTTGCCGCAGATTTCGCCATCGTCGCCGAAGGCACAAAAATCGGCACCACCGCCATTAAAGTCGGCCTTCTCTGTACCGGGCCCATCATCCCCATCAGCTACAGCCTGGGAAAGAAAAAAGTCCTGGAGATGCTGTTGAGCGGCGATATGATTGATGCTGCTGAAGCTGAACGCTTGGGATTGGTTAACCGGGTGGTCCCTCTGGATAATTTGGAAGCCGAGACTCTGGCCTTCGCCCGCAAAATTATCAGCCACAGCCCCCTGGCACTAAAATTGGGCAAACAGTTTTACTATCAGATGCTGGATATGCCCTTCAGCCAGAGGTTCACCTATAGCAGCGAAGTCTTCGCCCGCCTGTGCACCTCCGAAGATGCCAGGGAAGGGGTTGGCGCCTTTCTGGAAAAACGCCGCCCCAATTGGCAGGGCAGGTAGTAGGACTCTGAAATCAGAAAAGTATACAATTGCATGGGAAAATCCATCGACCCCGGCAATCTCCCGGATTGGCCGCATTTCATTATTCAGAGTATGGCCGACGGCATCATTACTGTGAACGGCAGGATGCGCATCACCGATCTTAACCTGGCCGCTGAAAAGCTCACCGGCTATAGTCGGGAAGAGGCCTTGGGGCATTTTTGCGGTGAAATACTTCAGAGCAGCATGTGCCGTCGGGAATGCCCTCTGAAATTGGCCATGAACGGTGGTGAACCGGTTGCCCGGGAAGCAGTCTTGACCAACCGTCTGGGTCAAAAAATTGACGTTATGTTAACCGCTTCGGCCTTGCGGGATGATGAGGGCAATCTTTTGGGCGGTGTGGAAACCTTCAGAGATATTACCCCGTTTAAAACCATAGAAAATGAACGCCGGCAACTCGCCGGTATGTTTGCCCACGATTTAAAAGGACCGGTAGTCGGGGTGGCCGGGCTGCTCAACCGCCTGCTCCTGGGAAAAAGCGGTGAACTTTCCGAAACTCAAACAGCTTCTTTGGAAATAATTATACAGGAAATTCGCCGGCTGGAAAAACTCATCACCAATTTTCTGGATTTTGTCCGTCTGGATCTGCACATCCTGAAACCCTTGCCCAGCGCTATCCAAGTGGAAAAGGAATGCCTGGAAGTCATCGGCCGGTACCAATCCGTGGCCGATGCCAAAAATGTGGAGTTATCTGCAGAGTTTCCCCAGGAAATTATTATCTTGCAGGCGGATCCCGTTCTTTTCCAAAGGGCCTTGGGCAACCTGGTGGAAAATGCCATTAAATATTCCCCACCAAACAGCCGCGTAAGCTTAAAAGTAGCTGACGGCGTCAATGAAGTAAAATTTCTTGTTCAGGATCAGGGGCCGGGTATAGATCCTGAGGATATGCCGCATCTGTTTGATCTGCTGTATCGCGGAAAAGGCCAGGGCCAGGAAAGTGGGACCGGCTTAGGTCTGGCCATTGTCAAACGCATCATTGATTCCCACAACGGCCAACTTGGGATAGAGAGCCAGCCGAACCAGGGAGCTACCTTTTATTTCACGCTGCCCAAAACCGAGTAAGTTTTAAAGGGTGGGACTCTAATCCGGAAGCGTGCTCGCCAGGGGCGGTCGGTAGCCGTTACTGATACCTAATCGCCTTAATTTTTTAATTTCCCCGGGGGGCAGACACCTGGCCTGGCCCAACTGCCGGGCCAGCCAGACGGTCCAGGCCGCGTGCTCCACCTTCTCCATCCGATTATACGCCTCCCAGAGGTTTCGCCCCACAGTTAAGGCGCCATGCTGCTCCAGGAGGATCGCGTCATAATAGGGCAACAGGTCACTGACGGCGGCAGCCATCTCCGGAGTTCCCGTGGTTGCGTACGGCGCCGTGGGAATGGCGCCTAAACTCAGCACCACTTCCGGCAGAATTCCCTCTGCCAGGGAGATTCCTGCTATGGTAAAAGCAGTGGCAATGGGAGGGTGGGCGTGAATCACCGCCCCGGCGTCCGGCCGCACCCGGTACACCTCCAAGTGGAGCAGCAATTCGGTGGTGGGTTTACCTGAACCGTGCAGCACCTGCCCCGACCCATCCACCGCCAGAATATCCTCCACCCGGATGAATCCCTTGTTGACGCCGCTTGGGGTAGTGAGTAGATTCCGACCACACCGCACACTCAGGTTACCGTCTGTAGCAGCCAAAAGCTGACGACGATATAGAGCCCGACACACTTGAACCATCTCGCTTCTTAATTCACTCTCAGCGCCGATCATTCCTTTTCCCTCATCTCTCATCCCTTTTCCCTGACTTCAACAATTCTCGTATCAAGTCCAAAGCCTCTTCCCGGCTGTTTATCAGGCCTTCCACCGCCGCTTCTTCCACCGCGGTCAAAAGCCGCCGAAAATCCGGTCCCGGTGTCAGGCCGAATTTTTGTATCAAGTCGTCTCCGGTCAGCCACCGTGGTCGCTGTTCCACAGGCTCCACTCGTTGGGTTAAAAAAACATACGCCTCATCGCAGAAATCGGCCAAAACCGCTTCGGCCTCCGGAGGCTTCAGCACCCCCTGGCCCGCCAGGCTGTCAGCCATGGCCAATAAAAATACCCCTGCCAACTCCGGCCGTCCTGCTTTAATGAATCTGTTCAGAGCCCGTTGGCTGAGCTTGCCTTCTCTGTAATCCGGCAATAAAAGAAAAGGGCGCATGTGCAGGTCAATAAGCCGGTTTACCGTGCGGCCTTCTTCCAGGGAAAAACGCAGCCTGGCCGCCACCCGGCTGAAAATTTCCACCCCCACCTGCTCGTGATGATAAAAGGTGTATCGTTCCTGGTCGTCTCGAAAATTTTGGGTGGCCGGTTTGCCGGCATCATGGAATAAGGCGGCCAGTTTCAGCAAAGGCCGTTTTTTCACCTGCCCGGCATAATCAGCTACATAAACAGCCGTTTTTTTAAAAAAATTCCCCGGTGCCGCCATTATTTTTTCCAATTGGGCCACCGCCTGCAACGAATGGTCAAAAACATCCAGATGGTGATAACCCTTCTGGACCACTCCTTTCATCTCTGCCAGTTCCGGCAGCATCCGGCTCAAAAAGTTTAGCTCCTCCATCTGCCGGAGGACGGCATATGCCCGGGGCGCCTCCAGCAGCCGGAATAATTCCTGATGAATCCTTTCGCCGGCCACGTCGGCAAGGGCGCCGCCATATCGCCGGACCACTTCTTGAACCTCTGCGGTTAAGGTAAACCCGTGACTGGCGGCAAAGCGAAAAGCTCGCAACAGGCGCAGGGGGTCCTTCAGGAAGTTCTCCTCTGCCAGCAACTGCAGCCTGCCGGCGGCCAGATCTTCCCGCCCTCCCCAGGGATCGATAACCGGCGGTGTTTCATTCTGGAATATACTCTCGAGATCAATGGCCATGGCATTCACCGTAAAATCCCGTTTCCGCAGATCCCCGGCCAGATCCTCAGCCCTGAACTCCGTCAGATCCAGTTCCTGCCCTTCCCGGACCACCCGGGCGGACCGTTCCTGTTCATCCAGCAAGACAAAAGTCCCCCCCAGAGTCGCGGCCAGAGTTGCCGCCAAATCCAGGGTCTGATGGCTTACTGCCAGATCCAGGTCATGAATCTCCTGGCCCAGAAGCAGTTCCCGCACCGTCCCCCCCACCAGGTATACCTGGACTTGCCGGTCCTTAGCCAGACCCGCCAGAACTTGCAAGGCCCGTTCTTGAGCCAGCAGCCTGATTTGTTCCCCTAGTTCCACTTCCATCAAAATTTTTGGCATGTATGTCCAGTGCTTCCCATTTTGAAATATAAAAAAAGCCGGATAATAGAATTTTTTTAATTTTTTGTTATTTCTTTTTTGACACCGCCTAGGTCTTCATGCTAAGATAGTATAAAAAATGACCCCCTGTTAATCAAATTGTTTGTTGATTGGAGCAGTTAATCACATGCAATAACTATTCATCCCCCACCGAGCCCTCGTGGCCGGTGCTCGCCCCACCATAACCCCCACATGATGTCAGGGTTCTCAAAGCTAACTATTTAAGGAATGAAGTCTATGGCCCAGCAGACTGAAGCTTCGTTGATCCGCATCTTTAATAGCGTTACCGATCCCTTTGTCATTTATGATCGTGATTACCAAATCCTTCAGGTAAACCCGGCTTTTTCCACCACCTTCCAGCGCCCCCCCGATAAACTTCTGGGCCGCCGCTGTTTTGAAGTCCTCTACAATCGCCATGAGATCTGCGAAGACTGCCATGTCAAAGAGGTTTTTGCCACCGGTGAGCCCCGCATCCGGGAAATGCTCATTACCTTGCCCGACGGCAGTCAGAGGCATTTTGAGGTCCACTCCTATCCGGTAAAAGACCTCGACGGCAAAGTAATTCAAGCTTTTGAACACAGTCAGGATATTACCGAACGTCGAAGTTTGGAATTACAGCTCAAAACCTCGGAAGAAAGATATCGCACTATTGTGGAAACGGCCCGGGAAGGGATTTTTATTCTCGACTATAAAGCCCGCATTACCTTTGCCAACAAATGCCTCGCCCAGATGTTGGAATATAATCCCGAAGAATTTCTCGGCCGCACCCTGTGCAGTCTTATGGATGAGGAAGCCCGGGTCCAGGGACGAGCCCAATTTGACCAAAGCCGCCAGGGGCAATCATTGGCCCGGGAACTCAAGCTTACCAGAAAAAATGGCTCAGCTTTGTATTGCCTGGTATCCATTACTCCCTTAATGGTTGGCAACAATTTTTACGGCTCCATAGGCATCGTAACCGATATTTCCCCATTAAAACAAGTCGAAACAGAACTTCGGGCCGCCAAAGGATACCCTGGCGGCCCAGGCCCGGGAGTTGCAGAAAACCCAACACCAACTGGAAACCCTGCTCGAAATCGCCCGTCAGGTGCATACCAAAAGTTCATTGGCAGATATAATTAATTTCATGCAGGATGTCATGAAAGAAATTTTTTCTGCCGCCGACCCTATTTTCCTTATTCTGGATGCCAATAACAGTGCTTTTCTTAATCTGGAAGATTGTCAGTCTAAGGTTTCCCATCCCCTGGCGCGTCTGCTCCGGCATCTTGATAAATCTGCCGCCACTTCCGAGTTCTTGCACCATCTCGAGAAAATCAAGCAGAGTCAGATCGTCTCAAAGAGTCAGCAAAATTCGTTGCCTTCGCAATTCCGTGCCGCCATTGAATCCTATCCCGCCTGGTATGGTCTGCCGCTCCTGACCCTGGATCGCTGCATCGGCTACTTTATCCTCGGTTCTCATACTAATCAGGACTATGCCCAGGAAGACCTCCGTTTCTTCCAGGCCCTGTTTGCCCAGGTTTCCGGTTTCATTCATCAACTGGTGCTGCGGGAGGCCGAGATTAAACTCTTGCGGCAAAAAGTTTCAGACCGGTCCTCATACGGTGAAATTATCGGCCAATGCGCCAAGATGCAGGAAGTCTACGAACTCATCGACCTGGTTTCCGGTTCCGACGCCACCGTTTTCATCACCGGCGAAAACGGCACCGGCAAAGAACTGGTGGCCCAGGCCATCCACGAAAAGAGCCACCGGCGCAAAGGTCCTTTTATCGTTGCCAATTGCTCCGCCTATTCTCCCACCCTCCTGGAAAGCGAGCTCTTCGGCCACGAGAAAGGCGCCTTCACCGGCGCTATCCGCCAAAAGAAGGGTCGCATTGAACGCGCCCAGGGCGGCACCCTCTTTCTGGATGAAATCGGTGATATTGCCCCTGCTACCCAAATTCTGCTCCTCCGCTTCCTCCAGGATCATTGTTTTGAACGGGTGGGCGGTGAAGACACCATCATAGCCAATGTCCGCGTCCTGGCTGCCACTAATAAGGATTTATTCAAGGAAGCCGACGCCGGCCGTTTTCGGGAAGATTTATACTACCGTCTCAACGTTATCTCCATCCCCCTGCCGTCCCTGCGGGAGCGTAAGGAAGACATCCCCCTCCTCTGCCAGCACTTCCTGGAAAAATTTAACGACAAAGAAAACAAGCACATCAAGCGTTTCTCTCCCAATACCCTTCAGGTGCTCATGGATTTTGACTGGCCGGGCAATGTCCGCCAGTTGGAAAATGCCGTCAGCCATGCCGCCATCGTCTGCCAATCAGATGTTATCGGCCGCAAGCACCTGCCCCGCTTTCTCAAGGATAAACCTGAAGAAACCGTCTCCACTTCCCTGGCTGAACAGGAGCGGCGCCTGATCCTCCGGGTTCTGAAAGAATCCAATTGGAACAAGCACGATGCCGCCCGTCGCCTTAAACTCAGCCGCAGCACCCTGTACAGCAAAATCCGTCGCTATAACCTGGAACCTAATGCCGCCATTGTTTGAAATAAAAACAAGGGGGTCTTATTCTGAACAGATTTGAAAATTATAAAGAAATGCAAACATTTCCTTTGATATGTGATATCTATCACAGGGTAGGGTCAAAATTCATACAAATACTATTTGTTCTTAATTTCTATTTGCTAAGCGAGAAATAACTTAAATAAATGTAACATATTGCAATATTATAGAGAAAAAGAAAAAAAAGAAAAAGATGATTCCTTTTCAGCTTCCCGGCAGGATTCTTGTAATAGATACACAAGGAACCTCCCGGCGGTTCGCCGGGACAACGTTAACCATTAGTTCAAGACGTTATCTTGGAAAAACCACTAGTTATAAACAATCGGAAGGAGGTGAACACTCGCAGTAAGGATATTACTTGGCGGCCATGTGCCGCCGGAATGTTGGGCTTTTTGAGCTGTGGATGTTATATCAAGCAATTTCATCCCTTTTATTAGTGCCTCATGGCCGCAGATTTGACCGAAAAGTCTATTTGTTAAGCCTACTCAAAAGCGAGGTCAAAACATGGCGAAAGAAAAAAGAAATTCGTAGAAATTAACAACAGAGCCGACACGTATGCCCTCACCAATATCAACGTGCGGCCCTGGCCGGTGACTCCCCCGCCCACCCCGGAAGAGGTGATGGCCGTCTATGAAAAACGGAAGGCGGGTGCGTTCGGCAAGTTCCTGGAAGATAACCTCAGACTGGATTATCGCTTTGATAAGCCGGAAGCCCTGCAGGGCTATAAAGTCCTGTGTAACGGCCAGTGGCGCCTGGGCAACAAGTTTGCCGCCTCGCTGCTAAGCGAACAAGGCGCCGAATTAGTCAACATCGAGCCCCCCGGCGGCGACCCCCTGCGGCAGCTCACCCCCTTCGGCCGGGAAGAGTACATGCTGAAGGACAAGGCCACCGGCACCCCCTGCGGCCTGGACTTTATCCATGAGCTGCGCAACGCCCACTCCATCACCCTGAACCTGGAGACCCCGGAAGGCCGGGAGATTTATAAGAAATTGGCCCTGTTAGTGGACATCCTCATCGAGGAATATCCTCCGGGCTACATGGACTCCCTGGGGCTGGGCTACCGGCAACTGTCCAAGCTGAACCCCGACCTGATTTACGTCTGGATCGGTGAACGCGGCCAATGGGGCCCCATGAAGGATGAAGTCTCCAAGTACGGCCAGTGGATGCTGGATCCCTTCGGCATGGCGGCCTGCTCCTATATCCACAACACCGGTTTCTCCCCTGACCAGTGCCCCCGGGGCAATAAGGGCGGCGACCCGGTCCGTTCCGGCACCTGGCTGGCGGACTTTGTGGCCGGCGAACAGGCGGCGGCGAGCTGCCTGGCGGCCTTGTATTGGCGGAATGAGACCGGCAAAGGCGGCCAGTTCATCGAGTGCACCGCGGCCGAGACCCTGATGGACATCCTGGACTTCGACATCACCTGGTACGGGTTCAACAAGTCCATTAAGGCCAGAACCGGCTCCTGGGACCCGAACCTGAACCAATATGCCTGGAACCCATGTAAAGACGGCTATATGATGATCGGCGGCCAGACCGACCGGCTGTGGTACCGCATCGGTATGTGTATCGAGCGGGACCTGCCTGAATTCGGCCGGCTGATCCATGAAGATCCGCTCCTCAAGGAAATGGCCGCCCGGAACGCCCTCCAGGCCCTCATCAAAACCTACACCGTCACCACCAAGTGGCTCCGTGACACCAACCGCATCGAGGCCGAGCAGAAGCTGATGGAATACGAAATCGCCGCCGGCCCGATTCTCTATATCGACGAAGTGTCGGAATTCCCCCACTTCAAATATCGTCCCTGGGTCAACACCATTGAGGACGAACAGTATGGCACTATGTTGTACGCCGAAGCTACCACGGCCTACCAGTACCGGACTCCCGGCCGGGTGAAATCCCTGGGCCGGCCTCTGGGACATGACAATGGCGAGATTTACAAACGCTATCTTGGTTATGGTCCCATGAAGCTGCGGGAACTTAAGGACAAGGGGGTAATCTAAATGGAAGATAAAGATCTCCAGCAAATGAAGGTTTGCAATCTCGAGGAACTCGACGGCCCCAAAAGCAAGGAAGAACTCGAGGAGATGAAGGCCCCCTTCGAAGAATACTGCAAAAAGGTCTTCGATGTGGGTAACGAGTTCGTCAAGCCGGACGCCTTAAAAGGCCTCCGCTGGATGAGCTGCACCATGTACATCTTCACGCCGCACTCCGTGGCCAACTTTGCGGAGCTGGGGGCCGAGGTCATTAAGCTCGAAATGCCCCGGATGGGCGACCCCATGCGGCACACCTCGCCCTTTAATGAATGTTATCTCTATCCCCTGCACGACACCCGGCCCATGTCCGGCACCGGTCTGGGCTTTGTCAACGCCAACTCCAATGAGTACTATATCACCCTGGACTACCATGTTCCCGAGTCCAAGCGGATTTACTACGACTTGGTGAAGATGAGCGACGGCTTGACCGAGTGCTACCGGCACGGGACGTTTGACAAGTGGAAACAGGGCTACCGTGATCTTCAGGAACTCAACCCGCGGTTTGTCTATATCTGGGGTGGGGGCTTCGGCTACGGTCCCAAAATCTTCGGCGGCTCCTATGACATCCTGGGCCAGGCCCATGCCGGTCTGTCCTCCATCACCGGGACCCACGAAGACTTTGGCGGCCACTCCACCAAATCCACCAACTGGGTCATCGACTGGTACTCCGGCACCCAGATCACCGTGGCGGGATTGGCGGCCCTGATCTGGCGGCAGAAGACCGGCTTGGGCACCATGATCGAGTTCTCCCAGGTGCAGGCGGCTACCCGCTGCTGCGCCCACACCACCCCGCTCTATGGCAACTTCGGCATCGTCCGGCAGCGCTGGGGCAACTGGGATACCCAGCTTTGCGTCCATGGCATCATCATGACCGGCAAGTGCGACTTCCCGGATGCGGTCAACCCGCAGGAAAAGTTCGAATCCCGTTATGTCATGCTCAGTGCTTTCCAGGATGCCGACTTCAAGGCCCTGTGCGACATCATCAAGAAACCGGACCTCTTCAGCAGCTACAAGACTCACAAGGAACGCGTCGGCGCCCCTGGCCAGATTGCCATCTACAAGGCTATTGAAGACTGGGCCGCAGACAAGACCCGTTCCGAAGTGGTGCGCATCCTGAAAGACCAGGGTCTCCTGGCCGCACCGGTGATGAACGATAAAGAAGTCTATGAGTCCGAACATTTCCGGCAGCGGGGCACCGTCCGCTGGATGGATGACCCGCTCTTTGGCGATATCCTGATTCAGAGCGGCTACTCCTGCGGTCTCATGTCCAAGACCCCCAGAAAGGTCAAGTGGCTCTGGCGTCCCGTGGGTGCTGACAATGTCAAAATCTACCACGAACTGCTGGGCTATCCCATGACCAAGATCGAAGAATGGTACTCCAAGGGTATTCTCTAAACGGAGGGGAACTATGTGTGATATCATCTGGTGCAAGAAAGAAAAAGACGGTAAACCGTGCGACACCGTAAATTACCTGGATCCTTATTGCTTCTGGAACTGGGAAGGCAAGATCGCTTGCGCGGGGTGCAACACGGTTTATTACATCCATATGATCAACGGCCATATGTACAGCGGTCCCGAAGAGAAAGCCGGCGCCGAGCCGGATATCCGGCCCCTGTATGCCGATAAACCGCTGGAGGGCTACACCGCCATTCCCACCGGCACCGAAGGCAAGACCAGGCCGTATCACTGCCTGCCCCGGGAGATCTACCTGGGCCGGGCCGATATGGTCAAGTTCAGCACGCGGGGGCGTCCGGTGCGCGGCTGGCGGCCGCAGCCGCCTTCCGCGGGCGTAGCCGGCTCTTTCGGCTACTTTTGGGACATTGAGAAGCTCTCGCCTGAGGTTTGGGCCGAGTATCAAGAAAAGATCGCCAAGGGCGAAGTAAAAGACTGGTAACAGGAGGGGTACGAATGACTGCGAAATTATCACCGGTAGAATTTCTGGCCCATGTGCTGACACCGGAAAAGCAGACCGATCACATCTGCTGGAAGTGTAAATACCTCAAATGGGTGTTGAAAGATTCCAAATTTCCCCCTGCTGATATCATCGGCTGGTGCAAAAAGATCCATTGGCCCCATTACTGGTGCATTCCTGATACTGATGTGATTACAAAGTGTTATGCTTTCGAATCCAAGCTCTAAAGAAGTAGCCCGGCAACACGGGGCTGAGGAAATTGAGTTCCTGCGGCAGCGGGTGCTTCTCTGGAAAGCAGATTATGTCAGTCAAGCGCCGGCCGCAGGAGGAGAAGAGTACCTTTTCCTGGTCAATGAATTTGCCCAGGAGATCGAAGACCATCTCTATCTCTATATTCAACGCCTCCGGGCTACGGACCATCTGGACCAAGAGCAAGTCAGTGAATTATTGGCCTTTTGTTACCAGCAAGTATTTGCCCTGCGGCACCATATTTTGCAGGGCACCAGTGAATGAAAAGCAGAGACGACCGCTTGGTATGTTAAGCACCGCCTCTGATTTGGAGACTTCTACAGGAGGATAACGATGCCTGAAAAATGCCGCGTGAGCGTGTGTGGCTTTGACCCCATGCTCGTCAAAGGCTACGTAAAGACCGGGTACCGGGCTTTATGGTTCTATCTGCCGGACGAGCTGTGGGCTGATTATCCGGTTAAGATCAATGACAAAATCCAGGGGAAATTGCTGGCCGTCTATAATCCCAAAGAGGAAAAGACCCACGAGCCCAACGAATCATTCGAATGGCTCGCCAGCAAAGAGACCGGCTACGCCATTCTTATCCCGGCCGATGTCATTGTCAAATACAAATTGACCGAATTCCACTTTATCGAAATGTCCCTGGATTTTTGGGTCTCCGGCGATAAAGTGACAGAATTCTATCCCGGCGAAACCAAGCAGCGCAAATGGTGGCCGGACGGCAAGATGAAGCTGAGCTACTCCATTCCTTATGCTGAATAAGTAGCTTCTTACAGGAATTACCACCAGGGGCGACCTTAGGGTCGCCCCTGACTTGTACTATGACGGTTTTTTTCGTGCATGGGGCGGCAGAATATTTTACAATCCCCTTGTTCTATTATAATGGTTGCCACAAGTTTATATAAGAATGCACCAAAGCTTCGCTGTAGGGCGGGAAAGCGAAGCGCATCCCGCCTTTTAGGCTTTTGGCAATGGCAGTGACTAAAATTTCTGGGAGTGAAGAATACCGTATGAAATCTGTTGATCCTGAGGAAAACGAACAAATGGAACTCCAGGAAACCCCACCTGAGCCCACTTGGCAGACCATAGCCGAGGTTACCAGCCTCAGCAACCCCCTCTTTGACGCCACCCTCTTTGCCATGGGATACGAATTTTCCAGCAATGTCTATCTGATCCGGGGAGATTATCTTTCCATCATCGATCCGGGCAACGACTACATGATCTATATGGAACTATTCCGCCAGGGGGTCAAACCTACAGATATCAAGAAGATCGCCATCACCCACGGCCACCACGATCATTGCATGGGAGTTATGGAACTGATCCGGGGGTATCAGGGCTATGTCCGGGATCTGGATCTCGAAGTTTTCCTGCATGAATCCGGTCCCACGGAATACATGGACATACTAAAGGAAGCCAATATCCGCCTGACGGAGGTGAAGGGCGGCGAAATCATTAACCTGAGCGGTTTTGACCTTGAAGTAATTCACACTCCCGGCCATACCATCGATGGGCTTTGTTATTATCACGCCCCCAGCAAAACCGCCTTTACCGGCGACATTGTCCTGCCCGAGGCCATGGCCGAGATCGACAAGGGCGGCGGTGGGCGTCTGGACCACTACCTGTATTCCCTGCGGACCCTGCGCAAGTACGATATTGACCACGTCATGCCGGGTCACGGCGGTATTGCCCCGTTGGTGGGCCGTCGGGTAGTGCGGGATACCTACGAAGGTTTGATCCGCAAGGTCATCGGCGAAGATACCCCCTGGATGGCCGGGGCCATGACCCTGGCGCAACAGGGCCTCTTGGAAGAAGCCCTCTTCTGCTGTCACAAAGTCCTGGCGGAAAAACCCGATGATAACCGCGCCCTGGAAAATAAGGCCTTTTTACTTAAGGACTTGGGCCGCGACGCCGAAGCCGTGACAGTCTTTGATCAGGTATTGGCGAAAAAGCCTGACCATTTCTACGCCCTCATCGGCAAAGGCATGGCCCTCATGGCCCTGGAAAAGTTTGCCGACACCCTGGGGGTGCTGGATCAGGCTCTGCTCCTGCAACCGGATAATAAAGAAATCCTCATAAATAAAGGTTTAGCCCTCTACCTGTCCGGCCGCCAGGAGGAGGCCATGGAAATTGAGGCCTTCCAGGAAGCCTTTGCCGATAAAATTAAAGAAGAACTTTCCAAACACCAATCCCCAAGCCCTGCATCCGATTCCTGATGTCTTTCCTAGAGGCGCTGGTATTCTGTCAAAGTGTGGCCTGCCGGCGCCTAAATCTCAAGTTTTCAGTAAATTTCTTTTTTTATTGTGTGAAATAAAGAATAAGGGGTCAATATTCGGACATTTCCTCTTTCTGTCTTAATTTCCTTCAAATACTCTATAAATTGAAAATGGGGAGTCGATTTTTGAACAAACCATTTAATTAATAATATTTAGAAAAATTTCCCATTTATTAAGTCCTTATAAATCATAGTTATTTCATTTTCTTCATGCCTGATTTACTTTTGCTGAACAGACTTCTTTGGCATATAGTTTGCTGAATTTAATATTGGGATTATTTCCCGCCATCCCGGTTCCCCAAGATGCCGGATTGTCCTTCTCGTAATTGGTGCGGTTCGCTCGATACCATCATGAGCAGAAAAATTATAGGCCTTGAGCATATGATAGAAGCTTGTGTGTCTCCGCCCGCGACAACGGGGCCATAAAAAATGACTCCACCGGTAAAACCAACGCCCATTAGTCTCCTGGTGCTCAATGATAATATTCGCCAACACCTGCTGGGCATTCTCGAGAGAAACCATTTTAAAGCCGTGGTGATCACCAGCCCCGGAGAACTTACTGCCGGTCTGAAAGAACCCTCCCCCGTGACTTTTATTGACTGGGAGGCGGAAACGCAGTTTGGTCCGGCTATCATTATGAAGATCAAAGCAGCCCTGAAAGATGGGGGCATTATCTTCCTGTATGACAAAGACCATCGTAATCTCATTCAGGAAGTTATGCAATTAGGCGTCTACGGTTGCGTCCTGGCGCCTTACGATGAATGGGAAATCCTTACCATGGTCAAGCATCTCCTCGCCAAAAAAACCGCTAAACCCGACCGCCGCCGCAAAAAACCACCGGTAAACGCTTAACTTGATACGATATTCACATCGATAAACGCCGCCAGAGGTTAGTGTAACGTTTCCTGGTCCGATCATTTTTAATCCCTATGGCCAGTGCCTTTTTGGCGCCCACCATAACAACCAGTTTCTTGCCCCGGGTAATCGCCGTATAAATCAGATTTCGCTGCAAGAGCATAAAATGTTGCGTGACCAGCGGCAGCACGACCGCGGCGTATTCCGATCCCTGGGACTTGTGGACCGAAATGGCGTAAGCCAGGATAATTTCATCCAATTCACTAAAATCATAGAGTACTTCCCGGTTTTCAAAAGTTACGGTCATCTCCTGCATTTCCAGGTCAATTTTACTAATCCTGCCGATATCGCCGTTGAACACCTCTTTATCGTAGTTGTTCTTAATCTGCATGACTTTATCATTGACTTTAAACATCCGCCCGCCCCGATCGAGGCCCTCTTTCCCGGGATTTAACTCCTGCTGCAGAGCCTGATTAAGCATGGCCGAGCCTACCACCCCCCGGTGCATGGGTGTCAGCACCTGGATATCCTCCACCGGGTCAAAGCCAAAGCGCCGGGGGATACGCTCCTTTACCATTTCCACGATTACCCGCAGGACCTCCTGCGGCTCTTCCTGCTCCAGGAAAAAAAAATCAGCCAGATTTTCCGGCCCTGGTTTCCATAGGGGCATCTCACCACGATTGATCCGGTGCGCGTTGACGATGATCAAGCTGTCCTGAGCCTGGCGGAAAATTTCCGTCAGTTCAATGACCGGTATGGCCTGGGAAGCAATTAAGTCATGAAAGACATTACCGGGTCCCACTGATGGCAACTGGTTGGCGTCTCCCACCAGGATGAGGGTCGCCCCCCGGGGGACTGCTTTAAGCAGGTGATGGAGCAGGAGAATATCCACCATGGAGGCTTCATCTATGATTAACAGGTCACACGGTAAGGTCCGGCTCTCACTGACCTGGAACCCTCCCTTTTGTTGGCTGTATTCCAACAATCGATGAATAGTCTTGGCCTCCTGGCCGGTGACTTCACTCATACGTTTGGCCGCCCGACCCGTAGGAGCAGCCATCATCATATTAACCCCCAACCGTTTCCAAATTTTCAAGATGGCATTAATTATGGTTGTTTTGCCGGTGCCGGGGCCGCCGGTGATAATGAGGACTTTGTGGCGTAAAGACATGAGAACTGCTTTGGCCTGCTGGGGCGCCAGGGTAAGCCCCAAACTCTTCTGCACCCAATCCAGTGCCTTGGCCGGGTCTATGAATGGCAGGTTCTGCTGGGTCTGCAAGAGCATCTTGAGCCGTTTGGCGGCGTTGGTTTCGGCCAGATAAAAGCCGGTAAGGTAAACTGACCGCTGCTCCTCTCCGGCTTCCTGATCCCACGAATCCTCCACCATGATTTCCTGGCGAAAGGCCAACCGGTTTACGGCCTGCCTGATCAGGTCCAGGTCCACCTCCAGAATTCCCTGGGATTTATTGAGCAGCAGCCCCAAAGGGTAAAAAACATGCCCTTCATTGCTCAGGTCTTGTAAGGTGTACAACAGGCCGGCCTCCAAGCGGGCCGGATTGTCTTTTTCAATACCTAATTTTGCGGCGATGCGGTCAGCGGTGAGAAACCCTATACCGTAAATATCCGTGGCTAACTGGTAGGGATTCTCCTTCATTACGGTAACAGCCAGATTGCCGTATTGTTTAAAGATTTTCGGGGCGTAAGCCGTACTGATATCGTGCGTCTGCAAGAACATCATTACTTCCCGGATCTGCTTCTGTGCTTCCCAGGCCTGTCGAATCATTTCCAGGCGTTTGGAACCTATCCCGGATATTTCGGTCAAGCGCTCGATTTCGTTCTCAATAATTTCAAAAGTTTTGGCGGCGAAGGTATTGACAATACGTTGAGCCATAACCGGTCCGATACCTTTGATAAACCCTGAGGCCAGATATTTTTCGATGCCGGATTCCGTGGCCGGGAAAAGAGATTCGTGGTTGACGAATTTAAATTGTTCTCCATATTTCGGATGTAAACTCCATTCCCCCTGCAACCGTAACCGCTCTCCCGGCTTGGGACAGATTAAATGGCCGACAATGGTAACCAGATGCCTCTGGCCGCGCACCTTCAACTGGGCTACGGTAAACCCATTTTCTTCATTGCTGAAGGTGATCCGTTCGATCTGTCCCTGGAGTTCCACCTGCATACGTCATCCTATGAAAAGTCCCCCTTTATTAGAGGGGGATTTGGGGGGATTTTGAATTATCTTTCCAACTTCAACCGGTGTGCTCACAATGTATATAAACTCGCAGTGCAAAACTTAACTGACATGCTGTCTCCCCTGGCTTGTTCTCTCTTGATGACCATATCCTCAATGCCTGGTATAAACAGTACCGTATAATTCTTGCCCTGTGTCTAACGACAAAATTTTGACGTCTATCAATGGTGGGGTCAGGCTAATCAAGGCATAGCTCAAAGGATAGCCACGCTTATCAAACGCCTTCAGATGGCCGGGATTGACCCATAAAACCCCGTCTTTCTCCTGGATATCAGGAATGTGAGTGTGCCCATAGAGGAATAAGTCAACCTGAGGATTCTCCGGAGCCAAATCTCCCGGTAGATCAAACTTACTGACCTCCGGGCTGTGGGTCATCATTATTTTGACTCCGGCCAAATTTTCGATACGTCTGTTTGGAATAGTCGGATCCCGATATTCCGGACAATATAGTCCCGGAACTGCCAAAACTTTTAGGTCGGCAGCTTCCAAAAATAAAATATCCAGATAATCGTCCCCCAGATGCAGGACCAGATCGACACAGGCTTCCGTAAAATAGTAGGCCACTTTTTGGAGGGCCTCCACATTGCCATGTGAATCACTCAGAACGCCAAGCAGCATATTTCCCTTTGATTTAAAACGTATTTATTTTTTCTTATTCTCTAATTCGGCTGGCGCACTCTCTTTTACCATTGAATGATATTAACTTCTTTTTTGCCGAAAACTGAAAACCGAAAACTTTTTATCCTAAAAGGGCCTGCAATCGCAAAAACGGTCCCCCGTCCGAAACCTTCACCCATTCTTTATGACCTTTACCGCATATCCCCAAGCCGGTTATTTCCACCGTGGACCCTACCATGGTGATGGCCTGCAGTAAATCAGGGACATAACCGGTGACAATAACAGGTGAATAAACTTTACCGGTGAGTTTTCCCTCTCGGATTTCCTCGGCGTAGAGACCCTCAAGTTGTATGCCCCAACCCTTGGGGTCCTCCATGCCGTTGGAAGGATGGTCGAGAAAGTAACCAAATTTTATATTAGCCAACATGTCGTCAAAGCTGCTGTTGCCGGGACCGAAATACGTATTGGTCATCCGGGCATAAATTTTCCGGGAGTAGGATTCCCGCCGGCCATTGGCGCTGCGTTTCAGGCCGAAGCGCAGAGCCGCATGTAAATTGGTGAGGGGGCGCTTCAAAAATCCTTTTTCAATTATCTGGGTCTCTTCTGCCATTTTGCCTTCGTGATCAAAATAAAAGCTGGCTGCCTGACGCGGCAGTGCCGGTGAATCATATAAATCCACCAATGGTGATGCCACTTGGGTATTAAGATATTCCTGTCCTCTGGAGCGCCGTTGCAAAAATAAATCTGCCTCGGTGCCGTGGCCAAAGGCCTCATGCGCAAAGATACCGGCAAACTCCGGGGAAAAGATGCAGTCATACCTGCCCGGCGTCAGCCGCGGAGCCCCGAGAATGCGATCGGCGTCTCGAATTAACCGTTCCCGCTCCGTGTCCCCAAAATGCGCGTGTTCATAGCCGCCCAAATAACAATGTCCCCCATGTAAACGGGCGGTATGATCCCCTTCGGATAGCACCACCTGGGCTACCACCTGAGTGCGCGGCAGTTCCTGGTAAAGGCTGCGACTCCGATTGACAAACAATTCGCACCTTTTCACATGAGCGCAAAGCGCAGTGGCATTCACCACCCGAGGGTCTCGGTCGTGCAGGTTGTCCCGCAATTCACGGAGCCTGGCCATTTTTTCGGACAAAGCAATCTGCTCCGGCGGAATCTTGGCAACGGCGGCAAAATCCTGGGTCAGGGGTGTACCGGGATCAATGTTCAGCCCAATGTCAACAATTCCCTCCGTCAGGGCAGCCTTTAGTAATTCTTCGGCGCCAGCGGTCAAACGGTCACAGAATTCAGCCGTGGCCACACCGTTTAGGGCATATTCTAAAAAACTGCGACCGGTAAAAACCGTTAATACCACCCCTTGCTGTCTTTCCAGGGCTTCGGCCCGAGACTCCCGACTATCCACCAGCAGTTGTTCGCCCAAGGCGTCTTGGGCCCAAGCCGCCGCATAGGGAACGCTTTGTTCCATTTCCTGAACTAAACTTCTTAATAGTGGTTCAAGGTCTTTTATTCCATGCATCTGTTGACTCGCTTGAATGAAAAGGAATGTATAAATCTGCCGGGGCCTTTTTTCTTGCCCGAATCACCCGACTCAGTCATAATAGAAACAGTTAATTATATGTAATATTGATAATAAATTATTTTTTAAGCTAATTAAAAAAACTATTATCTGTCTTGGCCTCGTGTTTCTTTTCCCATAGCTGGGAGGTGAAACAATTCCTTCCGGCAGCAACGAGGCCTGAGAAGATAACATCTTTTTACTGATTGCCAAAAGTCATCATGTTCTGTGGAACACAACGAAGCATGAAAACAGGCAGATGCACATGAGAGACCTATAGCCCATAGCCTCTTGCCGATAGCCTGCTTTCAAAGGAAAAATTTTATGACCACAAGCTGTATCTTCTGCAACATTGCCGCCGGCCGGGCCCCGGCGGTGCGCCTCCTGGAAACAGACCGGGTCTTGGCCTTTTTGGATATTGCCCCGGTAAATTATGGCCATTCCCTGGTAATCCCGAAGCAGCATTTTGAGACATTTTTGGAACTGCCCGACGACCTGTGGTTGGAAATGGGCCAGGTCAGCCGACGCCTTGCCCTGGCGCTGCAGAAAAAACTATCTGCCCGAGGTTTCAATCTGATGATGAATAATCAGCCCGCCGCCGGGCAGGTGGTCCCGCATGCCCATCTCCATGTGATCCCGCGCTATTTCGATGACGGCCACCAGTTATTTAGTCAGGGATCTTACCGTGAGCAGGACATGGCCAGTGTCGGCCGTCAATTGCGGCAGGCCTTAGACAGTTTCTGACCACAACAAGGTATTTAATCTGGCGGTTTCACTACTTATTGCCAAAGCTTGCCCATCCACCGAAGCTACCGGCAGCAAACCGATGAGCGAGTTCGCCAGCCAGAGACCTTGACTTGCCGTCAAACGGGCAAACGTCGCCGGTGCCGCGGTTAAATTAGCCCCTTGGCGAGACAAAACTTTTCGCAATATGTCTACGGTCACACTGGCTAAAGCATTGCCGGCCCGCGGCGTCAGGAAAGTGTTTCCTTCCTGCCAGACGACTGCCGTGGTCGCACCTTCGGCCACGGTACCGTCGGCTTCTAAAATCAATCCTTCCCGGCCCCCTCGGTCCACCGCATACTGCCGCGCCGCCAGACAAAATAAATAATTCAGGCTCTTGTGTCTGCTTAAAAAATTTACCCGGTGTTCCGGGAAACGTATTACCGGCCAACCGGCTTTATATTCCTCGGCCGGAGGCGGTTCATACTTCCTGGCATAAATAATAATTGTCGGCTGCTCGGGTTCCGGCAGCCCCAAGGTGGCAATAGCTCCCCTGGTAATCAAAATCTTCACCGCTGCCAGATTGCCGGCCAAGCCGTTCCGTTCCAGTAATTCTTGAATCCTGCTTTCCCAGGGAAAATGCCGCGGCAAAGTCAGGTTCAAAACGAACGCTGATTGCTCCAGCCGGGCTAGATGCTGCTTCAGCCATAAAGGCCGGCCGGCCTCGGCCCGGATTGTTTCAAACAGACCGTCCCCATAAAGCAGCCCCCGGTCTTGCACGGATACGGTTGCCTGCGCCACCGGCAGAAACTTTCCATTGACAAAGACTTCCATCTCAAATATCGACAAGCTTAAAAGCGAGAAATAAACCCCTTCCTAATCTAATGCATTTAATCGCCAAGTAAGGCCCTGTAGGGCGGGAAAGCACCCGCAGGGCGGCGAAGCCCAAGCGCCTCCCGCCTTTCCGCTCACAATTTACTAGATGCTCCTTGCTTCCCCAACTATAAATCCAAAGCATTTAATTCCAAAGTGAGGGGTTTGGCATCAGCACACGGCCCGTAGAACTGAATCGGTCCCGGAAAACGGTAATGATCTTCTGTGGCCCACCTGGTCCTCTCCTGTACTATGGTTTTAAAAGCGGTGCTCATTAAGTCCACTTTTTGCTTGGCAATTACCAATTCTAAGCGGCCTTTGCGTTCTTCCAGGTGCATTAAGGGAGCCAATGGAATTCCAATCGGCTGCCATTTCTCCAGGGGTTTGTGCAAGTCTTTAATGGCCGCCATATAGCCGGTGCAGCCGTTGGCCAAAAGACCAAAAGCCGTTACCCCGAGGTTGTAACCATAATCACAGTCGAATTTAGTGGGAAAGGTGCCCCGGCCGTCGTAGCCGTAATAGTGATTTTGATTTTTAAATATCCCCTTATAAATGCCTTTGCCCCGCTGTTTGCGCAGATAGGTTGAAACCATATCCAGCATAATACGTTCGGTACGGACCTGGGCATACTGGAAGTTGCCGTGGCTGTCCCGGGGGAGCAGCAGGCCTTTCTGCAGTTCCGTGGGCAGTCCCAAAAATACCCGGCTGTCATAATCCCGCCAGATATCGTGGTTGTCAATGAGCTGTACCTGATCCTCGAAGGGTAACTTGTGAAAAGTCTCGTCATTGTGAGACTCTTTATCGTAGCTGGCGATAATATAGCTGATCTTGATAATCAACACATTAATTTCATAAATAAATTCCAGTATGCCCTCAGGAATCAAGACGGTGCCGTAATTCATGCCCCTTTGAGCCCGGTCCACAACGACATCGGCAATCAGCCGCACGACATTATGAATCGTCAACTCCTTTTCCTCAATCTCTTCACCGATTAAGATGACATTGGGATGCGTCTGGAGGGCGACTTCCAGGGCAATATGGCTGGCGCTGCGGCCCATGAGCCGGTTAAAGTGCCAGTATTTCAAATCTGACTTGCAATCGGAGTTCAAATTGCCCACTTCCGTGGCAAAACTCAAACAGGCGGAATGATAGCCGAAAGGAATCTGGAGCAAGCCCGGCACCTGCAGATCACCGTCAATGGTCTTGGGAACGCCGATAACCTGCACGCCAAGATCTTTCATATTTTCAGCCAGAAACGCCGCATTCGTGTTGGAGTCATCCCCTCCGACCACGACTAAACCGCTAAGATTCAAATTGATGCAGGTTTGACGGCACTTGTCCATTTTTTCGGTGTTGTCGATCTTGTCCCGCCCGGTGCCAAGCATGTGAAATCCACCGGAGTTTTTATAATCCCCGATCATTTCTCCGGTAACTTCCTTGTGCTTATTGGTGATTATCCCCTTGGGGCCGGCCAGAAAGCCAATCAGGGTATTTTCCGGGTGCGCTCGTTTGGCCGCTTCAAAGACGCCGGCGATGACATTATGGCCTCCCGGCGCCGGACCGCCGGACAGGACAATGCCGATACGGCAAGGGTGCTCCCGCATGGCGTCGCCGGCAATAATTTCAACCAGTTTATTTTCGCTTACCATCGGCAACTGTTCTCTGGCTGCCTTAAGAACTTCCAAAGGAAAACCTTCCAATGGCCGAATCGATCCTGAACCATTCTGGAAAACCGGAACGAGCGGGGGTTGGTAGGACCTCCGCTCCATACGCAGAGGGGAATCGTTATTCAACAGGTCAGAGATTGACTTGGTGGCATTGTCCTGGTTGGCGGAATTTTCCGGATTCATAATGAGGTCTCCTTGAGGATTTTCTCAGCCCGGTCTTCTGTTCTTCATTCCCGGCCTTGGCTCGGCTTGATTAGTTCTTCGAGTTTGAAAGAGCCATCATCTTTATTTTTCTCATATCACGGCCCAAAATGGAAACCTATTTTTGATTTTGTCACAGGCTGACCAACTTGAAAATCTGTTTTTTCCATTTTGTTTACTTTTTTCACTTCCCTGCTCAAAAATTCTTCGGCTGCAAAAAACGATCCAAAATCCGGTTCGGGTTTGATCTGACAAACATAATCAAACAAGACCTGACATTTGGGTTAACTAAAAAACTGCTTTCTGATTTCGGGATGGGTTCTTGTCGGATGGCAGAAGATTTTATGGAAATTGGTCCGGTGGGGGTATGATCAACAAAAAAATATCTATATGAAATTATTATTCAAATAATCTAGTTAAACTTCAAA